>JAVVVP010000004.1:0-58166 GCA_036652575.1 Bacteroidaceae bacterium
CACATCGGTACATGTGCGTTTTACGAAAAGTTCAAAAATGAGCAGTGAGTTTCAGCTGACCAACGAGAATATAAAGTTTGAAAAAGCGTAATCATTCCTAACGTTTTCAGGGCGAACGAAAAAGAGCATTCCATCTCTTCTTCTTCGCCCTGAATTCTTTAAAATAACAATCGAATATTCAAAAGCAATTGATTTATATACAGATAAGGACGCTATTTGTTGCTTGTTTGTATATAAATCGCTATTTTTGCGACTTCGAAAGAGAATAAAAACACCATTTAAAATCAAAAACACCCATGAAAAGAACACGATTGGCCACTTTCTGCTTTCTTATAAGTAGCATAACGTATGCAGAAAATGTTGTCACCGATAACTTCACGAAGCTATCAGCTTCGCAAAAAGCAAGCGCTACCCATGTAGTGTTGACAGGTGCACTGACCACAACGGGGAACTCCGATTTCCGTCAACTCCGAGATCTTGCACGACAACTGTCGAGTATGGATTTGCAAAAATCGAAAAGCACAGAGATTCCGAATAACGCGTTTTTTTCACATCCGACTTTAAAGACCGTAGTTCTGCCGAAAAAGGTGCAGCGCATTGGCACGAGTGCTTTCTTTGCATGCAAAAAACTATCGGGGACGATCGTATTCCCTTCTAGTTTGGAGGAAATAGGTAGTGTCGCTTTTTCGGGGTGTCAAAACCTAGAAACGTTGCGATTTGAGAATGCGGTAAAACTTGGGTCCTACGCGTTTCGTGGTTGTCAATCGTTGCGTCAGATAACCATCGAAAGTAGCATTCCACCCGTTACCGAAACAGCGCCTTTTTATGGGGTTAATTGTAAACGATGTGTGTTACTCGTGCCCACAGGTGCGGCTAAAAGTTATCGTCAAAACAACGTGTGGGGACAGTTTACGATAAAAGAAGATAAAAGCCTAAAAGCCAACGCACGTGCTGTGAAAATAGAAGCGGCAACCTTGCTTAAAAGTTCAGCGATTAACTTGATTCCTACGCCCCAAAAACAAGAGGCAACGGGCGAGACCTTGATTTGGAATACGGTGGGGCGCATCGTAGCTCCTGCCTCTTTAGAAAACGAGATGATTTATGCAAAAGAAATGCTTCGAACACGTGCAAATGTGAAAGTTGGCAAGGTAAAAAAGACCGCGAAGGCAACGATTCATTTAAGTTTGGATCATTCGTTGGTGAACGATGAAAGTTATACGCTCAACCTTAACGAAAAAGGTGTAGAAATAAAAGGCAAGACCGCAGCAGGTGTGTTTTGGGGACTGACCACACTAGAGCAACTAATGGTAGGAAATGGCGAAAATCCACGTTGCACACAAACCGCAGGAATAAAAATAGAAGATACACCGCGCACACCTATTCGGGAATTGATGATCGATCCTGCGCGTATGTTTATTCCTTTTGAGGAACTCAAAGCACTCGTACCAGAAATGGCTCGTTATAAGCTCAACAGTCTTCACCTACACCTATCGGATGACCAAGCGTGGTGTATGGAGATAAAAGCCTATCCGAAGTTGACAGAAATCGGTTCAAAACGTATCGGAATGGACGATAGACGTTATCCAATCGAAGGGTTCTACACTCAAGACCAAATGCGTGAACTCGTGGCGTATGCAGCGAAGTATCACGTAATGGTGATTCCCGAGATAGAAATGCCAGGGCATAGCGTTGCCGCGATTCATTGTTATCCTTGGTTGACTTGTGGCGAAAAGCAAATGCCGATACGAACCATTACGGGTGTATCGAACGAACTGTTATGCCCCTCCGAAGAGCGGGTGTATGAATTTTTAGGAACGGTGTTTCGTGAAATAAGTGCAATCTTTCCTGCTCCTTACTTCCATATCGGTGGTGACGAAGCAGGTCATCCAGCACTTGGCTGCTGGACGAACTGCACAAAGTGTGTTGCGCTACGTCAGGAAAAAGGCTTTACGGCAAATTGGCAATTACAAGAATATATGTTTGGGCGAATGATTGATACGCTCCACACGCTAGGAAAGACCCCTATGTTTTGGTACGAAACAGACTTTAAGAAGATACCGAAAGGTTGTGTAACCTTTGCATGGCGACACGGCTTGACACAGGCTGCCATCAAAGCAGCAATGGCGAACGATGCGAAGATTATGCTTTGCCCAGGCGAACATTGTTATTTTGACTACCCTGAACGTGCTGGTGATATGCCCGAAGTGAATTGGGGAATGCCAATCACATCGCTTCAGCAGGCTTATAAATTTGATCCAGGTTGGGGAAATGGTGAAGATTTTGAAAAGAACTATCTTTTTGGTGTGGCAGGCACGATATGGGGCGAGAGTTTAGACTCTCCCGAGCGTATCTCTTATATGGCATATCCTCGTGCGTTGGCACTGGCAGAAGCAGGTTGGAGCAAACCAGAAAACCGTTCATGGAATGGTTTCTTGAGTCGCCTCGTTCCTCTTTTGCGCGATATGCAGCGTCGCGGTGTGCCTTTCCGCTTACCCACAGAATATATAGAAATGAAGTAAAAAGAAAACAGATGAATAGTAGAATTTTATGGGCCTGCTTAAGCTTTCTCGCTGGGATGACGGGAGCAATCCCCTCTATGAGTGCAGCCGCATTACCTCTTGATACGGCCGTACGGATAGGACATTTGGACAATGGTTTGACGTATTATATACGTCATAACGAATACCCAAAAGATCGTGTAGATTTTTATATCGCCCAAAAAGTAGGCTCTATTCAAGAAGAAGAGAATCAACGCGGATTGGCGCACTTTTTAGAACATATGTGTTTCAATGGAACCAAGCATTTTGCAGGTAATCGTTTGATACGCTATTGCGAAAGTATCGGAGTTCAATTTGGTTCAAACCTGAATGCCTATACCTCTACAGATGAAACGGTATACAATATATGTAGCGTACCCACAACGAAGGAGAAAGCAGTAGATTCTTGTCTGTATATTCTGTGTGATTGGGCAGACGGCTTGTTGCTCGACCCGAAAGAAATCGATAAAGAGCGCGGAGTGATCCATGAGGAATGGCGTATGCGAACGAGTGCAGAAATGCGTATGTTTGAACGGAATTTGCCAACGCTTTACCCCAACAGTAAATACGGGAAACGTATGCCCATAGGCTTGATGAGTGTGGTGGACAGTTTTCCACCGAAAGCACTCCGTCACTATTATGAAACTTGGTATCGCCCCGATTTGCAAGGTATCATTGTGGTGGGGAATATCAAGGTAGAGGAGGTAGAGGCGAAGATAAAGCAAATCTTTGGCTCCATAAAGAGGCCTAAAAATGCGGCACCACGCGTGTATTATCCAGTGCCTGACAATGACAGCCTAATCGTGGTGGTGGATAAAGATAAGGAGCTAGTTCAATCGACTATTCAGATCTTCTTAAAACATGCTGCAACGCCCGATCACGAAAAAAGTTCGCCCGAATACTTGCGCGACTCCTATCTTTCGGGGCAAGCCATAAAAATGCTCAACGAGCGTTTAAACGAAATCACACAAAAGACAGATGCGCCTTTTAATTCCGCAGGGGCAGCAAACGAGAACTATCTCTTTGCCAAAACAAAAGATGCGCTCACGCTGGGCATACAACCCAAAGAAGGCAAAGGTGCGCAAGCACTCTCCGTGGTGCTGCGCGAAGCGATGCGTGCCGCACAATTTGGCTTTACCGAAGGGGAATATCAACGCGCTTGCGATGAATACATCAGTGGATTTGAAACCACTTTTACCGCACGCAAGAAACTAGAAAATAATGTTTACACCTCGCAATGCATACACCATTTTTTAGACAACGAAAATCTCTTTTCCATCGCAGATTGGTACGAATTAAGTAAGCAACAAGTGGCAACGCTACCCGTAGACTCCGTAAATGCACGAATGAGATCGTGGATGACATCGCTTGATACCAATACCGTGGTGGTGGCGTTCTATCCCGACAAAGAGGGTCTTCTCGTTCCTTCGGCCGAGAGCTTAAGAGCCGCTCTAAAAGCCACGGCCACTGAAACGCTTTCGCCCTTCGTTGACAAAACGAACAAAGCTCCCCTCCTTGCGGAATTGCCTGCCGCAGGACGTATCGTAAAAGAAAAAAAAGCAGGACGATTTGGATATAAAGAATGGCTGCTATCGAATGGCATACGGGTCTACTCTAAGAAAACCGATTTTAATGATTACGAAGTGTTGATGAATGCCGTGAGCAAAGGTGGAACTTCTTTGTTGCCAACCAGCGACATCGTAAACGCGAACTTGCTCAACCAAGTGCTCGCCAACAATGGTTTGGGTGCATTCAATTCGTTAGAGTTGGAAAAGAAACTGAAAGGGAAACAAGTGTCCATCGCACCTAGCCTTTCGAAATTTACCGAGAACCTGAGCGGAGGCTCTACTTCAAAGGACTTACGCACACTCTTTGAATTGACCCATTTGTATTTCACCGATGTGAAGCGCGATACACTGAATTATCAAACCGTGATACGTCAGAACGAAGCGTATTATCGAAACAAAAGTGTATCACCCGAAACCGCCTTCCATGATTCTATTACAACCACGATCTATCAGCATAACTCGCGTATGCAACCCATGACTTTAGAACGGTTGCACCAAGCAAACTATGATGAGATTTTAAGGCTTTATCACGCACGTTTTGCGAATCCAGCGGACTTCGCTTTTATCTTTACAGGATGCTTTAACGAAGATTCTTTGAAAACCTTCGTTTGCAACTATCTGGCGAACCTTCCCACCCAGAAGACTCGAGAGACGGTACAAGATGCAGGGGAGAACTTATGGAAGGGCATCGAAACGAATTGTTTTGAGCGCGTGATGGAATCTCCTCAGGCTTACCTTTATCAAGGTTGGACTGGACCCCTAAAATCGTCCATCCAAAACAAGGTAATCATAGATGCCACAGGACTAGCGCTCAATATGATAAACCTAGAACGCGTGCGTGAAGAAGCAAGTTTGGTTTATGCCATCAATTCTAGCGCCAGTTTAAAGAGCGGCATACACGATTTCTACGTTCTACAAACGGCTTGCCCTGTGAATCCCGAAAAGTGTGATTCCACCCTCCTTTTGATAAACCAAGCCTTGGATACACTCGCTACATACGGTGCACAAGAGAAATACTTGAGTAAAGTGAAAGAGTATATGATCAAACGCTATAATGACAGATTATTGAAAAATAATTATTGGAGCGGGTTACAAGCTGAACTGCTTTGCTTTGGCAAAGATGATTTTAAGGGCTACAAAGAAGCCATAGAAGGGTTAACGCCTAAAGCCATTCAAAAATTCATTAAAAACAACGTTCTGAAACAGAAAAACTGTGCTACGGTAATTATGTTACCTCAGTCTAAAAAGTCCCTTTAAGGAAATCCGCCCTAAAACAAATTCGTTAAAAATACAGCTCTCTGCCCCGACATCCAAAGGAGTAGTGAGCTGTTTTTACTGTTTGGGGGTACCCCGATACCACCACCCGCTTTGCCGCAGATGCTGTAGTTGTAGGCTATAAATGGAACTTTCCGCTCGGTAAGTCGTCCTTTGCTGCCCCGCGAAAAAACGACGTTCGCTTATCTTTTACAGAAAAAAGTAGTTCGAATGGTTATAAAGGATAAAAAAACTCTCTAAAATCAAAATCTTTTTTATATATAAGGTATAGCATTGGTTTTTTTCCTACTTTTGCAAGCCAAACAATATAAGAGCGCATAAGCTATGCAGAAAAACCTGGTAATTGTCGAGTCCCCCGCAAAAGCAAAGACTATTGAGAAGTTTTTAGGAAAAGACTTTAAAGTCCTTTCAAGTTACGGACATATTCGCGACCTAAAGAAGAAAGATTTCAGTATTGATACAAATACATTTGAACCAGAATATGAAATTCCGGCGGAAAAGAGTAAATTGGTGAACGAACTAAAAGCTCAAGCCAAAAAGTCAGAAATGGTGTGGCTCGCCTCCGATGAGGACCGCGAGGGAGAAGCCATTTCATGGCATCTATACGAAGTACTCGGTTTGAAGCCAGAACAAACAAAACGTATCGTGTTTCACGAAATTACGAAATCCGCTATATTGGCAGCAATCGAAAATCCTCGCAGCATAGATAACAACTTGGTAAACGCTCAACAAGCACGCCGCGTGCTCGATCGTATTGTAGGTTTTAAACTTTCTCCTGTGTTATGGCGTAAGATTAAACCCGCTCTTTCCGCAGGACGCGTGCAGAGCGTGGCCGTACGCCTTATCGTGGAGCGCGAGCGCGAAATAAATAAGTTTGTGAGTGAGCCCTCTTACCGTGTTACGGCCTTGTTTTTGGTAGACAAGAACACCGAAATGAAAGCCGAGCTCAACAAGCGTTTCAAAACAAAAGAAGAGGCTGCCGCTTTCATTGAGAATTGTCGTACAGCAGATTATCGCATTACGGACTTAGTTACAAAGCCCCAAAAGCGCACACCCGCACCACCGTTTACCACCTCAACACTTCAGCAGGAAGCCGCTCGCAAATTGGGCTTTTCTGTGTCGCAAACCATGATGGTGGCGCAGCGATTATACGAATCGGGACTGATCACCTATATGCGTACGGACAGTACCAATCTGTCAAACCTCTGTTTAGATGCTTGTCATGACACCATTGTAGCGTTGATGGGCGAAGCGTATGCAAAGACTCGTTTGTACCACACCAGTAGCAAAGGTGCACAAGAAGCCCATGAGGCCATTCGCCCTGCCTATATGGAACGGAGCGAAATAGAGGGCACTTCGCAAGAGAAACGTTTGTATAGCCTTATCTGGAAGCGAACCTTGGCTTGTCAAATGGCAGATGCCGTTCTTGAAAAGACCACCGCGACCATTCAAGTAAGTAACGCGATAGAGCAATTTGTGGCGACAGGCGAAATTATTAAATTTGAAGGATTCTTGAAAGTGTATCGCGAATCGTTCGATAACGATACGGAGAACGAGGATGAGAGCCACTTGTTGCCACCGCTCCAAAAAGGTCAGTCGTTGGAACGGAAAGAAGTGCTTGCAACACAACGCTTCACGCAGCGTCCAGCACGCTACACGGAAGCAAGTTTGGTGCACAAGCTCGAAGAACTCGGCATTGGTCGTCCTTCTACTTACGCCCCAACCATTAGTACCATTCAGCAGCGCGAATATGTGGAAAAAGGAGAGAAAGAAGGCATCGAACGCTCTTTCTTTGTGATTTCATTAAGAGACGACAAAATAGAAGAAACAGACAATAAAGAGCTTTACGGAGCAGAAAAGAATAAACTCTTGCCTACGGACGTAGGGTTGGTGGTGAACGACTTTTTGCTAGACAACTTCCCCGATATTATGGATTATAATTTCACGGCAAATATAGAAAAAGAATTTGACGAAGTAGCCGAAGGAAATAAGGATTGGGTAGAGCTGATGAGCACTTTCTACAAAGGTTTTGCACCCAAAGTAGAAGAAACGATGGCGATGAAAAGCGATCACAAAGTGGGCGAACGTCAGTTGGGCTTAGACCCCAAAAGCGGCAAACCCGTATTTGTGAAGATTGGTCGTTTTGGTCCAGTTGTTCAGATAGGATCCGCTAGCGATGAAGAAAAACCGCGTTTTGCCCAGATAAAAAGAGGACAGAGCACTGAGACCATCACCTTGGACGAAGCACTAGAACTCTTTAAGTTGCCACGAACTCTTGGTGAATTTGAGGAAACAAAAGTAATTGCGAACACGGGACGTTTTGGTCCTTACATACAGTTGGGTAAAAAGTACGCTTCTCTCCCAAAAGAGGCAGACCCAATGACCATAACCCTTGAAGAAGCCATAAAAGTGATTGAAGAGAAACGCAAAACAGAAGCAGAGCGCCACATCAAAAGCTTTGAAGAAGCTCCAGGAATGGAGCTACTCAACGGACGTTTTGGCCCTTATATCGCCTTCGACAAAAAAAATTATCGCCTACCCAAAAACTTGGTGGAACGCGCCGCAGAACTGACCCTCGAAGAATGCAAAGAAATCATTAAGGCGCAAGACGAAAAGCCAAAAACAACCACACGCAGACGTCCCGCAAAGAAATGAGAAGCATCGTTTTGATAGGTTATATGTGCGCTGGAAAGACCACAATAGGTAAGAATCTTGCGAAGAAAATAGATCGTACTTTCTATGATTTAGATTGGTATATCGAAGACCGTTATCATAAAAAGGTGGCAGATATTTTTGCCACCGAAGGAGAAGCTTTTTTTCGCAACATCGAGCAGCGTATGATGCACGAGGTAGCCGCTTTTGAAGACATCGTGTTGGCATGTGGAGGAGGAACGCCCTGTTTTTTTGACAATATGGACTATATGAATTCATGTGCCGAGACTCTTTATCTCAAGGCAAGTCCTGAGATCATCATGCAACATTTGCAAGTCAGCTTGATGGAACGCCCATTGCTAAAAAACAAAAGTCCTGAAGAACTAGAACAATACATCCGCGAACAACTTGCCGTACGCGAACCGTTCTACTCAAAGGCAAAACACATACTAGACATTGACATATTAGACAGCTTCAGCAAAATAGACTTAGTTGTTACACAAATAAAGAATTTACTTTCTATCTAATACACGATATAGAAAAATGAGAAAATGGAGAATTGAAGACTCGGAAGAGCTTTACAACATTGGAGGTTGGGGCATCAAATACTTTGGCATCAACGATAAAGGACACGTTTTTGTAGATCCTCGAAAGAACAAGACACAAATAGACCTAAAGGAAATCGTGGACGAACTTTCTGAGCGTGACATCACGGCTCCCGTATTGCTACGCTTTCCCGACATTCTCGATAACCGTATTGAGAAAACATCTGAATGCTTTAAAATAGCAGCCAAGCAATATGATTTTCAAGCAGAACACTTCATTATTTATCCGATAAAGGTGAACCAAATGCGTCCAGTGGTAGAGGAAATTATCAGTCACGGAAAGAAGTTCAACCTAGGACTTGAAGCTGGCTCTAAACCTGAATTGCACGCGGTGATTGCGACCAATATGGATTCCGACAGTCTCATTATTTGCAATGGACATAAAGACCAAAACTTTATAGAACTCGCCTTGTTGGCTCAGAAAATGGGCAAACGTGTCTTTTTGGTGGTTGAAAAACTAAATGAATTAGACATCATCACCCGTACCGCTAAAAAGTTAGGCGTTCGTCCTAATCTAGGCATTCGTATCAAGTTGGCCTCCTCGGGAGCTGGCAAATGGGAAGATAGCGGCGGCGATGCGAGTAAATTTGGCCTTAATTCGAGTGAATTACTCGAAGCCCTTAAATTCCTTGAAAATAAGGACATGAAGGATTGCCTAACGCTCATTCATTTCCATATAGGAAGTCAGATCACAAAGATACGACGCATTCAGACCGCTCTACGCGAAGCCGCACAATTCTATGTGCAGCTCCATTCCTTAGGCTTTGCCATTAAATTTGTGGATTGCGGGGGTGGATTGGGCGTAGATTACGATGGTACGCGCTCCTCCAATTCAGAGAGCTCGGTGAACTATTCGATACAAGAATATGTAAACGACTGCGTTTACACCTTTACCGATGCCGCCAACAAAAACAGCATACCCCATCCCAACTTGATTTCAGAGGGTGGGCGCTCGCTTACGGCGCATCACTCCGTACTCATCCTGGATGTGCTCGAAGCTGCATCACAACCACAAATGGACGACAATTGGACCGCCTCAGAGGAAGACCATCAACTCGTCAAAGACTTGGGCGAAATATGGGACAAGCTCAGCGCTCGCTCCATGCTCGAAGATTGGCACGATGCGGAGCAAATTCGCGAAGAAGCCCTCGACCTTTTTAGTCACGGCATCGTAGACCTCAAAACACGTGCTCAGATAGAAAGTATTTATTGGAGCATCACGCGCGAGGTGAACGATATGGTGCACACCCAAAAACACGTGCCCGAAGAACTTCGTAAGCTCGATAAGCTGTTAGCGGATAAATATTTTTGTAACTTCTCACTCTTTCAAAGTATGCCCGACTCTTGGGCAATCGACCAACTTTTCCCCATTATGCCCATCGCGCGCTTGGACGAAAAGCCCGACCACAACGCATCGGTACAAGACATCACTTGTGATAGTGATGGTAAAATAGCCACTTACGTAGCCAATGGACGACAAAGCAGTTATCTACCTTTACACTCCATAAAAAGAGGCGAACATTATTATATAGGAGTCTTCCTTGTTGGGGCGTATCAAGAAATCTTGGGCAATATGCACAACCTTTTTGGCGACACCAATGCCGTGCACATCTCGGTGACCGAAGAAGGCGGATATTCCATCGATCAATTGATCGATGGCGAAACCATAGCAGAAGTTTTAGACTATGTTCAGTACGATCCGAAAAAGCTCGTTCGTCGCCTTGAAACGTGGGTTTCAAAAGCGGTGAAAGAGAAGAAAATCACCGATAATGAGGGAAAAGAGTTTCTCAATAATTATCGCTCTGGACTTTATGGATATACTTATTTAGAATAACCCAATAAGAAGGCTACAAAAGGATGAAACAGAAACTAACCCTAATAAAAGTAGGAGGAAAGATTGTAGAAGACGAGAAATCGCTCGCGCAACTGCTTAAACATTTTACCGCCATAGAGGGTAAGAAACTCCTCGTACACGGAGGTGGACGTACCGCTACCGATATGGCAACACGTCTAGGTATAGAAACCAAAATGGTGAACGGGCGTCGCATCACCGATCAAGAGATGTTACGAGTTGTTACGATGGTCTATGCGGGTTTGGTCAATAAGAACGTGGTGGCACAATTGCAAGCTTGCGGTATCAATGCTTTAGGTTTGACGGGGGCGGATATGAACGTTATGCGCTCGCGGATTCGTCCTGTTAAGGAGATTGATTATGGATATGTAGGCGATGTGGAATGCGTAGACGGAGCTTTGCTTGCCGACCTCATTCACAAAAACATTGTGCCCGTAATGGCACCCCTCACACACGACGGCAAAGGTCATTTGCTCAACACGAATGCCGATACCATTGCAGGAGAAACCGCAAAAGCCCTCGCCAAGTATTTCGACGTAACACTCACTTTTTGTTTTGAGAAGAAAGGTGTACTTCAAAATCCAGATGATGACAACAGTGTGATTCCTCATATTGCGACAACCGACTTTTCTACGTTAGTGGAAAACGGAACCATTTCGGGCGGAATGATCCCTAAAATACAAAACAGCATCGAAGCGGTAGAAGCGGGTGTAAAAAGAGTGGTCATCACGCTTGCCACAGCGATCGACGGGACAGAAGGAACCGAGATTAGTTAGAAAGAATGAATTCATTGATAATAGATAAATGAGGATGAAATACAGGACGTTTTTTTTGCTCTTCGTTGTAGCAATGATGGTCATGCCAGGAAAGGCACAAACAGAAAATGTAAAGCAAGTGAAGAACCTCATCTTGCTTATTCCTGATGGAACGTCACTGGCAACAGTCTCTATGGCTCGCTGGCGACAATTTTATGCCGACCCTTCCAAGCCCAAGTTAAAGATAGATCCTTATATTTGTGGTACGGTACGCACCACCTCCTCGAATGCTCCTATTGGCGACTCCGCCCCTACCACATCGTGCTATATGACGGGGGTTCCAAGTCGCACGGGCTATGTAGCCACTTATCCTGTGGCCGATAAAGACAACGATATTTATCCAATGGACGAAACGCGTGCTTATCAGCCCTTAACCACGTTACTCGAAGCCGCCAAACAATTGCAAGGACGCGCTGCTGGACTTGTGTTTACCTGTCAATTTCCGCATGCCACGCCTGCCGATTGTTCCGCACATAGCTACAATCGCAGCGACTATGGCAACATCGCGCATCAGATGGTACATAACAATCTGGACGTTGTGATAGGGGGCGGTGAGCATTATCTTACCCAAGAGAATGAGGACTATTTAACGTCCAACGGTGTTAGCGTTTATAGAAACAACCTTGCGGGAATGCGCGCGGACAAAAAGAATAAAATGTGGGCCTTGTATGGCAATGTGGAGATGGATTACGACATCGATCGCGATACCACGAGTCAGCCATCGCTCGAAGAAATGACCCGAAAAGCCATTCAGAAACTATCACAAAACCCCAACGGATTCTTCCTGATGGTGGAAGGTAGTAAAGTGGATTGGGCAGCTCATGCAAACGACCCCGTGGGAATGGCGACCGATATGCTCGCCTTCGACCGTGCCTGTGGCGCAGCCCTAGCGTTTGCACGTGAAGACGGAAATACAGCCGTTGTTATCGTGCCCGACCACGGCAATAGCGGTATCTCTATCGGACGCGAGGGAATGAAAGAACATTACGATCGAATGACGAAAGATCAATTGTTCGGACAATTCTCTAAATACAACTTGACGGCAGACGGTTTAGCGCGCAAACTAAACGAGCTGCCTGGAGACTCGGCTCTCGCCATCTTTAAGCAATACGAAGGCCTTGATTTGTCGAAACAAGAACTGAAAGCGTTGTACAACTGCAAAGACTATAAAAATAGTATCCTTCCGAAAGAAGAGCGTAAAAACAATGCGGTGGAATCCATGTATAGCGGTTCGCTTACCAGTTTTCTGGCGAGACTACTAACGAAGCATACTTGTTTTGGCTTTACCTCTTCAGGGCATACGGGTGAAGACGTGTTTCTTGCGGCTTATCATCCACAAGGCACCAGACCGATGGGCATGAATACGAATGTGGAACTACACGAATATCTTTGCAAACTCTTTGGGTTGGAAGGTAGACTAGAAGCACAAACACAAAAGAATTTTGTGCGTCATACAGAGGTGTTTGCTGGAGCAGAATACAATTGTACCTTTATACCCGCAAAAGACGGAAAGAGTGCACCAACCCTTGTGGTAAAGAACAACTCCTCCAAAAAGAAAATCACCATATTTCCTTTTACCAACATCGTTACGCAAAACAAGAAAGAAATCTCTTTAAACTCGGTAATCGTATACGTAGACAAGAATAAAACATTCTATCTACCCTCTTCGCTGACCGACTTACTAAAGTAAAACAACCGAAGAATGGTACTAGTTCTCAGTATTATAATCGCAATGATAACAGCCATCGCGGGTTACTTTGTAGGCCACTATAAAGTAGCCCGCCGAGCAGAACAAGAACAAGCCATCTTGCGCGAAAAAATCATCGCGTTGCAAACACGATTAGACAGCGAACGAGACGCACACGAGCAAGCGATAAAAAGTGAACGGAACTTGTTGCACTCGGAATTTCGCACCATGACACAAGAGTTTGCCACCAAGCAAAGTGATGCCTTGCGCGCTACCAATCGCGAACAAATAGATACCCTACTCTCTCCGCTGACCGTCGACATTCGAAACTTTAAAGCCTCGTTCGCCGAAGGACAGACGCTGATGAAACATAGTATCAAAGACCTACTAGAACGAACACTTGATTTAGGAAAAGAAGCGGCAGAACTCACTCGTGCCCTAAAAGCAGATCCAAAGAAACAAGGTAATTGGGGTGAAGCTGTATTGCTCAATCTGCTCGAAACGTCGGGATTGACCGAAGGACGAGACTTTGTGGTGCAAGAACACGAAACGAGCAGCGATGGGCAAACGTTTATTCCCGATGTTGTGGTACACTTTCCAGGGAAACGGAGCGTGATCATCGATTCAAAAGTATCGCTTACCGCCTTTACAAACTATATGACAGCAGAAAAGGAAGTAGAACGAGTGGAATGGCTCAAAGAACATTTGCTTTCCGTTCGCAAACACGTAAAAGAATTAAGTGATAAAGATTATGCTTCAGTTGTCCCCAACTCCATAGGGTATGTGCTGATGTTTATTCCCAACGAAGGAAGTTACATCACAGCGGTAGAAAACGACCCGCAAATCGTAACCGAAGCTTATGCGCACCACATCATTTTGCTCAATCCCACCAATCTGCTGATGGCTCTTCAATTGGCTTATAATCTATGGCAAAGTGAAAAACAAGCGCGCAACGTGCAAAGCATTTATGAGGATGCCGACAAACTCTATACAAAGTTCGTTCGTTTTGCCAAGACCTTTACAGAGATAGGAACCAGTATTCGAAAACTCGATGAGAATTTTCTAAAAGCGGAAAAACAATTATCATCTGGACGTGGAAACGTGATTCGTCAACTCGAAAATTGGAAAGAGAAAGGATTGCATACAAGTTCCTCGATCCCCGAAAATCTATTGGAGCAAGATGATAATACAAATGAATGGAGTGAGTAATTTCAGAGACAACTCTTTTACGCTGTCTCTTTCATCCGCAACAGAAATGCTTGCATTAAGGGACCCGAAATACGTTAAAGAGCTAAAAAACGTTGAATGACAATCGTCTGCCCTCTTTTTTATTCTTGATTGCTTACAACATAAACCGCACAAGAACAAGAGTAACTCAAAAAAAAGACGTACCTTTGCACCCAATTTTATAGGTAAAATATGCAAGATATTAGAAACATTGCCATCATAGCCCACGTTGACCACGGTAAAACGACGCTTGTGGACAAGATGCTATTAGCGGGAAATCTATTCCGTGCCAACCAATCTTCTGGTGAGTTAATTATGGATAGCAACGACTTAGAGCGTGAGCGAGGGATTACCATTCTCTCTAAAAACGTATCCATCAATTATAAAGGTACGAAAATCAACATTATTGATACCCCAGGGCACTCGGACTTTGGCGGTGAAGTAGAACGTGTACTTAATATGGCTGACGGCTGTATCCTCCTTGTAGATGCTTTTGAGGGTCCTATGCCTCAAACTCGTTTCGTACTCCAAAAAGCAATACAAATAGGACTTAAACCCATCGTTGTGGTCAACAAAGTAGATAAGCCAAACTGTCGTCCTGACGAAGTTTACGAAATGGCTTTCGATTTGATGTGTACACTCGATGCGACCGAAGATCAACTTGATTTCCCCGTTGTCTATGGTTCTGCAAAGAATAACTGGATGGCAGAAGATTGGAAAACCCCAACAGATAATATCACCTATTTACTTGATAAAATCATTGATACCATACCTGCTCCAACACAATTGGAAGGTACTCCACAAATGCTAATCACTTCGCTTGACTACTCTCAGTATACGGGTCGTATCGCTGTAGGTCGTATCCACCGAGGTGTTATCAAAGAGGGTATGAACATTACGGTATCACATCGTAATGGCGTACAAGAGAAAATGAAAGTGAAAGAAGTTCACACCTTTGAAGGAATGGGACGTGCAAAAGCAGAACAAGTAGAAAGTGGCGACATCTGTGCGGTTGTTGGTCTTGACAACTTCGAGATTGGCGATACCATTTGTGACTACACAAATCCAGAGCCTCTTACACCAATTGCAATTGATGAGCCTACCATGAGTATGCTTTTCACCATCAACGACTCTCCTTTCTTCGGTAGAGAAGGTAAATATTGCACAAGCCGCCATATCAACGACCGTTTAGAGAAAGAACTTGAAAAGAACCTTGCGCTTCGCGTAAAGAAAAGCGAAGGTGCCGACCGTTGGATTGTATCTGGACGTGGCGTGCTCCACCTCTCGGTACTGATCGAAACCATGCGTCGCGAAGGCTACGAACTACAAGTAGGTCAGCCACAAGTTATTTACAAAGAAATTGACGGACATAAGTGCGAACCAATAGAGGAATTAACCATCAATGTACCAGAAGAGTTTTCAAGTAAAATGATTGATATGGTAACGCGTCGTAAAGGCGAAATGACCTCTATGGAAAGCCAAGGAGAGCGCGTAAACATTGAATTCAACATTCCTTCACGTGGTATCATTGGGTTGCGTACAAACGTTCTTACCGCCTCTCAAGGCGAAGCTATTATGGCGCACCGCTTCAAAGAATATCAACCCTTCAAAGGTGAAATCCAACGTCGTAGCAACGGCTCTATTATCGCGCTCGAAGGTGGAACCGTGTTCTCTTATGCCGTAGACAAACTGCAAGATCGCGGAAAATTCTTTATCTTTCCACAAGATGAGGTTTATTTAGGTCAAATCGTTGGAGAACACGTACACGACAACGACCTTATCGTCAACGTAACCAAGAGTAAGCAGCTTACCAATATGCGTGCAAGTGGTTCAGACGACAAAGCACGTATCATACCTCCTGTTGTCTTCTCGCTTGAAGAAGCGCTTGAATACATCAAGGAAGATGAATTTATAGAAGTAACACCCAAAAGTATGCGTATGCGTAAAATCGTATTAGACCATACAGAGCGTAAGCGTACTTCAAGATAAAAACCTCCCCATCCTTTGAGGGAGAACCGATTTTCGGTAGCTAAAATAACCATGCCCAACTAAAGCCTCCCTTTCGGGGGAGGTTTAGAAGGGCTTCTTTATTTAAACCATATGATGTACAATCGTTCAGACTTTGAAATAATGGCACCCGTAGGCTCTCCAGAGTCACTCGCTGCAGCCTTAAAAGCAGGTGCCGATTCCGTTTACTTTGGCATCGAGAGCCTCAATATGCGCTCGCACTCTGCCAATCGTTTTACAATAGACGACCTCCGTTGCATTGCCAAAGAATGCAACGCGAAAGGTGTCAAGACATATCTTACCGTGAATACCATTATTTACGGAGAAGACCTCCCCCTGATGCAGGAAATTTGTACAGCAGCTAAGGAGGCTGGCATCAGTGCCGTGATAGCCGCCGATGTCGCCGTGCTTACCTATTGCCGCTCCATCGGTCAAGAAATTCATCTTTCTACGCAACTCAACATTTCCAACGTGGAAGCGCTCAAATTCTATGCCCAATTTGCCGATGTCGCCGTGCTTGCACGCGAACTAAACATAGAACAAGTAACCGACATCTTTCAACAAATCGAAGCACAACACATTTGCGGTCCATCTGGTCAACAAATTCGCATTGAAATGTTTTGTCATGGCGCACTCTGTATGGCGGTCAGCGGAAAATGCTATTTAAGTCTTAACAACTTAGGACGTAGTGCCAATCGCGGAGAATGTATGCAGGTTTGTCGACGTGCCTACACCGTTAAAGATCGCGAAACAGGACTCGAACTGGAGGTAGACAATAAATATATTATGAGTCCTAAGGATTTGAAAACCATTGGATTTATCGATCGTATGATGCGTGCTGGTGTGCGTGTATTTAAGATAGAAGGACGTGCTCGAGGTCCAGAATATGTGCATACCGTGGTGAGTTGCTACAACGAAGCCATCGATGCCGTCGTCCACGATACGTTCACAACCGAAAAAAAGGAACAATGGGATGCCCGTCTCGCTACCGTGTTCAATCGCGGCTTTTGGGATGGTTACTATCAAGGGCAGTTCATGGGCGAATGGAGCAAAGTATACGGTTCGAATGCCACAGAGCGAAAAGTCTACGTAGGCAAGGGTATCAAGTATTTTTCAAAGCTCGGTGTGGCGGAGTTCCTCGTAGAAAGTAGTAGTCTAAAACCTGGGGACAAATTGCTTATCACGGGTCCAACAACAGGTGCGGTATACGTTACGCCCGATGAAATACGTTTAGACCTCAAACCGATAGAAGAGGCTCAGAAAGGAGACCACATCTCTTTTCTCGTGCCCGAAAAGGTACGTCCGAACGACAAACTTTATCGTTTAGAGCCCATCGACCGAGACACCTTGGGTTAAGTCTAGGCAAGGTCTTTGACGAAATGCGTTTGGGTGCTTCTATACCGCCTCTGCGCACTTCAAATTATAAAAGCAAAGGAGAAAAGTCTAATTCACGGTTTTTTCGTACTTTTGCATATTCGTAGTTATAACATAAACGTTGAGAAGAATGAAACTCTTATTACTAGGTAGCGGTGGTCGTGAACATGCTTTAGCTTGGAAAATTGCGCAAAGCCCTAAAATTGACAAACTTTTTATTGCTCCAGGAAATGCTGGTACCGCAATGTGTGGTGAAAACGTGGAGATGAAAGCCGATGACTTTGGCGCGATTCGCACGTTTGTAATAGAGAACGAGGTCCAAATGGTTGTCGTTGGACCAGAAGATCCCTTGGTCAAAGGTATTTATGATTATTTTCAAAAGGATGAAGCCCTAAAGAAGGTTTCTATCATTGGTCCGTCTAAAGCTGGAGCCGTGATGGAGGGTAGTAAGGATTTTGCGAAGAAATTTATGATGCGCCATCACATCCCAACCGCCGCTTATCAAACCTTTGACGGGACCCATTTAGAAGAGGGACTAGCGTTTCTCGAAACACTCAAGGCACCTTATGTGCTCAAAGCAGACGGACTTTGTGCTGGAAAAGGTGTACTGATCCTTCCCACCCTTGACGATGCGAAGAGAGAATTAAAAGATATGCTAGGAGGTATGTTTGGCAATGCTTCGGCAAGTGTGGTGATCGAAGAGTTCCTGAGCGGCATAGAATGTTCTGTCTTCGTACTAAGTGACGGTAAAAACTATAAGATATTGCCCGAAGCAAAAGACTACAAACGCATTGGGGAAGGTGATACAGGGCTCAATACAGGCGGTATGGGAAGCGTGTCCCCCGTTCCTTTCGCAACCAAAGAATGGATGAAAAAGGTAGAGGAACGCATTATTCGCCCTACCGTAGAGGGCTTAGCCGAAGAAAACATCTGCTACAAAGGTTTCTTGTTTTTTGGCCTCATCAACGTAGCAGGTGAGCCTATGGTGATTGAATACAACTGTCGCATGGGTGACCCAGAAACAGAAACCGTGATGCTTCGCCTAAAGAGCGACCTCGTAGACCTTTTCGAAGGGGTCAGCGAAGGGCGCTTAGACACTCGAAGCATCGCATTTGACGAACGTGCGGCGGTATGCGTGATGCTCGTTTCGGGCGGTTATCCAGAAAGTTACGACAAAGGATTCGTTATCAACGGATTGGACTCGATAGAGGGTAGCATGGTGTTTCATGCTGGCACCGCCGTAAAAGAGGGCAAGGTCGTCACGGCTGGAGGCCGCGTGATTGCGGTAAGCTCTTATGGCAACGACAAGGCAGAAGCGCTCGCACAATCCATGCAAGAAGCAAAGAAAATAAAATTTGAGAAAAGTTACTTTCGTCGCGATATAGGGCAAGACCTATAACAAACGACGCACACACCAAAAATGCGAGACAGAAGGCTACAGAATCATATAGCAACAAGCAGTTTTACACTCCCCGTGGTGGCGGTGCTTACCACGTTGGTGTGGATTCTGAGGGATTACACAAGCATCGTCCATTGGCTTGGGCTTATCTCTACGGGGGTTGCAGCCTACATTATTGTGGAGCTCAACAATACGAACACGTTGATTCGTATCCGTAGCCGATTGACCTCGTCCACGTTTATTTGCCTCATGGCAAGCGCCACGATGCTTCACGCTTTCACGCTGGACAACCTGCTCGTTATTTGCGTCTTGCTCACCTACTATTTGCTCTTTTCTTCTTATCAGAAAGCACATGCAGAGGGATGTATCTTTCATGCTTTTATTTTTGTAGGGCTTGGTAGTTTACTCCTACCTCAACTACTCTATTTCGTTCCGTTCTATTATTTAGCCATGATCATTCAATTGCGCTCGTTCACCTTGCGCACCTTCTTGGCAAGTTTACTCGGTATTTTGTTGCCTTACGTGTTCTATATGAGCTACCTAATCTATTATAGTCATTTAGAAGAGATACTGATCCCCTTTGCAAAGCTTACGCATGTTGAGTCTATCAGGTTACCTACCGATCCTTATCAAGTTCCCTTGCTCTCGTTCGTTGGGGTGCTCTCACTTATTTCAATTATCAACTTTTGGAGAACGAAGTTCAATGACAAGATACGCACCCGAATGCTTTTTTATATTCTTATTATTCAAGAATTTCTCATTGCAGCGTTAATCCTTCTACAGCCCCAAAGCTTCAAAGCCATAATGCCCGTATTGATAATGAATAGTAGCCCTATTATTGCGCATTATTTTGCCTTGTCCAATACCATAATTTGTAAAATAATTTTTTTCCTCACCCTTATCGGCCTAATCCTCTTAACCATTTACAATATATGGATGTATTCATTGATTTCCTGATAAGTTACGGAAACATAGGAATGTTTATCTCCTCCTTTTTAGCAGGATCTATTCTTCCGTTGAGTTCTGAAGCAGTCATGACAGGATTACAAATAGCAGGTGCCGACAAATGGCAATTGCTCATGTGGGCAACCCTTGGCAATACCCTGGGCAGCCTTTTGAATTATTGGTTGGGGCATTTGTGTAAGAAAGAATGGCTCCTGCGCAAGTTTAGCGTAAAGCCCGAGAGATTCAAAAAAAGCGAAAAGTTAGTAGAAAAATATGGCGGATGGATTGGGTTCCTTTCTTGGGTTCCCGTACTTGGCGAAGCCTTAACCCTTGCAATGGGCTTAATGCGTACCAATATCTACATTTCTATTACATCCATATTCTTAGGAAAATTCATACGCTATCTTATCATCATATTAGCGATCAGTAATGTATAAACAAAACCATCGAAACGTGAACAACAAGCACTTTATCCTCCTTCTTCTCTGTGGCATACTAATGGCGGCTTGTGCGCTTAAAAGCAACAAGAATACGCAAGCTCAGCGCACCATTGTGGTAAGTATTGAACCGATGCGCTTCTTTGTAGAACAAATTGCAGGCGATAAATTCCATGTAGAAACACTCGTACCAGAGGGGAGTAGCCCTGAAACCTACGAACCCACGCCTCGCCAACTGATCGACCTCTCCGAAAGCAAAGCCTATCTACGCGTCGGGAACCTAGGTTTTGAGCGCACATGGCTCGAAAAATTAAAGGAAAATGCGCCCCACTTGCAAACGTTTAATGCCTCGCAAGGCATCCAACTCCTACGCAACGAGCATGGACATTCAGACGAGGACGACACAGACCCTCATACTTGGACCTCTGCAAAAAACGCAAAAGTAATCGCTCAAAATATCTACCACGCCTTATGCTTCGTGGACTCCGCAAGCACAGACTATTACACCGCAAGATTGAACTCGTTACTGCACCGTATCTCGAAAACAGATAGCACCCTACATCATTTGTTATCCAATCTTGAAGCGCGCTCGTTTATGATTTACCATCCCTCCTTAAGTTATTTCTCGCGTGATTATGGTTTACAACAACTTTGCATTGAAGAAGGGGGAAAAGAACCTACACCAATGCAACTCCGACAGTTGGTGCGAAAATGCCAAAGCGAAAAAATAGCAGTCATCTTTGTGCAACGAGAATTTACAGACTCCAACGCCAAACTCATCGCGTCCGAAACAGGAGCTAAAATCATAGAAATAAACCCCTTGAGTTACCATTGGGAACAGGAACTCATACACATTGCAAAAAGCTTACGTAATGGCAAATAACACGCTCTTAGAACTACAAAACATTGCCGTAGGTTATGACGAGAAAAGGGTGCTCCAAAAGGTGAACCTGACCATCGCAGAACGTGATTACCTCGGTATCATCGGTCCGAATGGGGGAGGAAAAACAACCTTGGTCAAACTCATTTTGAAACTGCTCGCTCCGCAAGAAGGAACCATCCGATACTTTAAAAATGGCAAAGAAGAAAAGAACATTCAGATAGGTTACTTGCCTCAGTACAATGCGTTTGATAAAAAATTCCCTATTTCTGTGCGCGAAATCGTGCTCTCAGGACTCAATTGTCGTAAATCGTTGTTTAGTCGATTTTCGACAACGCATCATCAGCAAGTAGACCATGTGCTTTCTCAACTGGAACTAACCGAATTGGCACAGAAAGCGATTGGCACCTTAAGTGGAGGACAACGACAACGTGTGTTTTTGGGACGCGCGCTGGTTTCAGACCCCGATTTACTGATTCTCGATGAACCAAATACCTATATTGATCGGCATTCAGAACAAAAACTTTATCGCATTTTAGAGGAAGTGAACCATCGTTGTGCCATCGTACTTGTGAGTCACGATGTTGGTACCGTGATGCGCAACGTACGCAATATAGCGTGCGTGGACGGGACGTTAAACTATCATGCAGGAATGGAAGAAGGCGAAACATGGATAGAGAAGCAATTAGGTTGCCCGTTCGAACTTTTAGCACACGGACACGTGCCCCATCGAGTTCTTGCCGAGCACCCTGCTTCAGACAAGAACAACCCTCTTCTTTGAACTCTTTTTCTTCGCGAATCAATCGCTGTCATAAGCTTTTTTTAATCCATAGGTAAGAATGAAGGCCCTTGGCCTCTCATACCGTTTTCCCTGCTTCAAAAGTTGGGAGAAGGATAAAACATTGTCTCTACATGCCTACGATAGCACAAAAGACGAAGCCTCTCGGCAACAGGCAAAAGCAAAAATAGCAGCAATCTGTGATTCCTTCCCCCTCTTACGTAGCCATTTTGAATGGACCTATTCTCAAACGCGCTTTATGCAACAACCAGAGGGCTTTCTATCGGATATGAATCATCATCTTCATTTGTCTGCAAAATCAAATAATAGTGATTGGCTCTATTTATACGAAATGCCAATGGTAAAAAAAGTGCGTGATTGGCTAAAAAAGAAGTAAGAACGTTTTCTTCTTTTTAAGTAGTGCTTCAAGTGACGCAAAAAAGTATTGTACAGAGACTTTCAGGAAAAAGAGGTTCAAATGTACGCTTCCTTTTGCTCGTTTTTATGAAAAAGAGTGTATCTTTGCAGAGCAAACACTCTAAAATAAATTCTATTTATACACAAAATGAAAACAACAAATGTGCTCTTAGGTTTAACGGCATTCGCAAGTGCCTTTCCCCTCTCTGGGGATGCCCAAGCGAAAACGAAAAGTAAAAAGCCCAATATTATCTACATTCTTGCCGATGATTTGGGACGTGCCGAATTAGGCAGTTACGGTCAACAAAAGATAGAAACACCTAACCTTGATTTGTTGGCAAAAGGGGGGATGACCTTTACCAATCACTATTCAGGTACAGCAGTCTCAGCACCTTCTCGTTGCATTTTATTCACGGGCTTGCATAGCGGGCATTCTTATATTCGTGGAAATGATGAAGCAGCGGAACGCGGTAACGTGTGGAATTTTGCCGCAGTGTGTGCAGACTCTACGATTGAAGGACAACGCCCCGTTCCTGCAAACACCATTATGATTCCACGCGAAATGAAGCAAGCGGGTTATACCACGGCTTGCATCGGAAAATGGGGCTTAGGTTATCCTGGTTCTGTCAGCACACCGAACAAGATGGGCTTCGATTTCTTTTATGGATACAACTGTCAGCGACAGGCACACACCTATTATCCTACCTTCTTATATCGCAACGAGGCGCGAGAATACCTCAACAACGAGTTAGTGATCCCTGGAGCGAAATTGGCGAAGGGCGCAGATCCATTGGATGAAAAGAGCTATGCAAAATATACGCAACCTACTTATGCACCCGATTTAATGTATAAAGAAATCATTCAATTCGTGCAGCGTAGCAAGAACGATCCCTTTGTGTTGTTTTGGACGACACCCGTTCCACACGTACCGTTGCAAGCTCCAGCTAGTTGGGTGAAACATTATGTGGACAAGTTTGGCGATGAAGAACCTTATTTAGGAAATAAGGGCTATTTCCCTTGTCGCTACCCACATGCCACTTATGCGGCAATGGTGAGCTATTGGGACGAACAAATCGGAGGGCTTATCGCAGAATTAAAGAAACAAGGCATTTACGAGAACACCATTATTATGCTTACCAGCGATAATGGACCCTCTTTTAACGGAGGTTCCGATTCGCCTTGGTTCGACAGTGCAAAGCCTTTTAAAAGTGATTATAATTGGGGGAAAGGTTCTTTGCGCGAGGGTGGTATTCGTACCCCTCTAATTGTGTCGTGGCCGAACAAAATCAAAGGCGGAACCTCTAGTCATGTGATTTCAGCATTCTGGGATATGATGCCTACCTTTTGCGACATTGCAGGCATTCCTTCGCCCAAAACCGATGGCATTAGTTTGCTACCCACCCTTAGCGGCAAGAAACAAAAGAAACAGCACGATTACCTCTATTGGGAGTTTTGCGAATCGAGCGGAGAGAAAGCGGTTCGAATGGGAAAATGGAAGGGATACATTCAGAATGTACTCAAAGGAAACAAAGAGATAGAACTCTTTGATTTAGACCTAGACCCTCGCGAACAAAACAATGTGGCGAAGAACAACCCTACAATAGTGGCAAAAATCAAAGAGATTATGAAGAGAGAACATACAGATGCAGCATTGACCGATTTCAATATGCCAGAATAACAAACCGCTTCTTGTATGGACTTTTACGTTGATTATTCTTACATTCAAACATAAAATTATCAAGTCAATTTATGAAACACGTTTTTATCTTAGCTTTATCATTTCTCTTTGTAGAAATGAGTGCACAAACAACACAATGGGGCGTTCCAACTGGAAATGTGAAGTTCCCCAAAGGCGAATATAAAGAGCTTCCCGACCCTGCGCGCAAAGATGCTGCAGCTTGGAAATCGGTGAAAGGAACAAATTTATCGTGGGGGACCACAGACCTTCGATACAGCAAAGGTGCGGTACCCGCCCTTAAAAAAAAGGTTGTAACCGAATCCCTCAAAGGCTGGAGAGGCGAGCGCGTATCGGCGCAGGCTTTGGTATGGAGTGCCACTCCTCTTGCAAACCTCACCTTCGAGATGAGTTCTCTCAAAGGCAAGAGCAGCCTCATTCCTGCTTCGGCAGCTTTTGTGCGTTACGTTATGCAAGACAACTTCTTGACGTGCGGTTACCGCAAATCAAGTTCTGAGTACGACTCTACACTCATTGCAGAGCCCATCGATCATTTAGCAAAATGTCTACCTCTTGAGGCTCAAACCGCACGTCCTATTTGGGTGAGCGTTTGGATTCCTCAATCCGCTACAGCAGGTGATTACAAAGGTGTGCTGACCGTGAAGAACGGGGCAACTGTTATTGGCAAACTCAATTTGTCTGTCAATGTGGTCAACCGCGTTTTGCCAAAGCCTACCGAATGGAGCTATCACCTCGACTTTTGGCAAAATCCTTTTGCAGAAGCGCGTTATGCAGGCCTAAAAGTCTTTACACCAGAGTTTTTTGAATTTGTTCGTCCTCAGTTTGAACGATTGAGAGATGCTGGTCAGAAAGTCATTACCACGTCTATTATGCACAAACCTTGGGGCGGTCAAACCGAAGATTATTTTGAATCGATGATCACGTGGATGAAACGTGCCGACGGTACTTGGGCTTTCGATTACACCGCTTTCGATTTGTGGGTGAACTATATGATGAAGCTTGGTATTGATAAGCAAATCGCTTGTTATTCTATGATACCTTGGAATATGTCGTTCAAATACTACGACCAAACAACCAACTCCATGCAGGAACTGAAGACAACGACTGACACACCTGAATATGCGGAGATGTGGACAGCTGTGCTCCAATCGCTTTCGAAGCACCTTCGTGAAAAAGGATGGTTCGATCGTACGGTGATTGCAATGGACGAGCGTTCTCCAAAGGATATGCAAAACGCGTTTCGTATCATCGCTACTGCTGATCCCGAATTCAAGGTCTCTTTAGCAGGTAGCAATCATCCTGAGATGGAAGCTCAATTGTATGACTATTCTATGGCATCCGATGACTTGTTTAAGCCTGAAGTGCTGGCAAAACGTCATGCCAAAGGTCAAAAGTCTACTTTCTATACCTGCTGTGCTCAAAAGTACCCTAATATGTTTACCTATTCTCTGCCTGCCGAAAACGAATGGATTAGCTGGTTTGCAGCAGCAAAAGGTTACGATGGCTACCTTCGTTGGGCTTACAATAGCTACACAAAAGAGCCTTTACTTGATGCCCGTTTCCGTGCGTTCCAGTCGGGTGACTCTTATTTGGTTTATCCCGAAGCACGCACCTCTATTCGCTTTGAGAAGTTTGTAGACGGTGTTGAAATGTACGAAAAAATAGCACTTTTGCGCAAAGATTTTAAGGCAAAGGGTGATACAAAATCATTGAAGCAGATTGATAAAGTACTGAAGACTTTCTCTATTGAGAACTTTAAACGCGGCATCGCTCCTCAACGTACGTTGAACGAAGCTCGCAAAGCAATCAACGCCTTGTAGAACGATACAAAGCAACCGATTCAAAAAGCAGAACCCAGGGCGGGTTCTGCTTTTTTTGTACGACAACGTTGTATTTGTGTTTTTAAAGCGCGATACTGTTTCAAAAAGTGTGTCTGCAAACGAACCCTAAAACAATGAAGCAACATAAAGAAGTGGCTCGTCAAGGCGGTGAAGTTGATTCTCTTGGGGGTTCTGCATTCGTTCCAAAACAAACTTGGTACCGCTTCAACGGATAGCGTTCCTTCTTGTTTCGTTTTCGGGTTCTATTCGCCCCACGTGCCACGATCGAGGTTGCGATAACCAATGGCTTCGGATAGGTGCTGGCTCTGTATATCGAGCGAAGCATCTAGGTCTGCAATCGTTCGCGCCACTTTCAGTATACGCTCGTAGGCACGTGCCGAAAGGTCTAGCCGCTTCATGGCTAAATGGAGTAAGTCGGCACCTTTTTCATCGGGATGGGCAAAGCGTTGCAATTGACGGTTCGACATTTGAGCGTTGCAATGCACACCTGAAATATCCTTAAACCGTACTTCCTGTATGCGCCGTGCTTTTATCACGCGCTCTCGAATCACGTTACTTGTTTCGCCCGTCGAGGCTTTAGAAAGGTCGTCAAAGGGTACAGGGGTCACTTCTATTTGTAAGTCTATACGGTCAAGCAAAGGTCCTGATACCTTGTTCATATACTTCTGTCGCTGTCCTGGTGTGCAAGAGCAAGCATGAGTGGGATGATTATAGTAACCACACGGGCAAGGGTTCATCGAAGCTACGAGCATAAAGGAACAAGGCAGCTCTACGCTGTATTTTGTACGCGACACACTGATACAGCGGTCTTCAAGCGGTTGACGTAGCGTTTCGAGTGCGCTTCTGCTAAATTCGGGCAATTCGTCCAAAAACAAGACTCCATTGTGCGCCAAACTGATTTCGCCAGGCTGAAAACTCGTGCCGCCTCCGATAAGGGCTACATCGGAAATGGTATGATGCGGACTACGAAACGGACGGTGCGCAATGAGTGACGTGTTCTTGTTGAGCTTGCCTGCTACAGAATAAATTTGGGTGGTCTCTAAACTCTCTGCAAGCGAAAGAGGAGGCAGGATAGAAGGCAAACGCTTTGCCATCATCGATTTGCCACAACCTGGGCTACCAATAAGCAAAAGGTTATGACCACCAGCAGCTGCCACTTCGCAAGCACGCTTCACGTTTTCTTGTCCATGAACATCCGAGAAATCGAACGGAAATACTTCTTGTTGTTCATAAAACTCTTCGCGAGTATTGATAACGGTGGGAGAAAGAGAGGCTTTTCCATTGAGAAAATCCACCACTTGATTTAAGTTTTCTGCGCCATAAACTTGAAGGTTGTTCACAACTGCCGCTTCACGAATGTTCTGCGCAGGTACGATCAATCCTTCAAATCCTTGTTCGCGTGCTTTGATTGCGATGGGCAAAGAGCCTTTCACAGGGCGTAGCGACCCATCGAGTCCAAGTTCGCCCACCAGCATATAGCGAGACAGCCGTTCGCTGTTCACCGTTTCTATAGCAGCCAAAATACCAATTGCAATGGGCAAGTCGTATCCCGAACCTTCCTTTCGAATATCGGCAGGTGCCATATTGACGGTTATTTGATTACCTGGATACTTAAATCCCGTGTTTTGAAGAGCGGCTTTGATGCGTTCGTGGCTTTCTTTTACCGCGTTGTCGGGCAGTCCAACAAGGAAGAATTTAGTACCTCTACTTGTGTGTACTTCTACTTCTACAGGTATGGCATTCAAACCATCTACAGCAGCACTAACTAGTTTTACGAGCATACAGTTCTTCTTTTATTTGGTTCAGTCTCTTTTCTAAGTCTTTAAAAGGTAGGTCTCTACATAAGATGAACCCATTCGGATTTACCAAGATATTACCTGGCACAAAGCCCACTCCAAAAGTTTTAACGAGGGGCGAATTCCATGCTAGTCCATCACACACATTCAAGCCTGGCAAGCTATCCGTTTTGATGCGTTGCTTACACTCGTCCTTATTGAAGTCGAGCGAAATGTTTAGCATCGTGATGCTACGGGCATAAGGCTTCACGATCTCATTCAATTGTTCTACAGACTGCGGATCCCACTCTGCCCAGAAGTTGATGAGGAGATAGCGCCCTTTAAACTGTTGGTTGTCTATCTTTTTTCCATCGAGCGAGGTGCACGTGAATTTCGGCAAGCGTTGTCCTTCCGAACAAGCGAGGAGAGGGCGTAGGGCGGTGAGGGTGGAGAGAAGGGACAGATTGGTGGGTTGTGCTTTGACGAGCCTATCGATAAGGGGCTTTAGAACGGCGGCATCTAGTTTTTCGCTTTGAAGGAGATAGGTGCGCAAAATGGCTTCCGAAACTCGGCTTGTTGGATTTTCTTTGATGTATTTAACCGCTTCTTTTTGTACTTCGGCGGTGGGTTTATCGAGCATGGCTATGCGGAATTTTGTGAGCTCTTCGTTCTCGGGCGTACCCGTTACGGAAGTGGTACGAAGGTTGCGTGCATCGCCTTCTATGCGAATGGTTTTGC
The DNA here is from genome assembly GCA_036652575.1 of Bacteroidaceae bacterium. Taxonomy (GTDB): domain Bacteria; phylum Bacteroidota; class Bacteroidia; order Bacteroidales; family Bacteroidaceae; genus Alloprevotella. The sequence continues at coordinate 28,506 of JAVVVP010000004.1, forward strand.
CAGGTTCTGCAAGAATTGTTATTTGTGAGAAATTCGGGTATTGCAAGGTGACAAGGGTGGGCTCTGTGAGTTCGTGATCATAACTAAAGGTTCCATCTTCCACTTGTATGGTGTCGAAAGAGTTCCAACCGTTATTCTCTGCAAGCACAAAAAATTCGCCTTTGCTTAAATATTTAAACTCACCCTTTATGCGCACCTTGTTGTTCGAAGGATTGCAAGCCGTTAGCGTGAGGAGCGTTAAAAAGAAAAAGAGCGTTTGTTTCATTTTTCTCTGTCACTTTAAGGTGTTTATTCATTAAAAGCAAAAAGCTCGTGCCGCTTATGGGACGAGCTTTTTGCTTTCTATGTTTTATTTCTCTCTGATGTCTATTTTACAATACTTTGAAAGGCTGAATTCTCTGCAAGAGCTTTAAATTCAAGATCGTTTGCTGCATAAGTAGCAAATGAAGCATCTTGACGAATCGCGTCTTTCAAATTCGACATTGCCTCAGCTGTTTTGCCTGTACGAGCTGCCACAATCGCTTTCAAATAGCTTGTTGTCGCATCGGCCGTAGCAACGCTGTTAAGCGTCGTAGTTGCGGAAGCATAATCCTTATTAAGAAGGTAAGCTAGGGCTGCGCTATTGCTCTTCACTCCACTCATTGCTTGTGCAGCTTTTGCGTAGTTGCCTTGAGCGATGTAGAGGTTACCGAGAGCTTCGTTGGTTACTTTTGTACCCGAACCTTTAGATAGAAAGTTCTGCGCTACGTCTGCTTTTCCTTCGCTAAGAGCGATAAGACCTTGGTTGATGTTTGTTTCGGCAGCAGCAGCGTTAAGGTTGTTTGCTTTTGCAAGATAACCTTTTGCTTCTTTCTTATCACCTTTGGCATAAGCCATCGCTGCTAAGTTGTTGTAAGCTCTGTAATCGTTTGGATAAATCTGTGTTGTCTTTTCGTAGATATTCTCTTGTTCTGCTTTGTTTTCAGTAAGCGTGGCAGCATACAGTATTTCCTCTACGCTAAGTTTAGAAGCGTCTGTCTTAAACTGTGCTTGAATCTCATCGTCTGAACGACCGATTAGCTCATAGTTGATAGAAAGTCTAGCGCGACGCAACTGAGGTAGAATCTCGTTGGCTAATTCGCGGAAAGCGACAGAGATGTTACGAATTTGTTTCTCACGCTCTTCTGGATCTTTGTACATCGACAACACGCGGATGATCACTTCTTTGTCTTGTATTTTCGATTGTGATACAAGTTCTTGGAAACCTTCCCAGTCTTCTGCGGTGTATTTGGTATCTACATCCGTAGCCATTTTGTTTTTCTTCAGTTGTGCTGCAACGTATTTAGCAGAGTTCTTTTCGCGCTGTGCAGCGAGCTTTTCGTTCAGACTCATACCACCATCTGGAGAAGCATAAGCCGATACCTCGATGTTCGCAAGGGCTTTGCGCTCTTGGTCTGCTTGGATGTCTTTCAGTGTTTTGATAAAGTCTGCGATAGACGTGCTCTTCAGTTCACTCGTGCGAATGTTCGCTTGTTGAATCAAGAACTTAATGTTGGCATCTTGGCGTTGCTTAATGATATGTTCGTAAGCATCGGCCGCAATAGCGGTTTGGGTCGTGGCAAGCGTATGCTTTAGCAACTCAGAAGTAGAAATCACACCGTCCGCTATTTTCACTGCGGGAATCTTGATTGTTTTCTTACCTTTTTTCGCATCGAAGGTGAGGTACAATTCACTTTGTACCATTTCTGGAATATACGTGAAGTTTGCTTTCATAGTATAGCTACCGCCAACGCGATAAGATATACTTTGGTGGTTGTTTTCTACCTTTTCGCCTTGAAAGGTTGCACTTGTTGTTGACATCGCACCACCAGCATAACGAAGCTCTGGTGTAACGGTTACGATGGCTTTCTTCTTCATATATTTCTCAGGGAAGTGACCATTGATGGTGACAGGAACTTTTCCACCTACGGCCTCAAGAGGTGAGGGTGTAACGGTGAAATTATCGGCAGACAAACCACCCATTTTACTACACGAAGTCATTGCGATGGCACTTGCCAATGCGAATGACAGACATAATTTGTTTTGCATAAAACCTATTTTGTTTTTATTTTCGCTCGCAAAGATAAAGAATAAACGCTACATAGAACGCATCTATTTGCCTTTTATGCTTTTTTAATACGCCTCAGCCTTTTTCTAAAAACATCTGTCTTTAAAAAGTCCGAATTCCCTACGAATGAATGCGATACAAAATTCCCTTGACTTTTTAATTCTCTTTAGAACGTTCCGCTTTTCGACCTTTCTGTTTGGACTGAAACGATTCGATTCGTTGTTTGATATTTTTTTGAAGATTCAAGAAATAGAGGTTTAGTTCTTGTACGTGATAGTTTCCTTTCGGAAAAAGAGTTTGGATAGAAGGGATGGCATATGCATCGTCCGATACGCCTTTGATCAGAAGCACGTGTGCCGTCGTATCTATTTGTGCACTGACCTTATGATATAAGGTATCAGAAACTCCATCTTTATGGAAAAACACGGAACCCAAGTTTTCGTTTGCCGTGGCAGGGGTAGCGTCCGTACGCCAATTGAGTGGGTTGATACACGCCACGTTTTCCTTTAAAAGAGGTGAAATAGCAGCAGGCGTAGAAACGCTGTTATAACAAATCAAAACGCCGCAGTCTAGCGAATCTTTGGCTAACTTGATTTGTGGAAAATCGATCAACTCTTTTTTACGTACTTCAAAACCAAAGGCATAAGCCGCTACGAGCTTTTGACGTTGCTCGTGGGTGAGAACGTGTTTTAGCAATTCGATCACGGTTTTGGCTCCTTGACTATGCCCTGCAAGCAGAAAAGGGCGACCGTTATTGAAGGCTTTCATATAGTACTTGAAGGCTTTGACCACGTCTTGATACGCCACGGCATAGCGAGGCTTTATCTCAGCGGGAGGAAGCATCCAAGAATTCATCGTGATCTGACGATAGTAAGGAGCATAAAAGCGACAACTCTTTCCAAATAATGCAGCAGCTAAACGATTGGAACCTTCCACAGCAGCACGTTGCTTCGGGTTCTGCGTATCCATATAGTGCATTATTTCACCTTTGGAAGTGGTCCAATCCCATACACAAGTAGGAACGACATAGAACACATCCACCTCTTTTGTACTATCTTTCACTTGCGAGAACCACATTTCTGGTTCGGCATAATTAGGAAGAGCCGTAAGCTCATCGTTTGCGTTGCTTTTTAAACTTTTTGCAAGAGCGCAGAACAGTAGAACAAATGCAAATGTTACGTTGAAGGATTTCATCGTTTTTCCTTTTTTTTAGTTTGTAAAGCGTCCACCCCCTCAGCATGACTTCGTTCTGAGAACGTGGCAATGTTCAAAAAAGACTTTTGAACCAAGCGTTCCAACAATCCGTCGAAAACGTGTACGAACACGTGGTCAAAAGTAAGCATAAAATTCATTATAATCCGTTCTTGGACTAAACTAATTTTATTTTTTCTTGTTTCGCACACCATTCAACTAGGGCTATACCGTTCTTTTTATTTCGGTTCAACTTCTATTTGCATTCCCAAATTAGGGTATGAAACAGGACGACAAAACCTCTTTTTAAGGAAGTTTCTCTTTGCTCTTTTCGGTATGAACAAGATGATTTTATACTTTTAAAGTGTTGAACTCTTGTCGTTTCAATATTTTTTGTATCTTTGCCTTTTCTATCTCTTTCAGCTTTTGTGTCTGACTCAAGTTGTGTCTGTGTGAATGGTGATCGCAACGCTTTTTGAGAAGAGGCCGAAAAACGAAAAAGAGCATACTAATTTTAAACGTTTAAGAATGAAAAAACAAACATTACTCATCGGATCGCTCTTGCTGTGCACGGCAATGCCTATTCAGTCGAAAATAGAGCACTTACTCCCTTTACCGAAAACACTCGCAGCACACGCGACCGAAGCACCCTTTGCCTTGAATCGCAGCATTCGAGTAGCAGGCACGTTAGGAGCCCAGAAAGTAACCAACTTTATCCAGCAACAAGGCGGAACCGTTTCTACGGATGCTGCTGCGCCAGTTATCGAAATCGAAAAAGTAGCAACCATCGCAGGAGCTCGCATCCTTGAAGAAGCATATACGTTGACCGTAGCGTCCAACCTCATAAAGATAGAAGCAACCGCAGAGTTAGGCGTTATTCGCGCATTGCAAACACTGACACAATTAGCCGAAGGTTATGAAGGTGATGCGCAAGTGGAAGCCTTGACCCTGACAGACTATCCAGCCTTTGCCGTGAGAGGTTTTATGCACGACGTGGGTCGTGGTTTCGTATCGATGGAAGAACTAAAGAAAGAGATCAATCTTTTGGCGCGTTTCAAAGTAAACGTGTTCCATTGGCATCTTACCGATTATCAAGGTTGGCGCATTGAGTCGAAACTTTATCCCGTACTGACACAAAAAAGCTTTAGCCGCTTGGAGGGGAAATTCTATACGCAAGCCGAAGCAAAAGAGTTGGTAGATTATTGCATGGAAAGAGGCGTAAAGGTAATCCCCGAAATAGATATGCCAGGACATAGTGCCTCTTTTGAGAGGGCACTCGGATATTCAATGCAGAGCGCCGAAGGCGTAAAAACACTCGTAGCAATCCTGAACGAAATGTGTACCACCGTATTTGATAAATGCGAAACGTTTCACATCGGAACAGACGAGGTGAACATTTCCAACCCAACCTTTGTATCGACCATGGTCAGCACCGTGCGCGGCTGTGGTAAGAAAGCCATGTCTTGGCGGCCAGGAGCTTCTTACGCCGATGGAGCCATTGATATGGTTCAGCTTTGGGGTACGCGTGGAAAAGTATTCAAGGGCATCCCCAATATCGATTGCCGCTATATGTATTCCAACCATTATGATACGTATGCAGACGTGGTAGGAATGTATAAAACAAATATCTATTATTCCCAAACGGGTACGAATGACATCGCGGGTTCGATCATGGCCATGTGGAACGACCGCGCAGTGGCAACAGAAAAAGATGTGGTCACACAAAACGGACTCTATGCGTCGGTAATCGCTCTTGCCGAACGTACGTGGAAAGGTGGCGGAAAGCAATATATCGAAACCGGTGGTGTGATGCTGCCCGCATCCGACACAGATGAATTTAAGGAATTTGCCGATTGGGAACGCCGCTTCCTCTTTCACAAAGAAAATTCAATGAAAGACGCTCCTATTCCTTACGTAAAACAAACCAATGTGCGTTGGCGTATTACAGATCCATTCCCCAATAACGGAAATAAATCGGCCACGTTCCCACCCGAAACCGAAGAACTCAAAGACAGCTATACCTACGAAGGGCATTCCTACGGCACCCAGCGTGTGACAGGTGCGGGCATCTACTTGAACCACACGTGGGGAGACGTGGTCCCCGCCTTATTTAAAAACGTGAGCAACAGTACCGCTTATGCCTACACCTACGTGTATTCACCAACAGAACAAACCGTAGGAGCTCAAATCGAGTTTCACAATTATGGACGTAGCGAAAACGATCCTGCGCCAGCACAAGGGTCATGGGATGACAATGGTAGTAAAGTATGGGTGAACGATAAAGAAATCGCGCCTCCGAGATGGTTGAATACGGGCGGTGCAAATTCCGAACTCACGTTGAAGAATGAGAATATGTCGGCGCGTCCTCCTATGCCTATTCTGTTAAAAGAAGGATGGAACAAAGTGTTCTTAAAACTTCCAAAAACACCCGCCGATCGTGCACGTCTGAAAAAATGGATGTTTACGTTTGTCTTTACGAATGTAGCAGGTACCAAAGAAGCATCCGATTTAATTTATTCTCCAGATAAATACAAAGACGATGCAACGGAATCCTTGTCTGAGGTTATTTCAAAAGCAAAGTCTTCACGTAACAGCAAAGTGGGAACTTCTATCGGAAAATACGTAGAAGCAGCAGCAGCAGATTTAGACCAAGTGTTAGCGACGGTAGAAGCTACGTTGAGCGATGAAACGGTTGCACCCGAAACGCGTGCTACACAAAGCAAAACGGTGCAAGACGCATTGGCAGCTTTTGAGAAAAACTATACCACGTTTCCGACCAACAAGCCCTTGATAAGTGACAACAATAATCTATATCGTTATACGATGTATACCCCCTTACGGGGAAATCGTTATCCTACGTCAAAAGGCGTTGGAGAAGGTATCGTAGGCGAAACGTCCCTATCCGATGCTGCTTATTGGAAATTTCAAACGCGTACCGATGGTACACTTGACATCGTGAATTGTGCAGATAAAAGTTACATCTCCCCCAATTCGGCGAACGACAAGCCCCTTAAAACGATGGCGACATCACCCAACACGGGATGGGAGCTAAAGCCTGCTGCCACAAGCGGTTGCGTGATTGTAGTGAATGGCAACGTACAATTCAATCAAACAAACAATTCCGCACAAGGTTTTTTTGTATACAATTGGGGAGGTGGTTCAAATATTTCTGACACAGGTTGTCAATATGTTTTTGAACTCATGGAAAACCCTAGTAACATCTTCGATGTAAGTAAATTAAAAGAGGGTACAATACAACTCTTCGGCAAGCAACTGACCTTAAAAGATAGCGAAACATCTCGTTCTGTCTCTATCTACAACGCTGCAAGTCATAAAATGTTTGCGATACAAAATACCACGGCAACAGCTTTTGACCTATCAAAAATGGTCTCGGGCATTTATATAGTAAAGGTGATCACCTCAGCGGGAAAGAACTATGGTAAAAAGATAGAATTGTAAGGAATTTCAGAACGGTGTCCTTAACTCAAAGAAGCTCACGCTCGGCAATAAAGTTCGCTTTAATGGCCGAGCGTGAGCTCTTCTTTTCTACAACTCGGAAGAGGTAGCGGTGATGTTCACGCGACTGACGGTGACTGAAAAAAGAGAGAAAGATTGAGGTTGATTTATTCTTTTTAAGTAAGTTGCGTTTCGCTGTGGGAAACGAAAAAGAAGTACCCTTTTCTGCTTCCTTGCGGAACACTTCGGTATTTTAAACAAACGACATCGGCGATGAGTTGCGGGGGGAGGCTTCACTTTGGAAGAAATTCGTTCTGAGAGACCCACCCGCATCTCATTTCACAACAAAAAGAGACTTCCACTTTGTTTTATATGTTGAGAAACAAAAAATGCCATCGAGTTTGAGCCAATTACAAGAAAAAGTCTAACTTTGTAGGCTAATAAATGTAACCTAAGAACTTATGTCCGTAGATATACGCAAAGTAACAACGAAAAAAGAGCTTAAAAAGTTTATTCGCTTCAATTACGAATTTTATAAAACTAATCCGTATTCCGTACCCGACTTGTACGACGATATGGTCAGCACCTTCTCACCCGAGAAAAACGCGGCTTATGATTTTTGTGAAGCTGCTTTTTTCCTTGCTTATCAAGATGGAAAAATAGTAGGTCGTGTAGCAGCCATTATCAATAAGAATGTAAACCAAACGTGGAATCGCAAAGAAGTACGCTTTGGTTGGATCGATTTTATCGACGACTTGGAAGTGAGTCGTTCACTCATCAAAAGCGTGGAAGCATGGGGGAAAGAGCGTGGTATGGAAATGATACAAGGTCCGCTCGGCTTCACCGATTTCGATGCAGAAGGAATGCTGGTGGAAGGTTTCGACCAACTAAGCACCATGGCAACGATTTACAACTATCCCTACTATCCTGAACACATGGAGAAACTGGGCTTTGGTAAAGCCGTGGACTGGATAGAACTAAAACTCTACGTTCCAGAGCAAATACCCGATAAATTTCAACGGATCAGTGACATTGTAAAGATGAAGTTCAAATTGCATATTCGAAAGCTGAAAAGCCGTCAGGAAATAAAAGACGAAAAACTCGGACAGCGCATTTTCGAATTGATCAACGAATCGTATGCCCCCCTCTTTGGATACACCAAAATGAGTCAAAAGCAAATAGAACAATACGTAAAAACGTATCTTCAATTTATCGATCTCCGTATGGTTACATTGGTAGAAAACGAAAAAAACGAATTGGTGGCGGTGGGCATCTCGATGCCTTCGCTCTCTACGGCTCTTCAAAAAGCCAAAGGCAAGTTATTTCCTTTTGGTTGGTACCATCTAGCAAAGGTTCTTTTCTTAAAAAAATACCCCAAAATGCTCGACTTACTGCTTATCGCCGTAAAACCAGAATATCAAAATAAAGGTGTCAACTCGTTGTTGTTTACCGATCTGATTCCCATCGCCCACAACATTGGCTATGAATACAGCGAAAGCAATCCAGAGCTAGAATTGAACGAAAAAGTGCAATCGCAATGGCAATATCTGAAAACAGAGCAACACAAACGTCGTCGTTGCTTCACCAAACAGATAGGAGTATAAAAAAACGACAAGAAGAAGAAGCATGTTAGAAGAGAAGAAAATAGCAGCAGACAGCGAGCAGGCAGTGGAATATACCGACGATAACATCCGCCACCTTTCGGATATGGAACACGTGCGTACCCGCCCTGGTATGTACATAGGGCGTTTGGGCGATGGTTCACACGCCGAAGACGGTATTTATGTACTTCTCAAAGAAACAATCGACAACAGTATTGACGAGTTTAAAATGGGTGCGGGCAAACGCATCGAAATAGACGTAAAAGAAAAGCAAACCGTGAGCGTTCGCGACTATGGACGTGGCATACCACAAGGAAAACTGATAGAGGCTGTCAGTATGCTCAACACGGGCGGTAAGTACGATAGCAAAGCCTTCAAAAAGAGTGTGGGACTGAACGGAGTGGGACTGAAAGCCGTCAATGCGCTTAGTTCGCATTTCGAAGTGCACTCTTACCGCGATGGAACCGTGCGCAAGGCTTGCTTTGAGCGAGGTGAACTCAAAAGCGATGTGACGGAAAAGACCGCCGACGAAAACGGCACCGCCGTGTTCTTTGAACCCGACAGTACACTGTTTCTGAACTACAGTTTCAGAAATGAATTTATTGAAACCATGCTCCGCAACTATACCTATCTTAATACGGGGCTTGCCATGCTGCACAACGGACGGCGCATTATCAGTCGTAACGGACTAGAAGACCTCTTGAACGACAATATGACTTCGCCAGGACTGTATCCCATCGTTCACCTGATTGGAGAAGATATCGAAATAGCCTTTACGCATACCAATCAATATGGCGAAGAGTATCATTCCTTTGTGAACGGACAACACACCACACAGGGCGGTACCCATCAAAGTGCATTCAAGGAACACATTGCACGCACCATTAAAGAATTCTACAACAAGAACCAAGACTTGCAAGACATACGCAACGGCCTTGTGGCTGCCATCGCGGTGAACATAGAAGAACCGATGTTTGAGAGCCAAACGAAGATAAAGTTAGGTTCCCTCTCGATGACTCCCAACGGAGTGAGCGTGAACAAATACGTGGGCGATTTTATCAAAGAAAACGTAGACAATTACCTACACAAGAATACAGATACCTCGGAAGTGCTCTTGCAAAAGATACAAGACTCGGAAAAGGAGCGCAAAGCCATTGCTGGCGTTACCAAACTAGCGCGCGAACGTGCCAAGAAAGCGAACTTACACAACCGTAAATTGCGCGACTGCCGCATTCACTTCTGCGATGCAAAGAACGACAACAAAGAAGAAAGTTCCCTCTTTATTACGGAGGGCGACTCGGCAAGTGGTTCGATCACAAAGAGTAGAGACGTTACCACGCAAGCGGTGTTTTCGCTTCGCGGTAAACCGTTGAACTGCTTTGGACTTACCAAAAAAGTGGTGTACGAAAACGAAGAGTTCAACTTACTACAAGCCGCACTGAACATAGAAGACGGCATAGATAGTTTGCGCTATAATAAGGTCATCGTGGCAACCGATGCCGATGTGGACGGTATGCACATCCGCCTACTGATGATTACCTTCTTTCTGCAATTCTTCCCAGATTTGATAAAAAAAGGACACGTCTATATTCTTCAAACGCCCCTCTTCCGCGTACGCAATAAAAAGAAAAAAACAAAAGCAACAGCCCCTCCCAAACTAAGCGAAAAAGCAGCAGGAGCCGCCATTCTAAAGAAAACAAAGAACAGCGATCGAAGTGAATTTGAAACGCGCTATTGCTACAGCGAAGAGGAACGGCAAAAGGCGATAGAAGAACTAGGACCAGAGCCCGAAATTACACGATTTAAAGGACTTGGAGAGATTTCGCCCGATGAGTTTAAACACTTTATAGGACCCGACATCCGCCTAGAGCGCGTGACACTTCATAAAAGCGACCAAGTGAAAGAACTCTTGGAATACTATATGGGTAAGAACACCATGGAACGGCAAAACTTTATCATCGACAACCTCGTGATAGAAGAAGATCGCCCCGATGCCGAAATAGAACTGATCTAAAAACATTCCTGAAATAGATTACTGAAAAAAATGAAACGTATCGCCATTTTTCCTGGAAGCTTCGACCCCTTTACGGTAGGGCACGAAAACATTGTGGAACGAGCTTTAGAATTGTTCGACAGAATAATAATAGGTATTGGCGTGAACGACTCGAAACGCACCCTCTATTCACCAGAAGAACGCGTCAACACGATTCGTGAACTCTACGTCAACGAACCTCGTATTCGCGTGGAAGCGTATCGAGACTTGACCATAGACTTTGCCCAAAAAATGGAAGCTCATTACATCTTACGTGGCATTCGATCGGTGAAAGACTTTGAATATGAACGCGACATTGCAACCATGAACCAACACCTTTCGGGCATAGAAACCGTGCTACTCTTTACCGAAGCACAATATGCCTGCATTAGTTCGAGCGTTGTACGGGAATTGATAGGATATGGCAAAGACGTGTCGCACTTTTTGCCCCATAAAAAATAGAATATGAAAAAACTAATCGTAGTATTGCTCGGCCTTATCCTGACGATGGGCGTGGGAGCGCAAAAAAGTAAATCATCCGAAGAAAACCTTCGAAAACTGTTTATGGCAGAAACAGCCATAACAAATCTCTATGTGGATAGTGTAGATGAAAAGAAGCTAGTGGAAGATGCCATCATCGGTATGCTGAAAAAGCTCGACCCACACTCCACTTACACCAATGCCGAAGAAACGCGCAAAATGAACGAACCCCTAGAAGGAAACTTTGAAGGCATCGGCATACAGTTTAATATTCTGGAAGATACACTCGTTGTGATACAACCCGTCACCAAAGGTCCCTCTGAAAAAGTAGGTATTATGGCAGGCGACCGCATTCTTTCGTGCAACGACACCCTTCTATCGGGCGTAAAGCGCGATCGTATGGACATTATGAAACGATTAAGAGGACCGAAAGACTCAAAAGTGAAACTCGTGATAGCGCGTAGAGGAGTGAACGAACCCCTTGTATTCTACGTGACACGCGACAAGATACCTGTTTATTCGCTTGATGCTAAGTATATGATAGAACCCCATATCGGTTACATTCGCATTGGTAACTTTGGGGCAACCACTTATCAAGAGACTTTTAAAGCACTTGCCGATTTAAAGAAACAAGGGATGAAAGACCTCATCCTAGACCTTCAAGACAATGGAGGAGGTTATCTGAACGCTGCCATCGACATTGCAAACGAATTTTTGGAACAAGGTGATAGAGTGGTCTATACCGAAGGTCGAATGATAAAGCATACAGAATACTGCGCTAAAGGAGGGGGTTCTTTCAGAAAAGGAAAACTCATCGTATTGGTAAATGAATTTACGGCTTCTGCATCAGAGATTGTAGCAGGAGCGATACAAGATCAAGACCGCGGTATGGTGGTGGGTCGCCGCAGTTTTGGAAAAGGACTTGTACAGCGTCCTATCGCTCTTCTTGACGGTTCGCTCATTCGCCTCACCGTGTCGCATTACTACACGCCATCAGGTCGCTGCATTCAAAAACCTTACGTGAAAGGACAAGAGGATGAATACGAAAAAGATGTTTATAATCGCCTCAAAAATGGAGAACTGACACACGTGGACAGTATCCACTTTGCAGATTCTCTGAAATACACCACGCTACGCAAACAACGCATCGTATACGGTGGCGGAGGGATAATGCCCGACTACTTTGTTCCGCTTGACACAATGAAATATACAAAATTCTATCGCAACTTACGGATGAAGAACGTGATTACCACTACGAGTATGAAGTATATTGATCAAAACCGCGAAAATCTAAAGAAGCAATATAAGAATGCAAATGACTTTATCGCTCAATACAAAGTGCCACAAAAAGAAATAGATCTGCTCATCGCAGAAGGTAAAGCCGCAAAGGTAGAACCGAAAGACGATGCCGAACTACAAAAATCGCTGCCCAATCTACGCCTTGTGCTCAAAGCGCTTACGGCTAGAGATCTATGGGATATATCGGAATATTTCCAAGTCATCAACACCGATGATGCCGTGATAAAAAAAACATTGGAACTATTACACTAATCATTTCTACCTATTCTAAATAATGATAGAAGAAGATACATTCGACATCCGCAGCGAACAAGAGTCTGCACCCTCAGAACGAGAATATGAGAACGCCTTACGCCCCCTGAGTTTTGAAGATTTCAGTGGACAACGAAAGGTGGTGGAAAATCTCGAAGTGTTTGTTGCCGCCGCCAAATACAGAGAAGAACCGCTCGACCATACCTTGTTGCACGGACCTCCAGGACTAGGCAAAACCACACTCAGTAACATTATAGCCAACGAACTCCATGTGGGTTTTAAAGTAACGTCAGGTCCCGTGCTCGACAAACCAGGAGACCTAGCAGGACTGCTCACCTCGCTCGAACCAAACGATGTGCTCTTTATTGACGAAATACACCGTCTATCACCCGTAGTCGAAGAATACCTCTACTCCGCAATGGAAGACTATCGCATCGATATTATGATCGATCGCGGACCATCGGCGCGTAGCATTCAGATAGACTTAAACCCCTTTACCCTTGTAGGCGCTACCACGCGTAGCGGACTACTGACCGCCCCACTCCGTGCACGCTTTGGCATTAATCTTCACTTGGAATACTACGACGTGGAAGTGCTAAAACACATTATAGAACGCAGTGCCGCCATCTTGAAAGTAGCCATAAACAGTAAAGCGGCTGCCGAAATAGCGGGTAGAAGTAGAGGAACCCCTCGTATTGCCAACGCTCTGTTACGCCGCGTGAGAGATTTTGCACAAGTGAAAGGAACAGGAAAAATAGATCTTGAGATCGCAAACTATTCGCTTGAAGCCCTCAGCATCGACCGCTACGGACTTGACGAAATAGACAACAAGATACTGACCACCATTATTGATAAATTTAAAGGCGGTCCCGTAGGAATCACCACCATTGCTACTGCCATAGGCGAAGATGTAGGCACGGTGGAAGAGGTGTATGAACCTTTCCTTATCAAAGAAGGATTTATACGTCGTACACCACGAGGGCGCGAAGTAACAGAACTCGCTTACAAACATCTCGGACGCAGCCTATACACCAGAGACGCAGCAGCATCACTATTTGAAAACTTATGATAACTTACAACGTAGATGGCGTAAAAATGCCAGACCTAAAAAAGAGAGAGAACACGACTTGGGTACGCGCCGTTGCCGCACTGTATTCAAAAAAAGTAGGCGAAATAGCCTATATATTCTGTAACGACGAGAAAATCATCGAAATCAATCGTGAATACTTACACCACGACTATTATACCGACATCATCACGTTCGATTACAGTGAAGAAAAAACGATTAGTGGCGACCTATTTATAAGTCTCGACACCGTACGAAGCAATGCTGAAGAACAAGGAACTGCTTACGATGAAGAACTGCATCGTGTCATTATTCACGGCATCCTCCACCTCTGCGGCATCAACGACAAAGCACCTGGCGAACGAGAGATAATGGAAAAGGCTGAAAACCAAGCACTTTCCATGCAAGGAAAAGTATAAAAAACTTCTTTTAATGCACTACTTCTTGTTATTCCAAGAAATAAAAGTACATTTGCTACGTATTAACTCCTAAAAATAAATAGCAATATGGCAAAAATCACATTCACAGGAATAGAGGTCAACACAAACGGTTCATTACCATCTGTTGGCGCATTAGCTCCCGACTTTAAAGGCGTAACAGGCGACCTTTCAGAACTTGCCTTAAGTAGTCTACTCGGCACGCGCGTTCTACTCAATATTTTTCCAAGTCTCGACACCTCCGTGTGTGCGCTCTCTGTGCGTCACTTCAATCAAGCAGCTGCCAAAATGAACAATACCCGTGTGCTCGCTTTGTCGAAAGACTTACCTTTTGCACAAGGACGCTTCTGCACCACCGAAGGAATCAAAAACGTCACACCCCTATCGCAATTTCGTTGCACTTGTTTCGAAACCGCCTACGGCTTGATGATGACCGATGGTCCACTCCGCGGATTGTTAGCACGCGCTGTTATTGTGATCGACGAAAAAGGAACCATCGTTTATACGGAACTTGTACCCGAAATCACACAAGAACCAAACTACGATGCAGCCCTAGCGTATCTAAAATAAAACCATTTGTCCTTATGAAAGCGCTGAACGTTTTTCATAAGGACAAATGATTTTTACGTATTCTTCTATTTCAAAATATCGAAAATGAGCTATCCTAAAATTAAAATGAGGTCTTCCTCATTTTTTTGGTTCATCCAACATTTCGAGTGATACAGCAATCATGTTCTGAATTGCTTCACCTTCGGCTCGCAATGACGGAAAGGAGAGGATTGCATCTCGTTCGTATTATCATGCCTTTATCTTTTAACGCTTCCATCACTCATCTTCTTCTCACAGGTTATCCACAAACAATGTGGATAACCTGTGGAAAAGTAGTCTTTATACGGTTGATAAAACAGGGAAAACTCCATCAGTTATGCACTAGAATAAAAAGACTCAAAAGTTGTACCTCTTTTTGCACACCTTCAACTCCTCGTTTCAACAAGTTTTCAACTGTAATGAAGCTTTCAACCTATCCACACAAAAGTTATGCACTTTCTGTGGATAAAGCATCAAAGAAATAGATTAACGCATTCTTTAATAAGGAAGTTAGGTCACTAACATCTATGTGGAAAACCTGTGGATAAAGAGTCTCTAATAAGTGTATAAGTCATTAAAACTCACGAAGCAATAATAGTTTACACTGTTTCCACAAGCTATATACATCATCATTTCTTTTTCTTTAATCTAAGAGAAAGAAAATATAATAATAATGTTATGAGTTCGTCATTTGAAAAATAGAAATAATCTCTTGCTACAATAAAAAATCTTTTTCGGAGCGATAGTATGGGGTTGAAGTATGCTTATATCAATTTTTTGTAGTAATTTTGCAACCTACCCAATACATAAATAGGTATATATTATGCTTACATTAGATTCCATTTATAAAGCGGGCACTATATTAGAGAAAGTAGTGCGTAAAACAAATATAGTTCGTGCAGCTAAAATAAACCCTGCTTGTGAGGTTTATTTAAAACCAGAGAACTTGCAAATAACAGGTTCTTTTAAAGTGAGAGGTTCAGGATTTAAAATATCTCAGCTCACAGACGAAGAAAAAGCTCATGGTGTTATAGCTTGTTCGGCAGGTAATCACGCTCAAGGCGTAGCTCTCGCTGCAAAGCGTTATGGTATACCTGCGTTGATTTGTTTGCCAGCAGGAGCACCTATTAGTAAAGTAGAAGCTACGCGAGATCTAGGAGCTGAAATATGTTTGGTAGAAGGTGTGTATGATGATGCTTATCGCAAAGCCATAGAACTTCGTGATGAAAGAGGATATACTTTTATTCATCCATTCGATGATGAATTAGTAATAGCAGGACAGGGTTCAATAGGACTTGAATTGTTGGCCGAGCTTCCCGATGTGGATGCCGTTATTGTGCCAGTGGGTGGCGGAGGATTGATCAGCGGTATAGCTTATGCCATTAAAGCATTAAAGCCTGATACAAAAATATATGGTGTTCAGGCAGAAGGAGCTGCTAGTATGGTAAACAGTGTAGACCATGAACAAATCGAATGTTTACAATCGGTTCTCACTATTGCTGATGGTATTGCCGTAAAAGAGCCTGGTGAAAATACGTTTAACCTTTGCCGACAGTACGTTGATGATATTGTAACGGTAAACGAAGATGAAATATGTGCTGCAATTCTCACTCTAATAGAGCAACATAAAATGATTGCAGAAGGAGCGGGAGCGGTTAGTGTGGCCGCAGCGATGTTTAATAAAGTTCCTATTAAAGGAAAAAAAGTAGTGTGCATAGTTAGTGGTGGTAATATAGATGTAACGATACTTTCGCGCGTCATCAATCGTGGACTTCAAAAGAGTGGACGTATTGTAGAAATGCTTGTAGAATTACCCGATCGTCCAGGTTCACTCTTAGGGCTTAGTCATATAGCTGTGGCAGAAGGAGCCAACATCATTTCTATTCATCACGAACGCAATGGCGAGAGTCCTGACGTTAACTCGTGTAACCTGCGTGTAGTATTTGAAACACGTAATGCAGAGCACATCAATTCAATTAGTGATAGCATTCAGAAAGGTGGTTTTCATATTTTAGAGCAAAAATAAAAATGAAAGATAGTTGGATAAAAAAAGGATTTGCAGAGGAACCCATCCCCGAAAATATAGACTTGAAAACAGAGATACGTAAACTTTGTGAAGAGAAAAATGCGGTTATTTTAGCGCATTACTATACAGCTGGTGAAATTCAGGATATAGCTGATTTCGTAGGAGATAGTTTGGCTCTTGCTCAGCAAGCCGCTAAAACAAAAGCCGCTATTATTGTGATGTGTGGCGTGCATTTTATGGGCGAAACAAACAAAATCCTTTGTCCACAGAAAAAGGTACTCTTACCCGATGCAAATGCCACTTGTTCGCTTGCCGAAAGTTGTCCTGCAAAAGATTTTTCAGATTTTGTAAAAGCACATCCAGGCTATAAAGTGATTTCTTATGTCAATACTACGGCTGCAACAAAGGCAGTAACAGATGTTGTTGTAACGAGTACGAATGCTCGTCAGATAGTAGAAAGTTTTCCAAAGGATGAAAAAATAATATTTGGTCCAGATCGTAATCTCGGTAATTATATCAATTCCATAACAGGTAGAGAAATGCTTTTGTGGAATGGAGCTTGCCATGTACACGAAAAATTTTCGGTAGAGAAATTGGTAGAATTACGTACATTGCATCCAGAAGCAAAAGTTTTAGCACATCCAGAATGCAAAACAATACTATTAAAATTAGCCGATTTTGTAGGTTCTACAGCAGCTCTTCTAAATTATGCAGTGAAGAACGATAATCAAACTTTTATCGTAGCGACAGAAAGCGGTATTTTGCACGAAATGCAGAAAAAATGTCCTCATAAAACGTTTATTCCCGTACCTCCCGATGATAATACAACGTGCGGTTGCAATGAGTGTGCTTATATGCGACTTAATACGCTTGAAAAACTTTATAACTGCTTGAAATATGAATATCCAGAAATTCAAGTAGACGAAGCAATAGCGTCTAAAGCGGTGAAACCCATCAACCGAATGCTCGAAATATCTGCAAAGCTCGGACTTTAGTTGATGTATCAATTCTTCTTATGAAGCTTACGGAAATAACGGAATATAGTGGGAAAGTTCACGAATTAGTAGAGCAGTTTCTTTCTCAATTATCATCTACTCCTCATCCAATAAGTGAAGCGTATTTAAAGGAGATAATAGAGAGCTCGAATAGTTTTCTTTTATTTTTGGAATGCAAAACGACACCTATTGGTATGCTTACCATTAGTATACATTTAGCTCCTACGGGTCGTAAAGTGTGGATAGAAGATGTGGTTATAGATAAGGCTTATAGAGGAAAAGGTTATGGCAAAGAATTACTCGAAAAAGCTATTGTATTTGCTCAAGAACGCGGACTCACTTCTTTTTTACTTACGTCTCGTCCTTCTCGTAAAGCTGCGAATGCCTTATACCGTTCTTTAGGTTTTGAGCAGAAGGAAACGAATTGTTACGTAATGAAATGAGAATTCTTATCGAATGAATCCTCATTCGATAAGAATATCCATGCTTAAGTCATTTCTGTCGTATGGTCGTATGGAGAACGTGCTTCCATTATTTATCGTTTTGTTTTTTAGATTCGCATCCATTGTTTTAATTCAGAATCATATTTTTTGATAATCTTTGCAGGATTTCCTGCTACAACTGAAAAAGGAGGAACATTTTTGGTAACCACACTTCCTCCTGCTACGATGGAATGTTCACCGATTGTAACTCCTGCGGAAATCATGCTGTTTGCACCAATCCAAACCTCTTTTTCTACTGTTATCTTTTTGGCTGTGATACCTTGCAAATGAACAGGTTTTGAAATATCCTCATACCGATGATTAAGACCAGATAATACTACGTTTTGTGCAATAATTACGTGATTACCTATTTCTACGGGACCGATAAGGGTGTCTCGTAATCCAATGCGGGTATAATCTCCTATTATAACATTTCCTACGCCATTGTCTATGATACAATACTCCTCAACTGTACTGTATGCACCGATATGAAAGATGTTGATAGGTGAAACATTCAGTACGGTTTGCCAGCGGATTGTCACTCCTTTGCCATGGTGAAACACCCAAGGATTTACCAGCCACTTTACCCATAGGCGTGGACGGGCATTGCAGAACATAAAATGATGTATCTGCTTTTTCCATTGTGGATTATCGTTGATTTTTTGTTTGAAGCTTGCTAAATTCATTTTGTTTTCTATATTTTTTCAATGGCATGGTATATTTTCTGAACGCTGTTGGTCCAGCTATGGGTATGGGCGAATGCAATGCGCTGTTCTTTCAATGGAACGTTGTTGCATTCCGCAAGAGCTACTTGCAGCTTTTCTGAAAACTCTGTTACGTTCTGTGCCAGATGTACGTATTCACTAAAAATATGCTGCATGGTACGTGTAGAAGTGCCTACAATGGGCTTTCCCATGGCTAAATATTCATCTATTTTTCGTGGATAATTACCTATGGTTACTTCGTTTACTACTTGTGGGTTTATACAAATGTCCATTGAATATAGATAAGTAGGAACTTCTGCTAATTCCTTTTGCCCAAGAAAATAAATGTTAGGTAATTGTTGCAGGGGATGCGTTCTGAAACCATCATCCGCTTCACCCACCAATATAAAAGAATAAGAAGGATGTTTTTGCGCCAATTGGAAGATAAGTGCTGCATCTAGTCGTGTGGATAAGATGGCTCCGATGTATCCAATGCGTGGAGTTGGTATGGAAGCGATGTCTTGAGGAATAGTATAGGATTTTTGCGGATTGTAGGCTTCTAAATAAACTCCTTGTCCTACCATTTTTACAGGCACATGAAAGGAAGCAGGGTATTCCATTAACTCTTCTGAATTGCAGAGTGTTACATCGCATTTCTTTATTAAAAGTGGCTCGAGCCTAGCGATATGTCTTTTCCAATATTCAATGGGTTGTAAATTGTCCCGACGATAATAGATGGAAAGGGAAGGGCTTAAATATTCTTTCGCATATTGACTGCGATAAATATCATTGTCAATAAACAAAATATAATTTTGAAAATGAAGCTTTTTGATAAGTTTAGACACCTCATCGAATTTTTTCCGGTTATTTCTTCGGTTCGCATAATCAAACAAGATACCATCAGGTAGAAAATTAACTGACCACATGCTGATGGGAATATTGGCTACCCATAAGCTGTTATTTATTTGGCGAAGAAGGCCATCTTGGGCATATGCTTTTTCATAATAAGGGTTGACATATAACACTCTATTATGACGGGACATTTCAATTGCAATGTCTTTGGCATTTCCGCCTATGGGCATATCCCAACTTTGCAAGCTGGTAATGATGAAATCGCGTTTTGTTTTCATTCTTTTCTATTTTAATTTCAAAGATACCTCTTTTACTTCACATTCTCTGTATGAATACTTATTTTTCTAAATAAATTCCGTGTTTTTTTATCTTTTCATACAGTGTAAAGCGACGAACCTCTTATTCATTTTACCGTCTTTGTTTTGTTGTATGGCATTCTATGGAGTGTCTCCATAAATCTTCGATGCTCCTCCAAATAGGATTTCAATGCTCTATTTCAAGCCAAAATAGTTTCTATCTTTTGAAGTTCTTCATGAGAGAAAGCGGCACTTTGGGTAGCAAGAAGATTGGTTTGAAGTTGCTCTACACTACTTGCTCCGACAAGTACTGACGTTACTTTTTTATGGGCAAGAATCCATGCAAGCGACATTTGCGCAAGACTTTCTCCTCGTTCTTTTGCAAGAATATGGAGCGCTGAAAGTTTATTACTTAATTCGGTTGTAAGAACCTCTGGTTTTAAATTAGGCGATTTACTCATCCGCGAGCCAGCAGGAATACCGTTTAAGTAGCGATTCGTCAGCAAACCTTGTGCAAGAGGAGAAAAACCGATGAAGCCCACCTTTTCTTCTTCAAGAAGAGAGAGAATTCCCTCCGTTTGAGGAGCTCTGTCTAATAGGTTGAATCGTCCTTGATAGATCAGTGCAGGTACATCGTGTTGGCGTAAATAATGAAAAGCAAAACGAGTGGCTTCGAGTGGCCAACGTGAAATGCCCACATAAAGAGCCTTACCCATACGAACCATATCTACAAGAGCTTGTAGCGTTTCTTCGAGCGGTGTTTCGGGATCGTAACGGTGAATATAGAACAAATCGACATAAGCAATGTTCATACGCTTTAAACTCTGGTCAAGACTCGCCATGAGGTATTTTCGCGAACCCCAATTGCCGTAAGGACCTTCCCACATATCGTAACCTGCTTTGGTGGCAAGGAAAAGTTCATCTCGATAAGGTTTTAAACTTTCTCGCATTATACGTCCAAAAGTACGCTCTCCTTCACCATAAGGTGGTCCGTAGTTGTTGGCGAGGTCAAAATGGGTGATACCGTGGTCAAAAGCATAGTGAATTATATCTGTACACTTCTTGAAATCATTGTCAGCACCGAAGTTTTTCCAGAGCCCCAGAGATATTTCGGGCAAGAGAATACCACTATTCCCAGAGCGACGATATTGCAAATGTTCTTTATAGCGGTTTGCATTCGCTAGGTAAGCAAAACTTTCCATATATATTTATCTTTAGGATAGTGGCAAAAGTAAACAAAAAATCGTATATTTGCCCTATCTTATTAAATATGATTTAAGTATGAAGAGTATAGCCGTGCTGGCTTCGGGAGATGGAACAAACGCTGAAAACATTATTTGTTACTTTGAGAAGAGTAACACCGCACGAGTTAACCTTTTGATATATAACAGAAAAGAGGCAGGAGTAGCGAAGCGCGCTGAGCGGTTAGGAGTGCCAGCGGTTTATATTTCGAAGGATGATTTTGCAGATCACACAAAGGTACTGAATCGGTTGAAAGAGTATAACATAGAACTTATTATACTTGCGGGCTTTTTATTGCTTGTTCCAGAATACTTACTTCAAGCTTTTCCGCATCGTATTCTCAACATTCATCCAGCGCTGCTACCGTTGCATTCTGGACGAGGAATGTATGGTATCCGCGTGCACGAAGATGTCATCGCTAGTGGTGAAAAAGAGACGGGAATTACCATCCATTTTATTGATGCGAATTTTGATCAAGGTGAAGTGTTGTTTCAAATTACATGTCCTGTCTTTCCTCAAGATACAGCAGCGGACGTGGCACAAAGAGTACATCAGTTAGAATATAAATACTATCCACAGGTGATAGAAGCGTTTTCTAAAACATTAAACAGATAAAGATATGGAAAAAATTAAAGGACTTATTGATGCTCCATTTACACCTTTCTACGCAAATGGCGAAGTGAACTATGAACCCATTCCTGCTTATGCAGCGATGCTAGTGAAAAATGGTTTGAAAGGTGTTTTTATCAATGGTTCGTCGGGTGAAGGGTATATGCTTACAGAAGACGAGCGTATGAAGCTTGCTGAAGCCTGGATTAAGGCTGCCCCAAAAGATTTCAAAGTGATTGTTCACGTAGGAAGTTGCTGCGTTAAGAATAGCCGTATGCTTGCCGAACATGCACAAAAGATAGGTGCTTGGGGATTTGGTGCTATGGCATCGCCTTTTCCACGTATTGGTCGTGTAGAGGAGCTCGCTAAGTACTGCGAGGAGATTGCGGCAGGTGCTCCAAACTTGCCTTTTTATTACTATCATATTCCAGCATTCAACAATGCTTTCTTACCGATGCTCGACTTCTTGAAAACCGTAGACGGACGTATTCCTAACTTTGCAGGTATCAAATATACTTACGAAAGCATTTATGAATATAACCAATGTCGTCTTTACAAAGAGGGTAAGTTCGATATGCTTCACGGACAAGATGAAACGCTTCTACCTTCGCTTGCCATGGGCGGCGCACAAGGAGGTATAGGAGGAACCACAAACTACAACGGACGTTGTCTAGTAGGTGTTCTTGATGCTTGGAAATCCAACGATTTGGAAAAAGCACGTGAGCTTCAAAATTATGGTCAAGCTGTTATCAACGTGATTTGTCATTTCCGTGGCAACATTGTAGGCGGAAAGCGCATTATGAAGCTCCTTGGTTTAGACCTTGGTCCGAATCGTACGCCATTCCAAAATCTTACCGATCAAGAAGAACTTCAGCTAAAGCAAGAATTAGAAGAGATAAACTTCTTTGAGCATTGCAATAAATTCTAAAATCTCAATACAAGAGGCTGTAAAAACTCCCATAGTGGACATACATTGCGTGATGGCCTATTACTATGGGAGTTTTTGCTACCATTTATAACTCTATTTCCTTTATTTCCCATGAAAACAATATTCAAACTTTTATTTCTACTCTTGCCTATTTCTCTTTGGGCACAAGGTAACGACAACCGACACAATGCAGTAGCTTTTTCCGCTGCTTCGCCCTTAACGATAGCCTGCAATCAAGGCGTTTCTGCCCCTTTTGCGGGGTTGGTAAATGGTCATTTACTCGTTTGTGGAGGTTGTAATTTTCCTGATGTTTCAGCTTCTGAAGGTGGTTCAAAAATGTTCTACAACAAAATTGTTCAACTCGTAGATAACAAATGGTTCGAAATCGGTTCTATGCCTTATGCCGCAGCCTATGGTGTGAGCATTCCGACCCGTGACGGTTTGATGTGTATCGGAGGAACCAATGGAAAGAAGAGTTTGAAAGACGTTTGTTTCGTCCGTATTCAGAACGGTAAAGCGGTGCTAAAAACCCTTTCCCCGCTTCCGATAGCGCTCGACAATATGGCAGGAGCCGCTGATGCGGAATATTGTTACGTGACAGGAGGACAGTCCGATGGCGTGGCGAACCATAAACTTTTTAGAATAAATAGCTCTAAGCCGAATGCGGAATGGGAGGAATTGCCCGCTTTTCCTGGCGATGCACGCTTACAACCTGTGGCAGCTGTACAGAAAAGCGGAACAGGCGATTGCTTCTATTTGATGGGTGGATATGCTCCAGCATCTGAACAGAAACAAGCTACGATACACTTATACGGACTCTGCTACAATCCCCGTACAAAAGCATGGACAAAAACAGCACCAACGCATGCCCTTATAGGGTGTGCCGCCGTGGCATCAGGGTCAGCTCATATTGCTTTTGTTGGAGGTGTTAACGGGACTATTTTTAGCAAAGCCATAAATCGCCCTTACTTTCTTGCAAAAGCAAAAGCTGAAGGCAATAAGGAGGAAGTAAAGAAACTTGAGGCAGAGGCAAAAAACTATCTTAACCACCCTGTTGAGTGGTATAAATTCAATGCCGATATATTGCTTTACCATACGATTACCGACACTTGGGTGTCGGAGGGATATTCTCCCCTACTCGCTCGTGCGGGGGCTGGATTGGTGAAGAACGGACAAACGTGGTACGTGATCAATGGAGAGTCGAAGCCAGGCATTCGCTCTGCCGACGTTACAAAGGTAGATTTGACGACTCGTGCTTCTTTCGGTTGGCTCAACTGGACGGTGCTCGCACTTTATATGGCTTCTATGCTTTTGTTGGGCTACTACTTTATGCGTAAAGAGGCTAGTAGCGACGATTTCTTTAAGGGAGGCGGACGCATTCCTTGGTGGGCTGCGGGCATTAGTATTTATGCCACTATGCTATCTGCCATCACTTATATGGCCATACCTGCAAAGAGTTTTGCTACGGATTGGACGTATTATCCGATGCTTATCACCATTCTTGTGGTGTCGTTTCCAGTGATAAAATATTATTTACCCTTCTTCCGAAGACTGAACGTAACGAGCGCGTACGAATATTTGGAGCGACGCTTCAATTATGCCACTCGATTGATGGCGAGTGCGCTCTTTATCGTCTTTATGATAGCCCGTATGGCCTTGGTGCTCTATTTGCCTTCGTTGGCGCTTACCACCGTAACGGGCATTGATATCTACTTATGTATCGTGCTGATGGGCATCATCACCATTATTTATTGCACCATGGGGGGCGTCGAAGCCGTCGTTTGGGGTGATGTCGTGCAGGGTATTATTCTTGTGGGAGGGGCTATCTTTGCTGCGGTCTACCTTATTCTAAGTACAGATGGTGGAGCTTCGAGCTTTTTCAGTATTGCCGAAGCGAACGATAAGTTCCGTCTCTTTGATTGGAGTTTCGACTATACGAAAGCAACTTTTTGGGTTGTGATTCTAGGAGGATTGGCGAACAACCTTATTTCTTACACTTCAGATCAAACCGTTATTCAGCGCTATCTTACCACCAATTCCGAAAAGAGCGCAGGGCATAGCATCTTGATGAATGGTGTGATGAGTGCCTTTATTAGTGTTGCGTTCTATGCGATAGGTACAGGGCTCTATACCTTCTTTAAAACCCATCCTGCCGAGCTTGATTACACAATGGCTGGTTCCGATGCAATCTTCCCCTTCTTTATGATGAGTCAATTGCCCGCGGGTATTGCAGGGCTTTTGATTGCTGCCATCTTTGCTGCTACAATGAGTACCATTTCTTCGAATATCAACTCTATTAGTACCGCCTTTACGGTGGACGTGTACAAACACTTTTTGCCTCATATCAACGATAAGCAAATGCTTCGTTGTGCTCGTTATACAGGTATTGTGAGTGGCTTGGTTGGTGTGGCATTAGCGTTATTGATGGCTACTTGGAACATTCTTTCCCTGCTCGACTATTTCAATACAATTTTAGGTTTGCTATCTAGTGGTTTGGGAGGGCTCTTTGTAATGGGTATCTTCTTTGACCGCATCGGTGCTCGCTCTGCATTGATTGGATTCTTAGCAGGAACGTTAGCGGTGTTCTACCTCAACTATCAAACCTCTGTATCCTTCCTCTTATTTGGAGCCGTTGGCATGGTGGTTAGCGTTGTGGTGGGGCTACTTTGCTCTATGACATCACCGCACACGGAAGCACAAAGAGGACTTACGTGGAAACAACTCGATAAGAAAAAACGTTAGCACACACGTGTATGAAACTGAAAAGTATAGATCATCTCGTTCTTCCAGTAGAAGACATAGAACGAAGTCTCCATTTTTATACAAAGATACTGGGTATGGAATTAGACAGCTCCAACAATCGCTATGCTTTGAAATTTGGAACTCAAAAGATAAACTTGCATAGGGGAAAGGCGGAATTTCTTCCAGCAGCCAAGAAACCTACGTTTGGTAGTGCCGACTTGTGTTTTCTTGCCGATGGCTTATTAAGCGATATAAAAGCAGAAATAGAACAAAAAGGAATCGTTGTGGAAGAGGGTATCGTAAGGAGAACTGGTGCACAAGGGTTGCTCAATAGCATTTATGTGAGAGATCCAGATGGCAATTTAATAGAGATAAGTACCCTCGTTTCTGGATAAAACATACCTCAAAATAACCAGAAGAGAAGCATCTTTGTAGGATTCAAATTCCTCCTCAAAGATGCTTCTCTTCTGGGGTCTAGGCAGTCTATAACCGCGTATCGTTATTGTTTTACTTTTGCGATAGCTTTGCGGAGCTTACCTTCTCCGATAATGGGTGCGTGGGCATCTTCGGGGAAAGCGATAAAAAACTCACCTGGACGAACAATGACGTAGGTCGAGGCGGGTGCTTCGTACACGGCAAAATCATTCTTTTCGTCGAAGGGGTCGCGGGGTAACGAGAGTTCACTCGTGGGTCGCCATCCGATTACCTCAGGAGCCGTGAGGGGTATGTGCACGTCAATGTAGGCATGGTGTACCTCGAGTATTTGCTCTTCGCGAGGCAGTAGCGTTACATCGCTATTATTTATAAACAGTTTGTCACCATCGAGCTCTATGCGTCCAAGGTCTTTTCGCAAAAGGTTATTCGATTTTACATAATCAAAGAGTTGCTTAAAGAGCGGATGCAATGCCTCTATGCGCTCGCTATCAGATAATTTTCCGAGTATCATATGGATTTGTATTTATAGTTTTTACTAAGATGCTATTTATTGTTGTTCTTTGCTGATTTCTTCGAGCATTCGCCAGCATTGGAATAAGCCACGAGGTACGTGGAAGCAACCTTTCCATTTTCCACCCTTAAGCGGTAGCAACACGTCGCCTTGACGATTCAGATAACCAAACCATTCGGGATGCTCTGCATCGGCAAAGTGGGTCCAAACATACGCATTCACCCGCTCAAACCACATCAAGCAATCCTTGTTGCCCGTCAACTGATAACCTTTGAGCATGGTGATCAAGGTTTCGAGGTGTACCCACCATAGTTTCTGATCCCATTCGAGCTGTTGCACGGGTTTGCCCAAGCGATCCATAAAATAGAAAATGCCCCCATATTCCTTGTCCCATCCAAACGTTACTTCGGAAAGTGCTATTTGAACGGCTTTGTCGATCAGGTCGCGTCGTCCCAAGCGTTTGCCCAAATCCATAATAAACCACATGGATTCTATCGCGTGGCCAGGGTTGAGCAGCCGACCATCGAAGCTATCCACAAGTTCGTTGTCTGTGCCCAAATGCTCTACGATGAGCCCAAGCTCTGGGCGATAGAACACGTCCATCACTTCGTGAACGCAGGTGTCAATGGTTTTCTTTAAAAAGTCTTCGTCTAAGAGTTCTTCAATCTCTAAAGCTACATTACAAAGTATCATAGGAAGTGCAAAACTCTTCAGGCTGCGTGCGCCAGAAGCTGCTTTGTTCCATTTACCTTTCGGATTGTTGACCTTACTGAGCACTATATCGAACGTGCGTTTTGCGATGTCGGCATATTCCTCGTTGCCCGTTGCAATCGCCAATTGCCCAAAGGCGATGACGGCAAAGGTGTACGAAAAGATGTTGTAAGGTTCCACCAAGGCATTGCCTTTTTGGTCGAGCGAAAAGTACCAATTCAGTTCACCATCGTGCCCATGAGCTTTTAGAAATTCTGCTCCTTGAATGGCGCAATCGAGCCATTCTTGTTTCTGCTCCACTTTATTGTAGAGGGTGGCAAACATCCATACTTCCCTACCCTGTAGCCACACGAACTTATCGGTGTCGAATACGGAACCATCCCGTTCTAAGCACGTAAAGTAGCCTCCAAATTCCTTATCCTGCGATTTCTCGAGCCAAAAAGGAACTACTTTGTCTAAAAGTTCCGACTTGTATTGTTCTGCCAGTTTTTTGAAATCCATATCCTTTTTATTTTGTTGTTTTAAATCAGTTTAGCGTTGTAAAAGTACGGTTTTAGTAGGATACGTCCAAGACTTCTGAGCCTTTTCTCTTTGGCTCTTGATCAAAAGAGGGGTCTCCTTCTACGAAGTTCTTCGATTAAAAAATAGTTCGTTCTTTCATAAGCAGCTGATCGATGCATACTTTATGAGTTCAACGTTTTCTTGTTTTTCTTTTTCCATATCGAAAACCAAAGAATACTTAAAAGCGTACAACTCCCTCCAATACCGTAGGACAACCAAATCGAAAGTCCCAATCCTTCGGGTGCAATGCAGATGTAGGTGGAGCAAACAGCGGTCATAAAGAGTGCGGGGAGGAGGGTGATAAGATAGGGCTTATGAGCACGTACCAAGAACACAGTGATGGCCCATAAGGTGAAGACCGAGAGTGTTTGGTTTGCCCAAGCAAAGTAACGCCATATAATGTCGAACCCGTTCTTATCGCGTAGGCTGTATAACAATAGCGCGATGGCAGCAAGAAACATCGGTACGCAGATGTAGAGCCTACGGCGCATACTCCGTTGGTCTAATCCTAAGAAATCGGCCACAATCAAGCGCGCAGAACGAAAAGCGGTGTCGCCCGAAGTGATGGGCGCTGCGATCACACCTAGGATTGCCAAAAATCCACCCACAACGCCTAACCAGTTTTTGGTGATGGCATCCACGATGACGGAGGCATTGCTCTCGCCCATGCCGTTCTCGTGGTAAAAGGCGGTGGCTGCGGCAGCCCATATCAACGCTACGATTCCTTCGGTAATCATCGCTCCGTAGAACACGGGGCGACCTTGATGCTCGGATTTCATACAGCGTGCCATCATCGGACTTTGCGTGGCGTGGAAGCCTGAGATGGCACCACAAGCGATGCTAACAAACATAATCGGAAAGATGGGCAGTGTCGATGCGCAGGGGTGTGTATTGCTCAAGCCATTCCATATTTCGGGTAAGGCTGGATGGTTCCAATAAAGTGTGACCAAGATACCGATGGCCATAAAGAGCAAGGCCCCCGCAAAAAAAGGATAAATCTTGCCGATGATTTTGTCTACAGGAAGCAGCGTTGCAAATATATAGTAGATAAAAACGATAACAATCCAGAAGGTGGTATCTAAATATTCTGGAGTTAGTTTGGCGAGTAAGCCTGCTGGACCCGCCACAAACACAGCGCCTACCAAAATCATCAGCACAACCGTAAAGCCGCGCATCACTTGTTTCGTGGTGATGCCTAAATAACGACCGATAATTTCGGGAAGACTTTCTCCTTCGTGACGGATGGAGAGCATACCCGCCATATAGTCGTGCACCGCTCCTGCAAAAATGCTACCGAGCACAATCCAGAGAAAGGAAGCGGTACCGAATTTTGCACCCATAATGGCACCGAAGATGGGTCCTAAGCCTGCAATGTTGAGAAATTGAATCATAAAAATCTTCCATTGAGGGAGTGGAATGTAGTCTACACCGTCTGGTCTCGTTAGAGCGGGTGTGGGGCGCTTGTCGGGAGCAAAAATATGCTCTATAAACCGTCCGTAAGTAAAATAGCTAACCACGAGGGCAAGCAAACAGATTGAAAATGTGATCATAAATAGGAGTAAATTAGGTTGCTGTTTTTCTTGTCAAACCGATGCTTTCGCTTTTTTCACACGTTCTCACGTGTGTGGTATCGTTTACAAAATTAGGAAATTAATTTCAAAAAATTGCGCTCTTCTCTTGTCTTTTTTGAAACTTCTTTTTATTTCCTATCGTAAAGCGTTGTTTGGGTGTTTTTATAGGGGGGGTAAGATGTTTTTGTTTTCAGCTTTCCACCCTTTGAGCGCGGTAGATTTTAAATTCGAGCGCGCTTCATTGTTATTTTGAGCGCGCTCGAAATTTTACGCCCCCAAGGGGGGGCGAAGCCTATAGCGATGTCCAACTTCGAATGTTTAAACTCTAAAATTCAACTCGCCAAAAAAAGAACGAGAAGGTATACAAATGTGTAGATTTTTATTAGTATGATATACTTTATTGCAGGAAAGCAGAAAGTGGATTACTCACACGATTCGTTATAGAGCCTTTTATTTTAGGTGTGTTCTATAAATTAAATCACTGACAATAAGTACATTGTATTACTTT
>JAVVVP010000005.1:0-57506 GCA_036652575.1 Bacteroidaceae bacterium
GTTTTCCGCTTGTTCGTTTTTCAGAACCTAGAGGAACGCGTGGTTCTTCTTATTTCTTTAATGCCTGAATACTTTCTTTTAGAGCTGCTATTTTGGTTTCAGCGTCACTTTTCTTCTTCCGCTCCAGTTCTAGTACTGATGCGGGAGCGTTGTTTACGAATTTCTCATTTGATAGTTTTTTATGGATACCCACAAGGAATCCTTCTAAGTGCTTTAGTTCTATTTCTGCTTTTGCTATTTCTGCTTCTGCATCAATAAGGTTATCTAGTGGAATGGAAAATTCTGTAGTTCCTACCATAAAGGCTGCGCCACCCTCTGTTTTGCTTGTTACGAGGTTGATGGCTTCAAGGTTTGCCATTTTCTGTAGCGTACTATTGAATGCAGCCACAGGGTTTGCATTTACAATTTCGAGCGTAAGAGCTTCTTTGGGCGATAAATTCTTTTGATTACGGGTTGCACGCACTTGAGTAACGATGCTTTTTACGGTTTCTATAGATGCAATGATCGTAGCATCGGCAGCATCGGCGGCAGAAATGCGGAAGGGGGTAATCATAAGACTTTCTCCTTCTTTACGGTCGTAGATGTGTTGCCAAAGTTCTTCTGTGATGAAAGGCATAAAGGGGTGAAGCATTTTCATCAATTGATCGAAGAATGCAAGGGTTGCTTCATAAGAGGCGCGGTCGATAGGGCTGCCATAAGCTGGTTTGACCATCTCTAAGTACCAACTAGAAAATTCATCCCAGAAGAGGCGATACACATCCATCAACGCTTCGCTTAAGCGATATTTAGAGAATAAGTCCGCCATTTCTGTGGCACTGGTCTTTAGTTTCGCTTCGAACCAACG
This sequence comes from Bacteroidaceae bacterium, assembly GCA_036652575.1. Classification (GTDB taxonomy): domain Bacteria; phylum Bacteroidota; class Bacteroidia; order Bacteroidales; family Bacteroidaceae; genus Alloprevotella. The sequence goes on from JAVVVP010000005.1 coordinate 845, forward strand.
TACAGCTGTTTTGGCGGTCTCTGGTTGTGCGTCTTCGCTAATTTGCCACCCTTGAACAAGGCGGAAGGCATTCCATATTTTGTTGCAGAAGTTACGTCCTTGTTCGCAGAGTGTTTCATCAAACAGAATGTCGTTACCCGCAGGGGCGGCAAGCATCATTCCCATACGTACACCATCTGCTCCATATTTATCAATAAGAAGTAGAGGGTCGGGCGAATTACCCAATTGTTTAGACATTTTGCGTCCTAAATTGTCGCGTACAATTCCTGTGAAATAGACGTTCTTAAACGGCATTTTACCCGTATATTCATATCCTGCCATAATCATACGTGCTACCCAGAAGAAAATGATGTCTGGTCCTGTAACGAGGTCTGCTGTAGGGTAGTAATAGTTAAATTCTTCGTTGTTAGGCTTGTTGATGCCATCGAATAAGGAGATCGGCCAAAGCCAAGAGGAGAACCACGTATCGAGAGCATCTTCGTCTTGACGAAGGTCTTCCATTTTTAGATTTTTATGACCTGTTTTCTCGATGGCAAGGGTGAGTGCTTCTTCGGCTGTTTCTGCTACCACGTATCCACCTTCGGGTAGGAAGTAGGCAGGAATGCGGTGCCCCCACCAAAGTTGACGACTGATGCACCAATCTTTGATGCCTTCGAGCCAATGGCGGTAGGTGTTCTTATATTTTGTTGGGTAGAACTTGATTTCGTCGTTCATCACAGGGGCAAGCGCCAACTCGGCAAAGTGGGTCATTTTTAAGAACCATTGCATGGATAACTTCGGCTCGATGGCGGTGTCGGAGTTACGCTCCGAAAAGCCCACCTTGTTTGTGTAAGGTTCTATCTTTTCCATTAAGTCGGCAGCAAGCAGGTCTTTTTCTATTTGTTTGCGCACCTCGAAACGATCCATGCCAACATACATTCCAGCAGCTTCACTGATGGTCCCGTTGTCATTGAAAATATCAATGGTCTTTAGATTATACTTTTCGCCAAGCATATAGTCGTTCACGTCGTGAGCAGGAGTTACTTTTAAACAACCTGTTCCAAATTCGATGTCTACGTATTCGTCTTCAATAACTGGAATAACTCTTCCTACGAGAGGCACTATCACTTTTTTGCCTTTTAACCATTGATTCTTTGGATCGTTGGGATGGATACACATGGCAGTATCGCCCATAATGGTTTCGGGACGAGTGGTTGCCACAACTGCATATCGGTTTTGAGCATCGCCTTCCACTTTATAGCGTAGATAGAAAAGCTTTGATTTTTCTTCTTTATACACCACTTCTTCGTCCGATAGTGCGGTCTGTGCCTTTGGGTCCCAATTCACCATGCGTACGCCACGATAGATTAAACCTTTCTTATAAAGGTCGCAGAATACTTTGAGTACACTCTCTGAGCGCGTTTCGTCCATGGTGAAAGACGTGCGGCTCCAATCACAAGATGTTCCGAGTTTGCGGAGTTGCTGAAGGATGATACCTCCGTGTTCCTCTGTCCATTCCCACGCATATTTCAAAAACTCTTCACGAGTTAGGTCTGCTTTTTTTATGCCTCGCTCCGCTAAGCGGTTCACCACTTTTGCTTCGGTCGCAATGGATGCATGGTCTGTGCCAGGTACCCAACAAGCATTCTTTCCTTCCATACGAGCACGGCGTACCAATATGTCTTGAATGGTTTCATTGAGCATATGTCCCATATGCAGTACTCCTGTAACGTTAGGTGGTGGAATCACCATGGTATAAGGTTCACGTCCATCGGGTTTAGAGCTAAAAAGTTGATTGTCTAACCAATATTGATACCATTTTCCTTCGACTTCTTCGGGACTATACTTACTTGCTAATTCCATTTCTATATATGTTGTGTTATTATTCGTACATAAAGCGCCCGCAAAGTTATTAAAAATTATTGGAACTTCTTTTCTTTAAGAGGTGTAAATGCGGAACAAGAGCTGATAAATGATTACTTTTGCAAGATCAAACAAGGAAAGCATGATGCATACAAAAAAAGAAAAGATGGAGGCGTTCGGTCAGCTACTGGATGTGCTCGATACGCTGAGAGAAAAATGTCCGTGGGATAAGAAACAAACGAACGAGAGTTTAAGACCAAATACGATAGAGGAAGTTTATGAACTTTGCGATGCGCTGATTAAAAAAGAGGCGAAGGATATATGTAAAGAATTGGGCGATGTGCTTTTGCACGTTTGTTTTTATGCTAAAATAGGCAGTGAAACGGGTGACTTCGATATGGCAGATGTTTGTAACCAACTTTGCGAGAAGCTCATTTATCGTCATCCGCATATTTATGGTGACACCGTAGCAGAAACGGCAGGACAAGTGTCGGATAATTGGGAACAACTGAAGCAGAAGGAAAAGGACGGGAATAAAACGGTTCTTTCGGGGGTTCCTGACGCTTTACCTTCACTTATAAAGGCTTATAGAATACAGGATAAAGCTCGTCACGTGGGCTTTGACTGGGAGGAACGGGAACAAGTTTGGGACAAAGTGAAAGAGGAGATAGAAGAGTTTCAAGTGGAAGTGGCACGTGCGGATGCTGATAAGGCAGAGGCGGAATTTGGCGATGTCTTATTCAGTTTGATCAATGCGGCTCGTCTTTATCATATCAATCCTGATAATGCGTTAGAAAGAACAAATCGGAAGTTTATTCGTCGTTTTACGTATCTGGAGGAACAGACCATCAAGCAAGGTAAAAACTTGAAAGAGATGACTCTTGCGGAGATGGATGAATTTTGGAATGCCGCAAAGCGGCTGGAGCAGACCACTCCCCTAAACTGAGGTCTCTTTTAGGCAACAAGAGGCAATGCTAAATAAATAGAATTGCCTCTTGTTGACGAAGGGTGCTTGCAGAAAGAAAGTTTGAACGAGTTGTTTTTTCTCTCTCTAGTTTCGTTTATCGTTCTTTCTTTTGTGGTCATCGTGACGGAACATTTGTTTTAGCATACGGCGATCAAAGCGTGCGTTCGCAGATACGATGGCGAGAATCTTTTTATTTGATAGCATCTTGCGATACTTTTCGTGATAGCTTTGTTCTATTTTCAACTTGTTCATTTGCAACTTGTCGATGGTTCTCAGGATGGATAAGTATTCGTTTTCTGTAAGATCTTTTTCTTTTCCTTTCTTTACGAGTGATTGAATTTGACGACTAATTTCACGTTGCTTCTGCTTCGATTGATGAAATAGAGGAAAGAGAAATTGAGCTTCGGTAGGTGTAAGACCTGCTTCTTTAATGATAAAGGCTTCTTGTCGCTTCATAAATTCCTCTGGAGAAAACGGTGGACGATGAACAGGACGAGACTCCGTGAGGGTCATCATGGGGATTTGATTGTTGTCTTGTGAAGATACGGCTGCCGACAGCGTGATTAGGCTTATTAAGAGTATTGTTTTTAGTTTCATATTTAGTTCGTTGGGGATTAATAATCTTCTGTCATACACGTATAAACATCTTCATTGTCTACCATTGCATAGTTACATATTTGATCTACATATTCATCGGTTGTAATTTTTTTTATCTCAGCCGTTTGTTCGTAGTCTACTTGATTTTGTTTGTTGATTTTATCGGCTTGAAATTTAAATACTTGTATGCCAAAATATAAACCGATAAACATCGCTGCTAGGTATAGATAGGGTTTAACCCGTGTGAAGAAGCTGATGTGTGCGGTGGGTTCGGATGCTTCTCTTTCTTTGGGGGGTAAATTTGCCATAAGCTTTGTTGCGAAATCGTCAAAATATCCTTCGGGAACCTTAAATGGGTTCTCTTTTAAAGTCCGATGTGTTAGCTCTTCTCGTTTCATTTTTTATTCTCTTTTTCTTTTAGACCTTTTAGAACGTCAAAGGTTTAGTCTCTATTTTTGAAAAATGTTTCTATCTTTTTTACGGCAAAGTGGTAGGAGGCTTTTAGAGCTCCAACACTTGTTTGTAAAACATCGCTCATTTCTTCGTATTTCATCTCTTCGTAATACTTTAGATTGAATACGACACGTTGCTTTTCGGGGAGTTCACTCAAGGCTTGTTGTAGCATAATATCGGTTTCTTCTCCATTAAAGTAGGTGTCACTTTCCAGCTGCTCGGCTATGTTTGTTTCGAGGTCGTCTATTGTTTCGAAGTTTCGCTTAGTTTGTAGAAAACTAAGACATTCATTCATTGCGATACGGTAGAGCCAAGTGGATAGCTTTGCGTCTCCGCGAAAGGAGTCCAGATGGATCCATGCCTTTAGAAATGTGTTTTGCAATAAATCGTTTGCATCGTCGTGTGAAAGTACCATACGACGTATTTGCCAATAAATTTGGCTTGAATAGACGCGTACCACTTGCTCAAAAGCCAAGCGTTGTTCACTTGGATTTTTAAGTTGTTTTATCCATTCTTCTTCGTTGGTGCGTGTCATTGTTTTTTTAGACTTCAAGAATATGAAAAGGTTTAATATCGTTTTATCTTTTCAAGAAGAACTGAATCGTATCCGTAAATATCAGGATAATAAGAAACACGGTTATTGTTCGTGTCTAGATAGGCGGTGAAGTAAGTAATATAAATGGGTATAGCAGGCTGAAAACGTTGTGAACCAATATTCTTATATCCTTCTTTGTTGATAAGCTTTTTACCTTCCTCGGTATAAGGTGGTAAATCAATCGCGATTCGTATGCGATCTATGAGGTAGGGGTTTTTCTCGTGAAAAAGGAAAATAGCAAGGTCAAGAGGTTTCTCTACACGTATACAACCGTGACTAAGGCTTCTCCATGATCGTTTAAAGGCTTCTTTGTTGTCTGTGTCGTGTAGGTAGATCGAGAAGTTGTTTGGAAAGCGGAAGATCATACGTCCGAGAGAATTACCTTCTCCTTTTTCTTGACGTATGCGATAATTTCCAGAGCAAAGCATGGAGGCTGTTACCATTTCAGGGTTGAGTTCCTCTCCATTCTTTTTATCTATGATTTTCATTCTATTCCGTTCAAAGTAGTTTGCATTTTGAGCATGGCGTGGCGCAATTTCCTTGCGTACGATGCTTTGAGGCACAATCCAATAGGGATTAAACTCAACGTATTGCATCTTGCTTATAAGTAAAGGTGTTTTGTGGCGCTTCTGTCCACAACAGATACGCATACGAAGGGAGGAATCCTTGCTCTTGTCTACGGCTTGTAATTCGAAGGAGGGAAGGTTGACCACCACATACTTTTCACTATTCGGTTGGGGTATACGCCAACGCAATCGTTCCATATTGGCGAAGAGTGTATTTTGTTGCGCTTTTGTCGTAGAAGGCTTTAAATACGCTTGTTCTAGTAGCTCGTATCTTTGGTCGGTAGGTTGTACTTGTGATAAGAATTCATACAAGCTGTCATTGTTAATACATTGTAGAGCCGTTTTTACAAAAGCTTTCCCCGCTGTTTTTGTGCCGATGTCGTAAAGCACTCGATAATGAGAATTGATGCTGTCTATTCGCTCGTTATCTAAGTTGTTGAAGAGTTTTCGAGGATTCACAAAGCCAAATCGCTGTCCACTTGCATAGCGCATATATGCTTTCGTCATATAGTATTCTATACGAGCCATCACGAAATTGATGTTGTGGCTTTCGTCAAAGTCTAGTTGACGTATACGTTGCAGGTCCTTTTTTAGGGTGTTGAGATGGAAGGTTTGTTTCTTGAATCCGATCTTCGTAAGCTTTTCTATTGCTTTGATCACTGAATCGCATCGAGCATCGATGCCGCAACGATTTATCCATAAGTAAGGATTGCGCCCAGCATAATAATAGTTGGTTTGTAAATCGATATAGGAAGTATCTCGTTTGATCAAACGAAGTGAGTCTATATAGAAACGTATTTTCTTATTGTTAAGGACATAACGATTCTCTCTTAACTGGTCGAATTGCTCAATAGATAAATCTTGGAAGGGATGAACAGGCTTGTCTTGACAGCTACCAAAGAATAAGAGAAAAGAACAGAAATATATAAGTCTATGACGACTTTTCATAATTGCTTATAATAGAGAAAGCTTGCGGACAATTCTATTTACTTTTAAGATATAGCATCCTTTTGGTAGATTAAGCGAGAAGGTTTTGTCGGCCGAGTCAATACGATAAGATGCAATGGGGAGCCCCGTAATGTTGTAGATATTCAAGGTGCTTTGTGCTGCATTTAGGATGCGTACGTTCGATCCACTGATTGTCATTTTGATTTCAGAAACTTCTATGCCCATCGTAGTTTGCTCTTGTGCAAAGCTTATAGCAGGAGTGCCAAGCAACAGAAAAGCAAAACTTAATAGTATGGTGTTTTTTAAAATCTTCATTGTCTTCGTTCGTTTGCTGGCAAATGTAAGGCTTATTTTTTTAATACACAAATTTTATTGTGTAAAAAGTGATATTTATTTTCGTATGCGTATATCTTACACCTCGATCACGAGATTCTCTTCTGCAAGAAGGGTGTTTGGAAAGATTTGTTTCGCTTCATTAAGGAGTATGCGCTCATCTGTATATCTGGATGAATAATGCCCTATAACGAGTCGGTCTACATGGCTTTCGCGTGCTATTGTGGCTGCTTGTCTTGCGGTAGAATGAAAGGTTTCGGCGGCTCTCTTTTTCTCTGTTTCGCTAAAGGTTGCTTCGTGGAAAAGTAGGTTTGCACCTGCTATCAGTTCTATCAGTTTTGGATGATATGACGTGTCGGAGCAATAAGCATATTTACGAGCTGGAGCAGCTGGAATCGTTAGCTTTTCATTTGGAATGATTTGTCCATCGGGCATTTTCCAATCCGCCCCTTCTTTAATATCCTTGATAGCATAGTTTGGTATGTGATAGAAGTCGAGGTTGTCGCGGCGAATGTGTGGCAGTGTTTGACTTTCGCAAAAGAGGAAACCACAGCAGGGAATGCGATGATTTAAAGGCAGAGACCATACACATACGGAGCGATCTTCGTAGATGAGGGTATGGATTTTTGTATTGATGGCATGAAATTCTATTTGATACTCTAACCCATGGCAAAACGTGCTTAATTGCAATTGCAGTACAGCTTCTAATTCTTTTGGCGCGTGAATGTGAAGTGTGTTGGTTCGTCCAAGCAAACTGAAGGTGGAGATAAGTCCTATAAGTCCGAAACAATGGTCTCCATGAATGTGTGAAATAAAGATATGTCCGATTCTTGAAAAATTTAATTTACTGCGTCGAAGCTGTATCTGTGCGCCTTCTCCACAATCTATCATAAAAAGTTTCTCACGTAGGTTGACCACTTGCGATGAAGCATAGTGTCGAGAGGTTGGTAGTGCACTTCCGCAACCTAATATATGTAATTCAAATTTTTCCACGATGCGAAGGTAGTAATTTATTTGCCAATGTTTTGACTTTATTCTTAAAAAAGAATCGCCGTCACGGTTTGTATTCTTCGAAAAACAAAGGTAGCTGCAGAAAGAACAAAAGGTCTATTCTCAGATGCTGTAAAAAAGTCTCTTCTCCTCCTGCCTTTTTTACAAGGAATAAAAGAACTCCCCAAAAATTAGGAAACGGGTAGGGATAGAAGGGTGTAAACGGAGCCCTATTTCCTTTTTAAGAGCCTAAAAGAGCGTTTTCTCTTCTCTATTTATTCCTTTCTAGCTTATGGAAGGGGGCTTTTTAGAAGAAAATGGCACTTTTTTTTAGTTAGCCTTAAATTTATGTTGTACGACATACGATTTTATTTCCTTTAAAGAGAAAAAAGAGTGATATTTGCAACCGCTATCCTAAAAAACAATCTTCTCACCTTAAAAGAGAACTAAAACCTTGAGAAATGTATTGAATCGTCGCATTGTGAAATGGGACGATTCAATTTTTATATATCACAAGATTTAAAAAAGATGTGTACCCTTTTTTTAAGAGCACACAAAAAAGAAGAGAGCAATGAATTCAATCATTGCTCTCTTCTTATTCTATCTTATAAGGTGTAATTGAAATTACTTACCTTGTTCCATCTTCGCTTTCAATTCAGCCAAAGCATCAATATCACCAAGAGAGGTGGACGCTGCCTGATTCTGAATAGAGGATGACGATTCGTTCTTCTTGTTATTATTGTTATTGTTGTTGCTTTGTTTTGGAGCTGCTGCTTTCTTTTCGGCACGAGCTTCTGCACGTTGAACATCTTCAAAGATGCGGCTGTGAGAAAGAATGATACGTTTGCTCTCTTTGTTGAACTCAATTACTTTGAATTCTAATTTCTCGTTTAGTTGTGCATGGCTACCATCTTCTTTAACGAGGTGTTTAGGAGTTGCAAAACCTTCAACGCCGTATGCTAACTGAATAACAGCACCCTTATCAAGCATTTCGATGATTGTACCTTCGTGTACAGAATCTGTTGTAAATACAGTTTCGAATACGTCCCAAGGATTTTCTTCGAGTTGTTTGTGACCAAGGCTCAAACGACGGTTATCTTTGTCTATTTCAAGAACTAAAACATCGATTTCTGCACCTACTTGCGTAAACTCTGATGGGTGTTTTACTTTCTTTGTCCAAGAAAGGTCTGAAATATGGATAAGTCCGTCTACACCTTCTTCGATTTCTACGAAAACACCAAAGTTGGTGAAGTTGCGTACTTTTGCTGTGTGTTTGCTGTCGATAGGATATTTAGCTTCGATATTCTCCCATGGGTCAGACTTAAGTTGCTTGATGCCAAGAGACATTTTGCGTTCTGTACGGTCGAGGGTAAGAATAACGGCTTCTACATCGTCTCCCACTTTCATAAAGTCTTGTGCAGAACGTAGGTGTTGACTCCAGCTCATTTCTGATACGTGGATAAGTCCTTCTACGCCTGGAGCGATTTCGATGAATGCACCGTAGTCAGCCATAACGACTACTTTACCTTTCACGGTGTCGCCAACTTTCAATTCTGCGTCAAGAGCATCCCAAGGGTGTGGAGTAAGTTGTTTCAAACCTAAAGCGATACGTTTTTTCTCGTCATCAAAGTCAAGAATTACAACGTTAATCTTTTGGTCTAATTCTACGATTTCTTTTGGATCGTTTACGCGTCCCCAAGAAAGGTCGGTGATATGGATAAGACCGTCTACGCCACCAAGGTCGATGAATACACCGTAAGAAGTGATGTTCTTAACAGTACCTTCAAGTACTTGACCTTTTTCGAGACGACCAATAATTTCTTTTTTCTGTGCTTCAAGTTCCGCTTCAATAAGAGCCTTGTGTGAAACAACGACGTTCTTGTATTCTTGGTTGATTTTTACAACTTGGAATTCCATGGTCTTTCCTACGAATACATCATAATCGCGGATAGGTTTCACGTCTATTTGAGAGCCTGGTAAGAATGCTTCGATGCCAAATACATCAACAATCATACCACCCTTTGTGCGGCATTTGATGAAGCCTTTGATAATTTCTCTGCTTTCGAGCGCTTCGTTGACACAATCCCAAGATTTGCTTGCGCGCGCTTTTTTATGTGAAAGAACCAACTGACCTTTTTTGTCTTCTTGATTCTCTATATATACTTCTACTTTATCACCGATCTTTAGTTCGGGATTGTAGCGGAAATCGCTCATCGGAATAATACCATCAGATTTGTAGCCAATGTTTACTACAACCTCACGCTTATTCATCGCGATAACTGTTCCTTCTACTACTTCGTGTTCGTTTACCTTATTCAAGGTGTTGCCATAGGCATTTTCCATTTCCTCTTGGCTCTGTGATGCTTCTACAGCACCTTTCTCGAATGAGTCCCAATCGAAATTGTCTAGCGGTGCGACGTTCTTTAAATTCTCCATTAATAAATTGTTAATTAAATAGTTAAATAGTTTGACATTATATGGTTCTATAATTCCGAGCGCAAAAGTACCACTTTTTTCCGAAATGAGCCTTGTTTTGAGTTAAAAATCTTTCTATCTTGAAGATAGCGCTAGAAAAAGAGGCTTTAAGTTCGTTTTTTTGTTTAACTTCGTCCCTTTAAATCATTATAGAAAGATGAATAAGTTTAATCGTGCTTTTACAGGTCTTTTTTTGGGCTCTATTGTCGGTTTATGCTTTGGAGCTTTTGTTGCGTTTGCAGTTAGTAGCTGTGGTCATAAGGTGTCGCCTTATGCTGCTGATTCTTTGCTTACAGGTAAGGATTCAACGCTCTATGGTGTGGCTGGTGAGTGTGGAATGAGTACGTTTTGTCTTGTTGTGGACTCGGGTGAGCCTATCTATGTAACGAGAGACAATGAAGCTGGACAGTATGGAGATATTTTGGGAGAACTAAATGAGGGGGATAGCTTTTCGCTTTCTACTCGCGATAATGGTGAAGTGCTGGTTCGTGCGATTAACCTTACGGGCTTGTCGCGTTTTCCTATTACGTATCGTATTTTCAATGGTCACTTTGTGCTAGATAATCATGTAGCAACTATTGATAAGTTTGATAAGGATAGTCTTGTTGTTGTTTATTCTGATGGTTCTAGGGTCGGTTTTGCGGCTAAAAAATAGAATATCTCTTGAATTTTACATTCTTCTTTTAAATGACCGAGATGACCGCAAAACGAGTGTCAGTGGTTTGCTGTACCTATAATGGTGCGGCTTTTTTAGCAGAGCAATTAGATTCTATTCTTGCACAGACGTATCCACCTTTTGAGGTCATTGTGCAAGATGACGGTTCTACGGATGATACACTTGCAATCCTGAAAGACTATGCTCAACGTTTCCCTTCTATACATTTATATAATAATGTGTCGAAACAGGGCATTAACGCTAATTTCTTTTCGGCTATGCAGCGTGCTACGGGCGATTTTATAGCAATTTCTGATCAAGATGATATTTGGGAGCCTCGTAAACTAGCTTTGCAGGTGGAGGCCATTGGCGACAACTTGTTGTGCGGTGGTCGGTCTATGCCTTTTTCGAGTGATGGCTTTCCTGTGGCATGGGATGCCCGTATGCCGAATATTCATTTGTTGCGCTTGCTGTATTTAGGCGAAGTAAATGGACATACGATGCTTCTTCATCGAACGTTGTTGACTTATTTTCCAGAGGGGGGATTTAATTGCCCTTATTTATATGATTGGCAATTGCAAATAGTGGCGGCGGCGGCGGATCGTATCGTGATGCTTTCTGATGTGTTGGTTCATTTTCGTCGGCATAGTTTTGCTGCTACGGCTACGATTCCCACAGGTCATTCGTTGTTTCGTTCTCAGGGTTTTAAGTTCTTATGGTTTCCTGTGGCTCATCACAAGGTGTTGCAGGGTGTGGTGCGTGAGCGTTTTTCTGTTGTACTGAAGATTCTGCGTGCTTTACCTTTTGAGACGGAGGCCTTGAAAAGTGGTCTAGAAATGGCGGCTCTTCAAGCGTCTTCGGGTAGTATGAGTCGCGGATTTAAGATGATGTGTTTTTTCGTTCATCATCGTTCGTTCTTATTTCATACGGTAAAGCAGAAACCTTGTGTCTCCTTTCTTCGTTCCGTTTTTTATCTGTTTACTTGTGGTTGGTATTATCGTGGCGTGCTCGTAAAGGTTCGCTAAACTCTATCTCTTTTTTTAGAAGGTCATTCGCATCATGAGGCGGAGACCCCATTTGTTGATGTCGGGCTTATTTAGATAGTTGAGTCGACGAACATATTCCACGTGAAGTAACTTGAAAATGTTGTGTATACCTGCTGACACTTCCACGTAGGGCACCTTGCTATTCATACTTGTACTTGAATAGTTGAACGTACCATCACGGTGAACGTATCCAGGAAAGTAGAAGAGGCGGTTGTCGTTTGTATTTTCTTTTAACATTGGGTTGTTCTTATTGGATAGCGAGCCCCATAAGACACTTACGCCTAAAAATTCTCTCCATTTTAGTTTACGGAGCAGAGGAATGCGGTTAAAAACTTTTCCTTTCATATCCCATCCCATAATGAGCGAGGCGTAACGGTCGTTCAGAAATTCCATATTGCCAATGAGGCTGAACATCTTGCTTTGTTTAAGATAGGAAAGATTGGCGGCAGGCATTATAAGTAGGGGGAATGGCACTTTATTCCATTGTACGCCACCGTTTAGGTTTACTTCTATCTTGCCCCAAGAGTTGAGCCAGAAGCGTTTGTATATGCTTGCCTCGGTTAGGTTGTAGCTATATTCACCTCCCAAGATTCCGTTGAGTCCCATCGTGTGGTTGAGCGTAAATATAGGGGCGTTTTTGTTTGTCGTCAATCGACGTTGTTTCGTGTTGATATAGGTCGTTCCTGGACTAAAGTTAATACCGAGCATCACATCGGTTGTGGTCATCGTTTTTACAAGTTCGGTGGTCGTTGAAGTATTTAACTTCTTAAAGAATAGTTTTCCCGTTGGTTCGGATTCTTCTCGTTTAAGTTGTGTGGTAAGATGAATGCCATTTGCCCATTCTACATCGTATTTCAGTTTGAGCGTCTTAGTATAGACCATTTGATCTACCGTTTTTATTTTGAAAGAGTTGAAGACGTTGTCTTTGTCCGTCGGTAGAAGTTTGTCGGAGGGCGACATCACATCACTTTTGTAGGATGCTGTGATGTTGTTTATCGGAAATTCATAAGGTGAATAGGCCTTTTTATGAAAGGCATAAGTGAGTTCACCCAATCCTTTCCATCGTTGGTCCTTAAAACCATAAGCAATGTATCCGCGTCCGAAGAGGTGTGGGTTGAGGTTGGCGGTGGTTTGTGCTGAAGCACGCAAACGAACTCCGTCTATGTAGTTTTGTGAAATGAGCGTGTTTACGGGTCCTATATCTATCTTGCTAGGCTTTTTGGGGTCAGTGGTCGTTTCTACAAAGTTTTCGATAAAGGCTTTGAGTACGAAGAGTGCGAGTTTAAAATGCTTCACGTTTTGCATTTCCTTCAGAAACGAGGGCATTTTGTTTTCCGATTCAGATAATGGCACCGCTCTATGTTTTGTCCAAAAGCTTTCGTCGCGCATCATCGCATTGGGCTCTATGCGTTGAGGCCCTTTTATTTTGAATGCTTGATTGGGTATTTCACTAAAATCGTAATTGCTGTATTTCGTGCTACGACGAACCATAAATTTGCTTACGAATTCGGTTAATTCCAATTGGACGAGCATTTCATCATACAGAAGAATTTGTTCACCCGATGGTAGCGTGGCGTATTCTTGTTCCACTTGTAAATCTTTTACAAAGTTGACATCCGAATTTTTGGGGATATTCAAACTGACTTTTCGTACGCGATAAGTAGAATCGGTTGTTATAAATAAGCTACCACTGAATCCGAAATCTTGTGGATTGTTAGGCGTGAAACTTACTTCTACGCACCGGTTATTTCCTACGTAGGTTGTGTCCATCAAAAAGTATCGATAAAAGTTGATGGCGTTACGAGTGGAGATGGGGCTAACGAAGGGGTGGCGTAGCATACGCACCGTTTCGTCGTAAATATTGACATTGGTGAATGCGTCGTGCAGCATTGTATTGACTATTTCGCCCGTATTGAATAGTTCATTGATACCTGTAGAGGTTTGTGCTTTAACGATGGTTTTCTCTGTCTTTGGATTTTTGCGGTAGATGTGCTCACTCACGTTTTCGTTAAATGTTACGGGGAGCGTTAGTTTTCCTGTTTCGTTACAGATCTCTACGTGGTCTTTAAGAAAAGGCATGTTTTTGAAGTTCCCTTCTTCAAATACTTTGCTCGTAAATTCATTGAGTGAGAACGTTAGTTTTTCATATTGTTCATAACGGTAAAAGTCGTGTTCGCGTAAGTCGGTATGCTTCTTTGCGGCAATTACCTTTCTCATTAGTGCAACCGCGGGGTTATCCTTTCGGTTATACTTCTTGCGCTTGCCTTTTACCATTGTACTGCCTATGTTACGGGCATTGAGTCCTAATTTAATGTGCAGCACTTTTGTATTGGACGAGATGGTCACGGTCTGTTTGGCGTATCCCATATACGAGAACGTCAAGAGCGCACCACGGTGTAAGTCTATGCTGAATTGTCCCGCTTCATCGGTGTGCGTTTTTGTTTCGTAACCGTTGTAGCGAACATTGACGTAAGCCAACCTCTCACCGCTAACCGAATCTGTAACGATACCTGTAATTCGTTGTGCTACGGAGGGTAACGTGAAAAGAAACAGATAAAGGAGGACGAAAGGGAAGAGTCTTTGGCTCATCGTAATGTTTTATATTTGAGGACACAAAGGTACTATTTCGAAAGCACTCCGCAAAGTAAAAGGCTAGTCTTTTAACGTTTTGCTTTGTTGAATGTAGTATTCTGCTTTCTCGAGAGCTTCGTTTATATTGCTGCAAATGTGACGTTCGTTAAGTGTATCATAGAAATTTGCTTTTTTTAGTGTAGCTGCTACTTTCTCGTTTACGCCCGATAGAATAATTTGGATATGTTCTTTGTTGCTCATCTTGCACAGACTTATAAGGTTGTGAATACCTGTAGAGTCAATAAAGGGTACTTTACGCATACGAATAATGCGTACGGTAGGACGATTGCCAAAGGAGGCCATTAAATCTTCGAATTTATTCGCGATACCAAAGAAGTAAGGACCATTAATTTCGTAAACTTCCACGCCATCGGGTATGGTGAGGAGCTCTTCGTGCAGTTTAAAATCAAGTTCTGCGTTAGGGTCTATCTCATCGGTTATGACGGATACTTGTGTGGTTTCTGCCGCTCTTTTCATAAAGAAGAGGCATGCGATAACAAGTCCTATTTCAATGGCAACGGTGAGGTCGAATATAACGGTAAGGAAGAAGGTGGCGAGCAAAACAGATACATCGCTCTTCGGGTTGCTCATGAGTCCGCGAAAGGTGCGCCAGCCGCTCATCTTATAGGCTACGACAACAAGAACTCCTGAGAGGCAAGCCATTGGGATGTATTTTGCTAATGGCATAAGAAATAGAAAAATGAGTAAGAGCACGATGGCGTGAATAATACCCGCCACAGGGGTACGACCTCCATTGTTGATGTTTGTCATGGTGCGAGCAATAGCTCCCGTAGCTGGAATACCCCCAAAGATGGGCGTACAAAGATTGGCAATTCCTTGTCCAATGAGTTCTTGATTGGAATTGTGCTTGTCGCTTATTACGCCATCGGCTACGGTAGCAGAAAGTAGACTTTCAATGGCTCCTAAGATGGCGATGGTCAGTGCGGCAGGAAGCAATTTCTTTATCATTTCCCACGTGATGACAGGCACTTGTGCTTCAGGCATATTGGTATTGATGGAAAAACGGTCTCCAATCGTTTCAACCGAGTCGATGTTTGCGTATAGTTTTAAAAGATAGACTCCTACCGTCATAAAGATAATGGCAAGGAGGGAACCTGGTATCTTTTTCGAAAAACGTGGTGTCGCAGTGATGATAAGAATACTCGCGACACCAACGATACTGGACCATAGATCAAGGGTGCTAAAACTTGTTGCATAGACACCAAGAGCTCCAATAAAGTCAGCAGGTAGTTTTTCAATAGACAAGCCAAATAAATCTTTTATTTGTGTGGTGAAGATGGTTACGGCAATACCGCTTGTAAAGCCCACGACAATAGGATAGGGAATATACTTTATAATGGTTCCAAGCTTGAAAACACCCAGTAATATAAGGAATACACCTGCGAGTAATGTCGCAATAATCAAGCCACTTTCGCCATATTCTTGAATGATGCCATATATAATGATGATGAAAGCGCCTGTTGGACCGCCTATCTGTACGCGGCTACCGCCAAGAGCAGAAACTAAAAAACCTGCTACAATAGCAGTGATAATACCTTTTTCAGGTGATACTCCTGATGCGATACCAAAAGCAATGGCTAAAGGGAGGGCTACAATACCTACAATAATACCTGCCATAACGTCGGCAGTAAACGTTTTTTTGTTGTACGTTTTTAAGTCTGAAAACAGACGTGGACAAAAGTCAAATCCTTTCATGTAATACCTTTTTCTTTGAATGAACCTACAAAGGTAAGACTTTTTTCTAATATTAACAGACTAATCGTTTGTCTTCTGACCTTATTTACCTATTTTTGCCTACTTAAATCATTAAAGACTTGAAGCAAAAGTTCTACATATCGTTTCTTTTCATTGCATTAGCAGCTTTGTTTGTTGTAAATGCTACACCTCATCATCATCATGGGGCAGACATTTGCATTGTCAACGATGTGGAAGATTTTTGCGGTGAGCAAACTCACACTTCTTCTACACATCATACCACTTCTGATGAAAAGGCGGAACTTGTATGCTTCACGCATACGGTGATGTTGCTGTCGAAGTCGCAGAATAGTTTGGTGGAACAACTTTGTCGTGTAAAGAATGCAAAGTCTTTCCATTCTCTTTTACCTATAGACGCTTGTTTGCCTGCCTTGTTCGCTTGTGTAGCCGAGCAGCGGGTAGTTCCGCGTGACTTCACCATGGTTTCGGCACGTTGTTTTCGAAACTGTGGACTTCGAGCTCCTCCTTGTCGCGTGTTGTAATAGCGCATTTATTGTTATTTCAGGCGGATGCTCTCTGCTTAAAAAATGGAGCGCGCTCCATTCTAAAAAGGAGCCCGCTCGAATGAAAAAAGGAGCGCGCTTGAATTTTTGCAAGACTTTTTTTCTGTGTAACACCATCGTTCTCTCAAATAGAAAAACCTCATCAGGTATCTCTTTTGACGAATCTCAGAATACCTACTCGTAATAGTACCTTTTCTTTTTCCGAAAAGACCGAGGAGGAGGGTTCCTTTTAATTTGAAGAAGAACGTAGTATCAAAAAACAAACTCGATAAAAATGAAAATAAATTATTACTGGTTATTGCTTGCTGTAGCTCTTGTGGGCTGCCACACACACAAAGAGGATAAACACTCGGCTGACGAAAAGCACGGTGTGCATTCGGATGAAATTATATTTACACCTGAGCAGGCTAAATCTGCAGGGTTGCGTACGGAAATAGCAACGGTTGCTCCTTTCCAATCTGTACTCAAAGCGAGTGGACGTATTCAGTCGTCTGTGGGCGATGAGTGTACACTTGTGGCAACGTCAAGTGGTGTTGTAACCTATTGTAATGCTTCTATAGCCGAAGGCGTAGCGGTGAAAAAAGGTGTTCCACTGCTCAGTATATCGGCTAAGGATATGCTTGAAGGAGAGCCTACGGAAAAGGCTCGTGTGGATTTTGAAACGACTCGAGCCGAATATGAGCGTAGTAAGGTATTAGCTGCCGACAAAATTATTTCGTTAAAGGAATTAGAACAAGCGCGTTCTCGTTATGAACAAGCGAGTATAGCTTATAAGGCCACGGCTAAAAATTATTCTAAAGCAGGGGTTCATGTGGCTTCTACGATGAATGGATATATAAAGAGCTTATGGGTGCGTCAAGGGGAATATGTATCAGCAGGTCAAACGGTTGCAGTGGTGTCACAAAGTCGTCGTTTACAACTGTGTGTAGATGTCCCTCCAAGTTATTATTCACAACTTTCAACCTTGGGTAGTGCCAACTTTCGTACGGCTACGAGTGGTGAAATTTATCGGTTAGAGGATCTTAACGGACGACTTTTATCTTATGGAAGAGCATTAGAAAAGGGTAGCGCTTATATACCTGTTACCTTCGAATTAGACAATCGTGGAAACCTTATTCCAGGTCAGTTTGTAGAGGTGTTCTTGCTGTCGAAACAGTTATCTCATGTGGTCTCTGTCCCTGTTTCTGCTCTTACGGAAGAACAAGGGTCTTACTATGTTTACGTTCAGATAGACGAAGAGGGTTATCTGAAAAAAGAAGTGAAATTAGGACAAACCAATGGTGAACGCGTTTCGATTCTTCAAGGTATTAAGCCCAACGATAAAGTGGTAATAAGTGCTGCTTATCAGGTGAAGCAAGCGGCTTCTTCAGGTGCTATTCCCGATGGTCATAATCATTAAATAAAAGAGTGTAGTTATGTTGAATAAAATAATAAGGTTTGCTCTTGCCAATCGTATCCTAGTGCTGTTTAGTGCCGTCTTGATCACGATTATAGGCATTTTTGTGGCGCGGGATATGGAGGTTGATGTATTTCCAGACCAAAATGCTCCAACCATTGTTGTTATGACGGAGGCGAGAGGTATGGCTTCGGAAGAGGTAGAGCGACTGGTTACGTTTCCCGTAGAGACCGCGATCAATGGAGCGGCCGATGTACGCCGAGTGCGTTCAAGTAGTACGACAGGTTTTTCTGTTGTTTGGGTGGAATTTGATTGGGGAACCGATGTTTTTCGTGCTCGTCAAATCGTCAGTGAGAAGTTAGCAACCGTCCGTGCAGAATTGCCTGACAATGTAGGTAATCCTACGCTTGGTCCTCAGTCTTCTATTATGGGAGAAGTAATGATCGTGGCATTGACGGCTTCTTCTACTTCTCAACAAGATTTACGCACACTTGCGGATTGGACGTTTCGCCCTCGCTTACTGAGCACAGGTGGAGTAGCACAAGTTGCGGTTCTTGGTGGCGATGTAAAGGAATATCAAGTGTTGCTTGATATGGCGAAGATGAAGCATTATGGTGTTACGCTGGATGAGGTGACAGCCGCAACGCGTAGTATGAATCAGAATCAGTCGGGTGGAACGCTCTATGAATATGGTAACGAATACATCGTTCGTACTGTCATGAGTACGGCGGATCTTCACGAACTGGAACAAGCTTTAGTGAAACTGGTGAAGGGACAGCCCGTGATGCTCAGCCATATCGCACAAGTTAAAATAGGAGCTAAGACTCCTCGTTTAGGTACCGCCTCTTATCGCGCAAAACCAGCTGTATTACTCACGATAACGAAGCAGCCCAACACGAGCACGATAGCGCTGACCGATAAGCTTGATACCGTTCTTGCAGATATTCAAAAATCTTTACCGAACGATGTGCAAGTTCATACCGATACGTATCGTCAGAGTCGTTTTATTACGAATTCTATTGACAATGTTGTGCGGTCGCTTTATGAAGGAAGCCTATTTGTGGTTGTGATTCTCATTATATTTCTGATGAATGCCCGTACCACCGCTATATCGCTTATCACAATACCGTTATCGGTGTTGGTCACGATTCTTGTACTTAAATTGTTTGGGCTAACGCTGAATACGATGAGCCTTGGAGGTATTGCCATCGCAATTGGTTCTCTGGTGGATGATGCGATAGTAGATGTGGAGAATGTGTATAAGCGGTTGCGTGAAAATAGACTTTTGTCAGAAGGGAAGCGTCGTTCAACGATGACGGTTGTCTTCGAAGCCTCCAAAGAGGTGCGTATGCCGATTCTTAATTCTACTCTTATTATCGTGGTCAGTTTCTTACCGCTTTTTTTACTTTCGGGAATGGAGGGACGAATGTTGAAACCGTTGGGGCTAACTTTTATTATAGCTTTGTTTGCTTCAACGATTGTGGCTCTAACCATAACCCCCGTGTTGTGTAGTTATTTGCTGGGTGGAAAGAAAAAGCAGAAGGAACCTCGCGAACCCTTTGTGGTGAAGCATATTCGGAATATTTACTCGCACCTATTGGAGTTCGCTCTGCATCATAAACGCATTGTACTTGCTACTTCAGGTGTCGCTCTTCTTTCTGCTATTCTGATGCTTACTGGTTTTGGACGTAGTTTCTTACCTCCTTTCAACGAGGGTAGTTATACCATTAATGTCAGTACGATGCCAGGTATCTCGCTTGACGAAAGTGATAAAATAGGACGAATGGCAGAAGAGGTTTTGCTCACTGTTCCAGAGATTAAAACTGTAGGGCGTAAGACGGGGCGAGCGGAACTGGATGAGCATGCTTTGGGGGTAAATACATCGGAAATAGAAGCACCTTATGAACTAAAAGATCGGACGAAGGAGGAGGTGACGGCTGAAATTCGTGAGAAATTAAAGGTGATACCAGGGGCGAATATAGAAATTGGCGCTCCTGTAAGTCATCGCCTAGATGCGATGTTGTCAGGCTCGCGAGCGAATATTGCGATAAAGATATTTGGTGCAGAACTCAATAAACTTCATGCCATTGGTAGTCAGATTAAAGAGCAAATTACAAGCGTTGAAGGTATTGCGGATGTGAATGTGGAACAACAAGTGGAACGTCCACAACTTAAAATTACTCCGCGTCGCACAATGCTTGCTCGTTATGGTATTACGATGCCAGAATTTTCAGAATTGGTAGGTACTCTTTTAGAGGGAAAGGTGATGTCGCAAGTCTATGATGGTAATCGTAGTTTCGACCTCACGCTCAAAGTAAGAGAAAGCGATCGAGCAACGATTGACGATGTGAAGACAATGATGATAGATGCTGCCGATGGACAGAAGATACCGTTGTCGGAGGTGGCGGATGTGACTTCGAGTGTTGGACCAAATACGATAAACCGTGAAAATGTAAGTCGCAAGGTGGTTGTTTCGGCAAATGTGGTGAATGGTGATTTACGTTCTGCTGTAGACGAAATCAAACAACGAATAGAAACGAAGGTACAGATGCCAGAAGGTTATCACGTGGAATATGGTGGACAATTCGAAAGCGAACAAGCAGCATCACGTGTTTTGACGTTCGCTTCGATTCTTTCTGTGGCGGTTATCTTCTTGTTGCTCTTCCGTGAGTTCAAGAGTATTCGTCAGAGTGCTGTTATTCTCTTAAACTTACCTTTAGCTCTAATTGGTGGTGTTTACAGTATCTTCTTTACAAGTGGTATCATGAGCATCCCTGCGCTTATTGGTTTTATATCGCTTTTTGGAATAGCCACTCGTAACGGTATGCTACTTGTCGATCGTTATAATACGCTGCGCCGTCAAGGGTCTCCTTTGCATGAAAGCATCGTACGAGGTTCACTTGATCGACTTAATCCCATCTTGATGACGGCTCTTAGTTCTGGACTCGCTCTCATACCTCTCGCGTTAGGCAGCGATTTGCCAGGCAATGAAATTCAAAGTCCTATGGCAAAGGTGATACTCGGTGGCTTGATTAGCTCTACACTCCTAAACGGTTTTATTGTACCTATTATGTATGGGTACATAAGTAAAAACAACGAACTTAAAATCTCTAACAAATGAAACGAATACTATTTATAATAACCCTTGTATGGGTGAGTACAGCGAAGTCTCAACTAGGGATGGTAGAAGTCTTGAAACAGATAGAACAGAACAGTACAACACTAAAAGCGATGCGTGAGGATTTAACAGCGCAGAAGCTCTCTAATCACACAGGTCTTACGCTAAAGAACCCAGAATTAGAAATTGGATACTTATGGGGAAGTCCATCTCCGATTGGTCATCGCACGGATTTCGCTTTGTCGCAAAGCTTTGATTTTGCTACGTTACTTGGGACAAAGCAGAAAGTTGCTCGAAGTCGTGATGAGGCAGACGAACTTCAGTATGCTGTGGCTCGAAGTGCTTATCTGCTTCGCGCCAAACAACTATGTATTGATGTTCTCTTTTCAAAGGAACAAATACGTTTGCTTGAAGTTCGACTAGAACAGATGAACGATCTTTTGAGACTTTATGATAAACGTATGACTCAAGGAGATGCGAATGCTTTCGAACTGAATAAAGCAAAGCAAAATAGTAGATTGGCAAGAGCTGAACTCCTCTCTATTAAAGCAGAGAGCGAACAAGTGTATGCTGAACTTCGCTGTCTAAATGGAGGTGTGGATTTGGAACTTGAAACACTTTCGTATCGTGAGGAACTGCTAGCTCCTAATTTTCTTGTATGGCAACAAGAAGCGGAACGTCGTAATCCAATGCTTGCTTATTTAAATCGTAAAGCAGAGGTTCGTCAACGTGAAATGAAATTGGTGAAGGCGGAAGGTTTACCGAGTCTCACGGCAAGTTATTCACAAGAGAAAGTAGTAGGAGAACGATATAGCGGTATAAAGTTAGGGGTCTCTATCCCTTTATGGGAGAATAAAAATCGTGTACGTCAAGCAAGGGCTTCCATCGTAGCCCTTCGGGCACAAGAAGCAGATGAGCGCATACAATTGTCGACAAGTCTTGAAGCTTTATATCGTAAGGCTCAAGCTCAAAAACAAGTAATGGATGAATATCATGCGGCCTATGTAGAGAACCATACAGCTTCGTTGCTTTGCAAGGCTTTTACAGCAGGACAAATATCCCTTATTGATTATTTGCGTGAGTTGGATGTCTATTATGAACTTCAAACAAAAGCGGCAACATCAACACGCGATTATCGCAAAACGTTGGCAGAGATGAAAGCGTACGAACTATAGCGATTGAAAAAACAAGAAAGAAAAGAGCCTCAACGCATAACGTTGAGGCTCTTTTCTTTCTTGTAAATCCTAATTCATTAGGCTTCAGCTGCATTCATCACCACTTCACCAAGTGTAGGGTGAGCGTGTATGATGTTGTACAGTTCGTCAAGCGTACTATTTTTACAGAGCAAAGCCGTGATCTCTTGTATAAGGTCTGCAGCATGAGCTCCAAAAAGATGACAGCCGAGTAGTTTCCCTGCCTCGTCTGTAATGATTTTGACCATACCTTCTGGTTCGTTCATAGAGAGCGCTTTGCCATTGGAACGGAAAAAGGCCTTATGTGTTTTGCATATCATACCATTGGCTTTGCAATAGTCTTCCGTCAGACCAACGGTGGCGGCTTCTGGATTTGTAAAGACAGCGGCAGGCATAATGTCAAAGCGTATGTTGTCTGTCTTCCCTAGTAGATGGTTCAAGGCACGTCGTCCTTGAAAATAGGCTGCATGGGCTAACTGACATCTTCCGTTAATATCTCCAATTGCGTAGATGCCGCTGATATTGGTAAGCATATTGTCATCGACCGATATGCCTTTTCGCTCGGTTGCAATACCGATTTCTGCTAGGTTCAGCGATGCTAAGTTTGCACCTCTTCCTACCGCCATCAGTACAAGGTCTGTTTCAATGTCCATGGTTTTGCCTTTTGTATCGTAAGATACCACATAGTTTTTACCTTCCTCGCGGATGTTACTTACTGCAGCTTGATTAATAATGTTAATACCTTTGCTCTTTAGTGTCGGTTTAAGGCGTTTGGCAATATCGCTATCAAAGTTGGGTAAGATCTCTTTGCAGAATTCCACAACGGTAACTTCGCTACCAAAGGCATTGAAGATAGATGCAAATTCAAGTCCAATAACTCCTCCGCCAATAATGCAGAGGCGAAGGGGGATACGGTCTAGATTGAGCATTTCGGTGGAGGTGAGCACTTTGGGTAAATGCGCGCCTTCTATCGGAAGAAATTTGGTGACAGAACCAGTAGCAATAATGATGTTTTTCGCTGTATATTCTGTTTCAATGGGTTCTCCGTTCCTATTCGTCGCTTTCTCAACGCATACGGTTGTGGTATTTACAAATGAAGCTTTGCCATTTACACGAGTGATAAGCGGATGTTTAAGTAAACTCTCTATTCCGTTATTTAGGTTTGCTACAACTTGATTTTTGCGCTCTACTGCTTTTTGAAAATCGAAACAGAAATTTGCGGTAATGCCGAAGGTCTCGGCATCTTTCAAGTTTTGTAATATTTCAGCATTGCGACAAAAGCATTTTGTTGGAATGCAACCCGCATTGAGACACGTTCCACCAGCTTTGTCTGCTTCGATAATCACGGTTTGTAAACCTGCTTTTGCAGCCAGTATAGCCGTTTCGTATCCGCCAGGTCCGGCACCTATTATAATAAGATCGGTTGCTTTCATCTGTGGTTAGTTCAAATAATCTTTAAAGGTTAACTTTGGCTCTTTAACGGCTTTAACATCGTCAAGACGACGTACAGGAGTAGTATGTGGAGCTGTCTTAACCATTTCGGGATGATGGATAGCTTCTTCCGCTACGGTTTTCATGACTTCTATAAACGCATCGAGGGTGTCTTTGCTCTCTGTTTCAGTAGGTTCTATCATAAGTGCTTCGTGAAAGAGTAGTGGAAAGTAGATGGTCGGGGCGTGGAATCCATAATCAAGCAGGCGTTTAGCTACATCGAGTGTCGTTACGTGGGTGCTTTTATCCTTTAAACCATCAAAAACAAACTCGTGTTTGCATAAGCCGTCTATGGGTAATTCATAATGACTCTTTAGGCATTCTTTGACGTAGTTCGCGTTGAGTACGGAAAGCTGTCCGGCTAAACGAATGTTCTCTTTTCCAAGAGTTAGCAAGTAAGCATAAGCGCGAAGAATAACGGCATAGTTCCCTAAGAAAGCGGAGACACTACCTAGTGTGTCTTTTCCGAAATCAATAAAGAATTGACCTTCTGCATCTTTCTTGACGTGTGGTACGGGAAGATAGTCTTCTAAACCTTTACGTACACCTACGGGACCTGCACCTGGTCCACCTCCGCCGTGAGGGGTCGAGAATGTCTTGTGCAAATTGATGTGCATAATGTCGAAGCCCATATCTCCAGGACGGCAAACACCAAGCATTGGATTTAGATTTGCGCCATCGTAGTACATTAGTCCACCACATTCGTGTATAAGTTTTGCTATTTCTGGTATTTTTGTTTCAAAGATACCTAGCGTGTTTGGATTTGTCATCATCATTCCTGCGATGTCATCACCAAGCAATGGTTTCAAGTCTTCTAAGTCTACCGTTCCGTTTGCGGTACTCTTTACTTCTACGATTTGCAAGCCACAAACCGCAGCTGAGGCGGGATTTGTGCCGTGTGCGGAATTCGGTACAATTACTTTTGTACGTTTCGTGTCACCGCGTTTCGTGTGGTAGGTGCGCATCGCCATAAGTCCTGTTAATTCACCTTGTGCTCCTGCAAAGGGATTAAGAGTAAACTCGCTAAGTCCTGATATTTCAGAAAGAGTTTGTTGCACATTGTAGTACACCTCAAGAGCTCCTTGCACGGTTTCTGCTGGTTGCAAAGGATGGAGTGACGTGAAGCTAGGTAAGCTACACATCTCTTCGTTTATCTTTGGGTTGTATTTCATGGTACAACTTCCAAGAGGATAGAAACCTGTATCAACACCAAAGTTGTTGTTGCTCATATTGGTATAATGACGTACCACGGTGAGCTCGTCCGCTTCGGGCAAGAGGGTACCGCTTTCACGCTTTAGTGAGGCGGGTAGATCGGATAATTTGTAATTCTTAAACTCGTTCTCGGGTAGTGAATATCCAACTCTTCCTGGCTTCGAGAGCTCAAAAATAAGGTTTGAGTAATATGTCTTATTCATCTTTTTAGGCCTCCTCTTTTATTAATGAAACAAGTTTATCTATTTCTGCTTTTGTACGTTGCTCTGTAACGGCAAAGAGTAGGCTGTTTGGTAGCCCTTCGGCTTTTACTCCGCCCATAATGCCATTCTTTAGGAGCTTTTGCGTTAGAGCATCGATAGAGAGTGATGTACTTACGCAAAATTCGTTAAGGAATGGTGCATCGAACATTTTAGAGAATTTTCCCGTTTTGAGTAGCTCATCATATAAGTAATGAGCTCCGCTGTACGACAATTCATTCACTTCTTTTAGTCCTTTAGGACCCATGAGTGACATATAAATGGTCACGAAAAGTGACATAAGTCCTTGGTTTGAACAAATGTTGCTCGTTGCCTTGTCGCGACGAATGTGTTGTTCACGTGCTTGCATGGTAAGAACGAATGCGCGCTTGCCATCTGTATCCGTCGTTCCGCCAACGATGCGTCCTGGCATTTTGCGAATGAGAGCTTTCGAGGTACAGAGATAACCAATATAAGGACCTCCGAAACACATTGGAATACCTAAGGATTGTCCATCACCTACGGCAATGTCTGCACCCCATTCTCCAGGTGTTTTCAGCACAGCTAGAGTACTTGCAGGGCTGTTCATAATGAACAGAGCCTTGTTGGCGTGGCAGCTTTCCGCAAAACCTGTAAAGTCTTCAATGATACCGTAGTAGTTGGGTTGTGCTACGATGACACCTGCTACATCGCCAGCGGCGAGCTTTGTGTCCATATCTGTTTTATCCGTGATACCGTTTTTCTGATCTATTGTTACGAGGTCTATACCTTGATAATTAGCATACGTTTTCACGACTCTCAGAATCGCAGGATTGATGGTCGAAGCGATTAGTACTTTTTTGCGCTTCTTTGCTGAAGCAACAGACATGATCATAGCCTCAGCAGTAGCTGTAGCCCCATCGTACATACTTGCGTTCGATAACTCCATCCCCGTAAGGTCTGCCATCATCGTTTGGTATTCGAAGATATATTGTAGTGTACCTTGCGAAATTTCAGCTTGATAAGGTGTGTAAGAGGTGAGGAATTCAGAGCGTTTTACGATGTAATTAATAACGGAAGGGGTGTAGTGGTCATAAGAACCAGCTCCTGCAAAGCAGGTTAGGGCGTGATTCTTCTTACCTAATTCTTCGAAGAACTTGCGCACTTCTATTTCTGATTTTGCAGAGGGCAAGTTTAGTTCCTTTTTGAGTTTTAGTTCATTGGGCACTTCATCATAAAGTTCTTCAAGCGAGTTAACGCCCGAAGTCTTCATCATTTCTTTTAAGTCCGCTTCTGTGTGCGGAAAAAACTTATACGCCATTTTCTTATTTGCAGCTTGCTGCGTAATCGGTTGCGTTCATTAGGCTGTCTAGTTCGGCTGGATTGCTCAGCTTTATTTTGATAATCCAATTGCCAAAGGCATCTTCGTTGATTTTTTCAGGAGCATCTTCTAATGCTTCGTTAAATTCAACAACTGTTCCGCTTACGGGTGAAAGGAGGTCGCTGGCTGCTTTCACGCTTTCTACCGCTCCAAATTCTTCGCCTGCTGTTATTTCGTCTTCCACATCGGGCATATCTACATAAACCACGTTGCCTAGTTGGCTTTGTGCATAATCGGTAATACCTACATAGCCAAAGTCACCTTCAACTTTTACAAACTCGTGTGATGCTGCATAATACAGTCCTTCAATTACTTTTGCCATTTTCTTTATGATTTAGATGTTATTATTTCTTATAGTTCTTTTCGTAGAAGCGCTTCTTTGTTACAACGCCTTCGTGCAATTTCTTATGGATTCGTACTTGTACGGGTGTTCCAATTTTCATGTAGTGGGCATCTACCAATGCCATACAAACGCTTTTACCCGTAGAAATAGAATTATAGCCAGTGGTTACGGTGCCAATCACTTTCTCGTCTACTACTACTTCGTAGCCATGGCGAGGTATCGCCTTGCCTACAAGTTCGATACCCACAATTTTTTTGCTTACACCGTCCGCTTTTTGTTTGCTTACGATGTCTTTTCCTATAAATTCTGCTTTATCAATTTTTACGAAGAGTCCAAGTCCTGCTTCTATGGGTGTGATGTCAGCGGTTAGTTCATCACCATATAAAGGTAAGCCCACTTCAAAGCGTAGTGTATCGCGACAACCCAGACCGCAAGGTTTTACCTTTCCACTTTCTACAAAGGCATCCCACATCTTCTTGGTGAAGGCCTGACTACCATAAATCTCAAATCCATCTTCTCCTGTATAGCCTGTGCGACTAATAAGAATGTTTTCACCGTCTTTTTCTAATCTTTTAAACGTATAGAACTCTAGCTCTTGACAAGGTATACCTACGAGTTCTTCGATAAGCGCTTCGGCTTGTGGACCTTGCACTGCTACTTCGCCATATTGCTCGCTTTGATTATCTATTTTTACATTAAATCCTGCTGCATTTTGGTTCATCCATTCAAGGTCTTTGTCTATATTTGCTGCATTGATGACAAGAAACAAACGATTCTCTCCTTCTTTATAAACGAGTAAATCGTCCACGGCTCCTCCTGTTGGATAGAGCATCATACCGTAGTATATTTTCCCTACGGGTGCATTGGCGATATCATTGGTGAAGATATGTTGAACATACTTCTCAGCATCAGGACCTGTAATTTCCACTTCGCCCATGTGTGACACATCGAAGATACCGCAGGTGTTTCGTACCGCGTTATGTTCGTCAATAATGGTGGTATATTGAATAGGCATTTCGAACCCACCAAAGGGGCTCATCATAGCGTTGAGCGCTATGTGCTTGTCGTAGAGGCAAGTTCTTTTATTTTCGTTCATCGTTCAAAATAATATTGTTAGTAATTTTTCTTTTGTCATATTGAGCACGAATTCTTCTGTTTGGATGCCTTCAAGGGCCGTGGTTATAGCTTGCTCTGTATACGTGGTGTTTCGCAATTTTCCCATAAGACTGTCGATGTCGCCTGTCAGAAAGTAATCGCCCATCATATTGATGTTTTTGATCACGTTGTTCTTTAATTCAATTCGCGTTTCGAACTCTCCACAATTTTCAATGCGTTTGTGGCGTGTGATAGAATAGCGAGGGTTATTGCCATAGATGAAATCAGAACTAAGGTATTCTTTTTCTATTTCACGAATGCTGGCCACCGCTTTGTCGTCAAGTGTTATTTCACTCTCGCACAAGTGTTGCCGAACAAAGGTCATAAATTCGGTTAAACTCAGATCTGTATGCTCTTTGAGTAGCGCAATGTGTTGTCTCACGCTTTCCACACCTTTTGAAACTAATTTTTCATTGCTCGGCGTGATACTTCCCACCATATTTTGCATATTGGTGTCATAAAGCATGGTTCCGTGTACAATGTTGCGGTGAGGAATGTGATAAAAGGCGTTTCCACTTACTTTTCGTCCCTCAATACAAATGTCGTTTCGTCCTGTGGTCTTTGCATTGATGCCTAGTTGTTGAAGGGTGTGAGTAACGAGTCGTATGTATTTATCGAAGGTGAACGACACGCTTTCGCCAAAGTTGATGTAACTAAACATGACGTTACTTTTATCAGCGTAAACACAACCTCCACCACTTTTACGTCGATAGGTTTGTACGTTGTGCGTACGACAATAGTCTAGGTTTACTTCGTTTTCTATCAGTTGGTTACGTCCGAAAATAACGGTTGGCTCTACTTGCCACATAAAGAAGCAGTCGTCTTCGTTTATGAAGCGTGCTACGTATTCCTCTTGTGCCAAATAGAAAGAGAGGCGTTGAGTATCGTTAAAAGGTAAGGCAATGTATTTCATTGTAAATGGAGTTCGTCTTTCGAGTTCCAAAATTAGTAATACATTTTGACACTCCCAAGAAAAGAGCTAACTTTTTACGGTCACTCTCTCTTTTTCTTTTCGACACACTCGTTTTCACGATATTTGCACGAACTCCTTTCGTAGAAAAGCAGCGCGCTCGATTTTGAATTCGAGCGCGCTGCTTTTTAAAATCGAGCGTGCTCGATTTTTTGTGTGCAAGGAGAGCCTTCTTTTAGTAGGCTTGTTGCATTTCTTTAAGTAGTTGCTTTTGGCGTTCAGTTAAGTTAGTAGGGAGCTTAATCGTATAACTGATGATTAAGTCGCCAAAGGTTCCATTTCCTCTATCGCTACCCTTTCCTTTGATACGTACTTTTGTGCCATTCTGAGTTTCTGGTTTCACTTTGAGGCGTAGTTTCCCCATTTGTGTTTGAATAAGAATTTCTCCTCCAAGTAGAGCGGTGTACATATCTAAATCTACGCTAGCATTGATCGTTCCTGAAGAGGGTTGCCTGTGGTTGTTAAATCCGTTGGCCGTCTGCCTTGTTTTGCGTTGCCCTCCTCCAAAGAGTTGTTCAAAGAACGATGAAAAGCCCCCATTGCCTCCACCTCCGCTGAATTGACTGAAGTCGAATCCATCGAATCCTGAATTTCCAGCTCCTTCTGGTCCCCCTTGTTGTGACCCAAAAGCATCGGCATTTTTCCAATGTTCACCGTATTGGTCGTACTTCTTTCGCTTGTCGGCATTACCCAATACATCGTAGGCTTCATTTAATGCTTGAAACTTTGCTTTTGCCTTCACATCGTTAGGGTGGAGGTCGGGATGGAATTGTTTTGCTCGTTTCTTGTAAGCGGGTCGAATATCCTTTTGGGGCGTATCTTTGTCCACACCCATAATTTTGTAGTAGTCTATAAATGCCATAATGTATTGTTTTTGTTTAAGTAGTAACAAAAGAAGTGCCAAAGGGGATGCCATGACAGTCTTAAAAAGAGTTCGCACTTCTATTTGCCTATATATTGCTCTAAATAGTAGTCTTGGGTTAAGTTCTTGTATTCTTCCGTGGGTTTATGGTCGCTCCCCGTAAGCAACAGTTCGTGAAGGATGGGCGTTGTGATGTGTGTCGTTCGAAAGGAAAGTAAACTTCTCTTGGCTGTTTTTCCTACTTTGGTATGTACATGGGTGCAGCGAGATAAGTGCAAATTATTTATCCAACAAAGATGCACGAAATTCTGAACGGCAGCGCACGGTAAAATGACACAAAAGGTTCCGTTCTGCGAGAGTAAGGCGGTTGTTTTCTTTATTAATTTGTCAAAAGGTAATACGTGAGCACAGCGAGCGATGGTACGCTTTTGGTTGGGTGAGCAGAGGGCATTTTCGTAGAAAGGCGGGTTGCATACAATG
Source organism: Bacteroidaceae bacterium (assembly GCA_036652575.1). Taxonomy (GTDB): domain Bacteria; phylum Bacteroidota; class Bacteroidia; order Bacteroidales; family Bacteroidaceae; genus Alloprevotella. Next base: position 31,041 of record JAVVVP010000005.1, read on the forward strand.
AGGTCGAAGGTGAGATGCGGGTTAAACGTAAGAACATCGGCTTGCTCTATATAAAGGCGCTCACTCCAAGGTGATTGTTTTGCATTTTTAGAAGCTTGAAGGCAAGCATCTGTATCAATGTCGATGCCTAAAATACGTGCTTCGTAGCGTTGCGCAAGCATGATGGCAACAAGGCCTGAGCCAGTTCCAATATCGAGTATATTTTTCGGTGTGTCGTGCTGAGCCCATGCGCCAAGGAGTACACCATCAGTACCCACTTTCATTGCCGTTTGATCGTGGTTCACTCTAAACTGTTTAAATTCAAAGTATGTATTTGCCATATTCGTGCTTTAAGGTTGCAAAAATACTCAAAATCACAAGATATAAAGTACTAAGCTTTGCGTTATTCGTGTTTTTTCATTAACTTTGCCGTACTTTTACTGTGATTTTATGCGAAAGTAAGTACTTAAAACAAAGAAGATAAAATATGAGTAACCAAGAATCAAGCCAAAATACGTTCTCTTTGATAGCGGATTTTGACGGCGATATGGATAACTTATCCGAGATAGAAATGGAGGAAACTTTACCCATCCTCCCTTTAAGAAATTTAATGCTTTTCCCTGGCGTTGTGATGCCTGTAACCATCGGTCGAGAGTCGACGCTTAAGCTGGTTCGTATGGCAAGCAAAAAACATTGTTTTATTGGCGTAATTAGTCAAAAAGATCCTTCTGTAGATATTCCAAGCGCAAGAGATCTTTTTCGAGTAGGAACCGTTGCTAAAGTGATCAAGGTGCTAGAGCTTCCAGATAAAAGCATAACGGTGTTGTTGCAATCCTTCTGTCGTATACGCATGAAGAAAATAATAAAAACAACGCCTTACATAACGGCGAATGTGGAAAAGTTGCCCGAAAAGAAAGGGAAAAATTACGAGAAGGATTATTCGGCAGTATCCGAAACGTGTAAAGATTTAATGCTTCAATATTTAAAGCTCAACGAGCAAATACGTGAGGATTCATCGTTTGCGATTCGTAATATCACCAATCCTGAGTTTCTTGTTAATTTTATCTGTACGAATTTGTCTATACCGATAGAAGAAAAAATATCTCTACTAGAGATATCGGATATTTACAAACGTGCTTACGATCTTATAAAGCTACTTAATCGCGAGGTTCAATTTGCTTCGCTCAAGGCAAATATCACCAATCGTACTCGTGAAGATTTAGACCAGCAGCAAAAGGAATACTTTCTACAGCAGCAAATAAAAAGCATACAGGATGAACTTGGCGACACCTCGGAAAAACAGGATGCGAAGGATCTACGTGAGAAGGTAACCAAGAAAAAAATGTCAGAGGAAACGCTTGCTCTTTTTGAGAAAGAAGTTCGTAAATTAGAGCGCATCAATCCACAAAGTCCTGACTACAATGTACAACTTAACTATCTACAAGTGATGGTTAGTTTACCGTGGGGTGAATTTACACAAGACAATATAGACATCAATAATGCGCAGCGTGTGCTGAACAGCGACCATTATGGTTTAGAAAAGGTGAAAGAGCGCATCCTCGAACATCTTGCAGTTCTCAAGTTAACGGGCTCTTTCAAATCACCGATTCTGTGCTTGTACGGACCTCCAGGGGTGGGTAAAACATCGCTAGGAAAGAGCATTGCGGAGGCTCTAAAACGCAACTATGTACGCGTGTCACTTGGTGGAGTTCATGACGAAGCCGAGATACGTGGTCATCGTCGTACTTACGTGGGAGCGATGCCTGGGCGTATCATCAAGAGCCTTATCAAAGCTGGTACGGGCAATCCCTTGTTCATACTCGATGAGATAGACAAGGTTTCGCAAGCCAATTATAATGGAGACCCATCGTCAGCACTGCTCGAAGTGCTCGACCCAGAGCAGAATAAAGCATTTCACGATAATTTTCTTGATATGGATTACGACTTGTCGCAAATCCTCTTTATTGCCACTGCAAATAACTTAAACACGATTCCCCGTCCGCTTCTTGACCGAATGGAACTTATTGAAGTCAGTGGCTATCTCACGGAAGAGAAGATGGAGATTGCCAAACGCCATCTTATACCAAAGGAAATAGAGAACACAGGATTAAACGAAACAGGACTCGTGAAGTTCGGAAAACCAGCACTCGAAAAACTGATTGAGCAATACACGCGCGAGAGTGGTGTACGTAGCTTAGAAAAGCAAATAAATAATCTTTATCGAAAGGTGGCATTTGAATATGTAAAGAATGGCGTGATGCCTTTTGATAGTAATGTAATAAAGCCAGAGGATATAGAACGTTTTCTAGGTAAACCACCTTACAGTCGCGACAAGTATCAAGGCAATACGTATGCTGGTGTAGTTACGGGATTGGCTTGGACCTCTGTAGGAGGTGAAATTCTCTTTATTGAGACCAGCATAAGCAAAGGTAAGGGCAGCAAATTGGTACTTACGGGAAACTTGGGCGATGTGATGAAAGAAAGTGCTATTCTAGCTCTTGAATACATCAAGGCTCATGCTTCCTTGCTCGATCTTGATTATCGTATTTTCGACAATTGGAACATACATATTCACGTACCTGAAGGTGCTGTTCCTAAAGACGGACCATCGGCAGGTGTCACCATAGCAACATCGCTTGCATCGGCTTTAACCCAGCGCAAAGTACGTTCTAATTTAGCGATGACGGGCGAAATAACGCTTCGAGGTCGCGTGCTTCCCGTGGGCGGTATAAAGGAAAAAATCTTAGCAGCGAAGCGAGCGGGTATTACGGATATTATCATGAGTCAAGAGAACAAGAAAGATATTGAAGAAATAAACGAAAAGTACTTATCTGGCTTAACGTTCCATTACGTAGAGAATGTAAAAGAGGTTTTTAGTTTGGCTCTATTAGATGAAAAAGTCGATTCGCCAATAGAATTTACCATCGAGGACGATAAGAAAAAAGACGAATGAAGTTTCATTTACAATACACTGATTCCCAAAGTGAGGCACGTGCGGGACTAATTACTACGGATCACGGGCAGATAGAAACGCCTATCTTTATGCCTGTAGGTACAGCGGCTTCTGTAAAAGGAGTACATCAGCGAGAGCTGACAGATGACATCAAAGCACAGATTATTCTAGGCAATACGTATCATCTTTATTTGCGTCCAGGACTTGATGTTATTGAAAAAGCGGGGGGCTTACATAAGTTTAATGGTTTTAATCGTCCGATGCTTACGGATAGTGGTGGCTTTCAGGTGTTTTCATTAGCGGGCATCCGGAAGTTGAGCGAAGAGGGCTGTGAATTTCGTTCTCACATAGATGGCAGTAAGCATTTCTTTTCTCCTGAAAAGGTAATGGACATACAGCGAACCATCGGAGCTGACATTATCATGGCTTTTGATGAATGCCCTCCAGGTACATCGGATTATCAGTATGCTTCAAAGAGTCTTGACCTTACCCATAATTGGTTGCTTCGTTGTCTTAAACGTTTCAATGAGACAGAACCAAAGTACGGATATAGCCAAGCTTTATTCCCCATTGTGCAGGGTTGCGTTTATCCAGATCTTCGTAGAAAAAGTGCAGAGTTTATGGCGGCTCAAAATGCCGAGGGCTATGCCATTGGTGGTTTAGCCGTGGGCGAACCAACGGACGTAATGTACGAAATGATAGAGGTTGTCAACGAGATACTCCCGAAAGATAAACCTCGCTACCTGATGGGGGTTGGCACTCCTGCAAATCTATTGGAAGGCATAGAGCGTGGTGTTGATATGTTTGATTGTGTAATGCCTACTCGCAATGGACGTAATGCGATGCTTTTCACAAGTCAAGGTATTATGAATATGCGGAACAAAAAATGGGAAGACGACTTTACGCCCGTGGATGCCGAGGGTACGAGTTATGTAGACAGTACTTACACAAAGGCTTATCTACATCACTTGTTTAAAGCAAAAGAATTATTAGCTCTTCAGATAGCATCGATTCACAATCTCGCTTTCTATTTAAGGCTTGTCGGTGAAGCGCGTAAGCATATCATAGCAGGTGACTTTTGTAGCTGGAAAGCACAGATATTGCCTTGCTTAACAAATCGGCTGTAAGGAATATTTAAAAAATGTGGAGGTTTAAGCAAAAAAAGAGGGTAGAGAAGAATGAGCCGAGCGCATTCGTAGAGAAGCATAAGCCTACGATGCGACAAAAATTACGAAAAAGTTTGCAAAAGATGTCTTATCGCATTCCTGTGAAGCGTTTAGATATGTATATCATCAAAAAGTTTTTAGGAACTTATATCTTTTCTATTCTTCTTATTGTAACGATTGCCATCATTTTCGACTACAACGAGCGTATCGATAAGTTTACGCAAAGTCAAGCTCCTGTAAAGAAAATCATTTTTGATTATTACCTCAATTTCATTCCTTATTTTTCCAATCTTTTTAGTCCGCTCTTTGTTTTTATTTCAGTTATCTTTTTTACTTCTAAACTAGCGGATAACTCAGAGATTATCGCGATGAAAAGTACTGGAATGAGCTTTCGAAGATTGCTTCGTCCTTATATGCTTTCGGCAGGTATTATCTCAGTCCTTACTTTTATGCTTGGCTCGTATGTTATTCCAAAGGGAAATAGGGCAAAAACAAATTTCGAAAACAAGTATATTGTAAAGAAGAATGTGAAAAGTGCCGAGAATATTCAGATACAAGTAGATACAGGTGTGGTTGCGTTTGTGTCGCACTACGATAATGAAACGAAAACGGGTTACAATTTCTCGTTAGATAAATTTGTAAACAAAAAGCTTGTGTCGCATCTCACAGCACGAGTGATACAATACGATACATTAAGTGATAAACGTTATCGTTGGACTATTAGCAATTATCAAGTGCGGGAACTTAAAGGAATGCGAGAGACCATGACAACGGGTGATAAAATAGATTCAATCATTATGATGGAGCCTTCTGATCTCGTTTACACGCGAAACCAGCAACAAACCATGACGAGTCCAGAGCTAAAAGATTTTATAGAGAAGCAGAAACTAAGAGGATCTGCTAATGTTGGCTTGTTCGAGATAGAATATTACAAACGTTTTGCAGGCTCATTTGCTGCCTTTATCCTTACAATTATAGGTGCATCGCTATCGTGCGAAAAAAGGAAAGGTGGAATGGGGCTTTCGCTAGGTATAGGCTTAGCGTTAAGCTTTACGTATATCCTCCTAGAAGCTGTGTTTGCCACTTTTGCTACAAAGGCAGGGTGGCCACCACAACTTTCTGTATGGATTCCAAATATATTGTTCAGCTTTATAGCCCTATATCTATATCGCAAAACCCCAAAATAAAGAAATAACGTGGATTTTTACAACTTAGACTTAAACGATAGTGTGTTTGACGCTTTAGACGCAATGCGCTTCGAAGAATGTACACCAGTACAAGAAAAAACAATACCTGTGATTCTTGAAGGAAACGACCTTATTGGCGTAGCACAAACGGGTACGGGAAAAACGGCAGCTTATCTGTTGCCTATTCTCAGTAAATTATGCGAAGGTGGTTATCCGAAAGAGGCTATAAACTGTATTATAATGTCGCCAACGCGTGAACTTGCTCAGCAAATAGATCAAGCTCTTGAAGGGTTTTCTTACTTTATGCCAATATCGAGTGTTGCCGTGTATGGTGGAAATGACGGAGCTCGCTATGAACAAGAAAAACGAGGTTTAGCGATGGGGGCAGATGTTATTATTGCTACGCCAGGACGCTTGATCAGTCATCTTAGTCTTGGAAATGTGGATTTGTCGAATGTTTCTTTTTTTGTGCTTGACGAAGCAGATAGAATGCTCGATATGGGCTTCTGTGATGATATTATGCAGATTAAGAAGTTCTTGCCTCAAAAACGTCAAACGATTATGTTTTCTGCTACGATGCCCGACAAAATACAGCAATTGGCAAAGAGCTTACTCAATGACCCTGTGGTTGTGAAGATAGCAGTATCTAAACCAGCAGAGAAGATTGCGCAGAGTGCTTATATTTGCCATGAGATACAAAAAATGGGTATTATCAATAGCATTTTTCAGGATTTTACACCCGATAGAGTTCTTATTTTTTCTGGTTCTAAATCGAAAGTAAAGGATCTTGCCGCTTCGTTAAAGCGTGAGGGATACAATGCAGACGAAATGCACTCGGATTTGGAACAAAAGCAGCGCGACATTGTAATGCACAGTTTTAAAACTCGTAAAACCGATATATTAGTTGCAACGGATATTGTATCAAGAGGTATAGACATAGACGATATTCAAATGGTCATCAATTATGATGTGCCTCATGATAGCGAGGACTATGTACACCGTATTGGACGTACTGCACGTGCAAATCGGGAGGGTAGGGCGATAACGTTAGTCAATGAGAAAGACCAATATCTTTTTGCTACAATAGAAAAATTTCTAGAGAAAGAAATAGATAAGAATCCTGTTCCTGCGGAACTAGGTGATGCACCTGCTTATCGCACCGTAGGGCAACGCCCTGACGACAGAAGGGGGCACAAAGACAGTCGTAGCAAATCGTCTTCTAAAGGAAGGGGAGGTAGACGTCCAGCTTCTCATAACGAGTCTGCAACCCCTTCTAACAAGCCTAAGTCTGCGACACCTTCTCCGAAAGCTCATCCGAAGACAGAGAAGTCTCGTTAATCATCCTTTTGCCAGCTTGTAAATCAAGAGCGTAAAAAGAAGAAAGAAACGCATCGCCGTTCTATAAAACATCTCAGGTAGTAAATTATAAAGTTAATTTACTACCTGAGATGTTTTATGGAGAGGAGCCGCATCGTCCCCTTTTATTTATGGCTTAAAAAGCTACCGTAGGAGCCTTCTCGGAACCCGCTTCTGCTTCAAATTGAGTTTCTTTATCGAACCCGAAGATATTTGCAATGATATTTCCAGGGAAACGACGAATAGAAATATTATAGTCTTTCACGGTTCCATTGTACAAACGGCGACTTTCACTGATACGATTCTCTGTTCCCTCTAATTGAGCTTGTAGTTCTGAGAAATTTTGATTCGCCTTTAAGTCTGGATAATTCTCTGTTATGGCAAGTAGTTTTCCAAGAGCTGCGCCAATTTCTCCTTGAGCTTTTTGATATTGTTGAATTTTCTCAGGGGTTAGATTTTCAGGATCTACCGTTATTTGAGTCGCTTTTGCGCGAGCTGTTACAACACCTTCAAGTGTCCCTTTTTCGTGTGTGGCATATCCCTTTACTGTATTTACGAGGTTTGGAATTAAGTCTGAACGACGTTGATACTGTGTTTCTACGTTACTCCAAGAAGTGGTGACTTCTTCCTTTTTACTAACCATACCGTTATACGATGATACGACCCATACGAGTACGATTACTACCGCAGCAATGATTGCAATTGTTGTTTTTTTCATTATTTCCTATTTTTAAATTATTACTATTCGTTCTCTATTACCATCTACCTCCAGATCCGCCTCCGCCAAAACCGCCTCCACCGAAACTACCGCCTCCGAAGCCGCCTCCGCCAAAACCGCCACCTCGCCCACCACCAAAGAAAATAGGTGGAATAAAAAGAAGTCCTCCTCCACGATGTGAGTCATTGTTCTCCTCATCGCGAGTTTCGGAATATCCACATTTCGGGCAAGCATAAACGGTGCGTTTTTTCCCATTTTGTAGTATTAAAGAACTAATGGGTTTCAATTGTGCGTTTTTGCATTTCGGACAACGTTGTTTACGATGTTGCTTCATTTGCATTGCAATGAAAAGGATCATGATGAACGCCACAAAGATTAGAGCCGTATACTTTTCATTACCATTGTATCTGTTTTTCCGAGGATCTCCCTCGGAAAGGAGTGACATATCACCCTTTAAATATCCACAAATTGCTTTTACAGAGAAAAACAGAGCTCCATCCCAATCTTTTTTCTTAAGGCGGGGAATCATTTGTTGGTTTTCTATTCTTCTACAGATAGCATCGGGTAGCGCACCTTCCAACCCATATCCAGTGAGTATTTGGTAAGCACGATCTTCTGTACTTATTACAATAATCAACCCTGTTTCTTGCTTCTTATTACCTACGCCGTGTTTGCGAGCAAGGTTCATTCCAAAGGTGTAAGCATCGCCATTCTCAATTCTTTTTACAGCAACGAGGACGGTTTGTATACCTTTTTCCTTTTCGAGCTGAAAGAGCATGGCGTCTATAGAGTCTGTTGCTACTTTCGAAAGTACACCATCGGGATTGCATACATAACGACGGGCATCTTGCAAGTGTACCATCGGCAAGTTTTCTGCTGTCCATACTTCGGCTTTTGTAGAGCTTAAGGGAAGAAGGCAAAGAAGCGTGAGAATGGTGAATGTAAATTTGTTTAGCATAATTAATTATCGAAAATGAGCCACAAAGATATTCTTTTCTTTTGACATCGAAATAAATCAGAAAATAAAAAGAGTTTTTATTAAGAAGATGGGATATAAAATAGAATCCTTTATCATTTAGAGGTGAATCCGCAAAAGATTTTTCTACTTATTCCAAAACTCCCAACTAGCTTTCGCTTGCAAATGGAGCATTTCGAGTCCGTTTTTTGTTGTCGCACCGTGTTGGGCTCCTTTTTTCATAAAGAGCGTAGTGTCTGGATTGTACACAAGATCGTAAAGTAAGTTGTTCTTTGTCATTGCTTCGTAGGGTAAAGCGGGGTATTCCTCTACGTGGGGATACATACCACAAGGTGAACAGTTTACAATGACAGGAAATTCCGTTATAATTTCAGGTGTTATCGCTTCATACGTAAATCGATTGGGCTTTTCTGTACGACTCACATACATTGTTTCAATTCCAAGTTGATGTAAACCATAAATGACGGCTTTAGAGGCGCCACCCGTACCAAGGACTAACGCTTTGCGATGTGAAGCCTTTAGTAGAGGTTGTATGGAACGCGTAAATCCGACCGCATCAGAATTAAAGCCTTTTAAGTACACTTTTTTTTCGTCCCGAGTAATGCGTACCACATTTACGGCTCCTATCTCACGAGCTTCATCGCTAAGGTCGTCCAGCAAGGAGATAACTTGTTGTTTATAAGGAATGGTTATGTTTAGCCCGCAAAGTTCTGGGTGATGCTCTAGGATCAAAAAGAGATGGTTTATTGTGGGCATTTCAAAATTTAGATACTGCGCGTCTATGCCCTCACGCTCAAACTTTTCGGTGAAAAATTGCTTTGAGAATGAATGCCCAAGTGGATAACCGATTAAACCGTATTTCTTCATATTGTGGAAGACCCTAATTATAGATCTCTTTATTTTTTTGCTAGATACATGGTACTCAATCCAAACGTAAAGCGTTTAAACTCGACATCTGTATATCCCGCTTTTTCTAAAATACCTTTCATTACTTCACCTTGTGGGAACGCTTTCATCGTAGCAGGCAAATAAGTATAGGCTCTTCCATCTTTCGAAATAAGACGACCGAGTAATGGCATAAGTATACGTGAATAGAGACCGAAAAGCTGCTTCATGGGAAATGAGATAGGGGTACATAATTCAATGATGGCTAAACGTCCTTCTGGCTTTAGAACTCGATGCATTTCACGTAATCCGCGGTCTAAGTCTTCGAAATTACGTATGCCATAAGCCACTGTCACAGCATCGTAAGAATTGTCTGGAAAAGAGAGTCTCATACAATCCTCTTTTTGAAAAGTGATCCTATTCGCGAGACCTGCCACTTTTATTTTGTCACGCCCTACGCGAAGCATCCCTTCCGAAATATCGATAGCCATTAAGGCTTCGGGCTTGAGGGTGCGAGCTGCAAGTAACGCAAAATCGCCAGTGCCTGTAGCTACATCTAGCACGTGCTTTGGTGCATACTTCTTGAGCGAATGGATTGCAGCCCTTCGCCACTGCTTGTCGATACCAAAGGATAAACAATGATTGAGTAAGTCGTAAGAGTGAGCAATACGATCGAACATTTGTTCTACTTGTTTTCCTTTCTTTCCGTCTTTGCTATAAGGTTTAACTTTTTCTTGTGCGTAATTCATACGAATAAAGCCCCAGCAATTCCTTTATGGGAGTTACTGGGGCTTGCTTTTTTATTTTAAATAATTCGTCACGTTTTTCTCAATGCGTTCTGCAATTTGATTTGTATCTTCTTTCAGAAAATCCTCACCCGTAATGTGCTCGTATAATTCTATATAACGTTCGCTAATGCTGTTTACAATTTCTGGTGTCATTTCAGGTACATTCTGCCCCTCTTTTCCTTGGAAATTATTGTCCATCAACCATTCGCGTACGAACTCTTTAGACAATTGTTTTTGTGCTTCTCCATTTTCGAAGCGTGTTTTATAACCTTCTGCATAGAAATAACGACTTGAATCGGGTGTGTGAATTTCGTCCATAAGATAGATGGTACCATTGTGTTTTCCAAATTCGTATTTTGTATCTACCAGAATGAGTCCACGCTCTGTTGCAATTTCAGTTCCACGTTGAAACAAGGCTAGCGTGTATTTCTCAAGTGTAGCATATTCTTCTGGAGTAGCAAGCCCTTTTGCTAGAATTTCTTCTTTAGAAATATCTGCATCGTGCTCACCGATTTCAGCCTTTGTCGTAGGAGTGACAATTGGAGTTGGAAATTTTTCGTTCTCACGCATACCGTCAGGAAGCTTTACGCCACAAATTTCTCGAATACCACTTTTATAAGTACGCCATGCACTACCACAGAGGTAACCACGCACAATCATCTCTACTGGAAATCCCTCGCACAAAACGCCCACTGTAACCATTGGGTCTGGAGTTGCAAGCTTCCAATTCGGACAAATATCCGTTGTTGCATCAAGAAACTTTGCTGCTATTTGATTCAGCATTTGTCCTTTGTAAGGAATACCTTCGGGTAAAACCACATCAAATGCCGAGATACGGTCTGTTGCCACCATCACGAGCTTTTCATCTTTGATGTTATAGACATCACGAACTTTTCCGTGATATACACTTTTTTGTCCCTTGAAATTAAATTCAGTTCCTGTTAACGCTTTACTCATTGCTATATATATTTAAAATTACATTTTACCTTGTTTTTCTCACCTCTTTTATTTGCTTATGTCTTTCTCTGTGAATTCTTTTCGACCGTTTTTTTCGTAAGCCTCAACGATGCGAGTTACTAACTTGTGGCGGACAATGTCTTTTTTGTTCAATTCTATGAAAGCGATCCCTTTAACATCCTTCAGAATATGCAAAGCTTCCACAAGTCCTGAACGCTGCGATAAGGGTAAGTCAATCTGTGTGCAGTCACCGGTAACAATCATCTTTGTATTTAAGCCCATACGAGTTAAAAACATTTTGATTTGTGCGGTTGTTGTGTTTTGTGCCTCATCTAATATCACCACAGCATCATTTAAAGTCCGACCTCTCATAAAAGCGAGCGGTGCTATTTGAATTATTTTGGTGTCCATCAATTCTTTTAGTCTAAGAGGTGGAATCATTTCTTCGAGCGCATCGTAGAGAGGTTGTAGATAGGGATCTATTTTGTCTTTCATATCGCCAGGTAGAAAACCTAATTTTTCGCCTGCTTCTACTGCTGGACGACTCAGTATGATTTTCTTTATCTCTTTGTTTTTTAGCGCCCGAACGGCAAGAGCTATACTTGTATAGGTTTTTCCAGATCCTGCAGGACCTATGGCAAATAGTAAATCGTTCTTTTCGTAAGCGTCTACAAGTTTACGCTGATTGTCGCTTCGGGCCGTGATAGGCTTTCCTGTTGTACTATATACGATAATACCTTTTTCGGCTTCAGCTTTCGTTTTATGCCCATTTAGTATATCGATGATTGTTTCTTCATTAAGTGAGTTATATTTCGCACAATGCCTCTCAAGCAGTATAACGTTCTGCTCAAAACTTTCAATTTCGTCCTCTTCACCCATCACTTTTATAATATGGTCACGTGCCACAATGCGTAATTTGGGGTACAAAGCCTTTATCATACGCAAATGAACATTGTTCACTCCGTAAAATAGAACGGGATCCGTTTCTTCTAATACAAGATGCTTTTCTATCATTCATCAGAATTTTGTGCAAAAATAATCATTCCGTTTGAATTAAGTCTCCTTTTTTTGTGTACTTTTGTACTTTGTAAAGGATAAAACAAATGAAACTCCCCTTCAAATTTAGAAAGAAACAATTTCTCAGCACATTTTGTGCTATTGTCATCCTGCTAGCATTGGTGCACTGTTTTTTTCCAGCAGTAGGTAATATAAAACAAGTCAAAATAGCAGAGCGTGTTGTAAATGAAGAATCTACAGCCTTAGATTCTATTGATTTTCGACGTAATGCGAACGATAGTTTATTGCTTCGTCCCCGTGTTGCACTTGTATTTGTCAATAATAAAGGTGAGCGCATTAAACACAAAATTTATAGCGTAAGTAATTTTAAAAATAGTTTTCCAGATCTCAATGATCTACAACTTGTTACGGCAGAGCGTCTAGGCGTTACTCCTGCAAAGAACCGAAAGGATGCAGAGATACGCAAAAAAGAATTGGTCTATGTTGGAAGCAGCCCTTACTTTTATGTAGAAAAATTGAAGCACTCAATTCCTTATCTTGTACCTCGTGCAAGTAATTTGTTAAGCCATATAGGCCGTACTTTTTTAGATTCTCTGGAGATTAAAAACATACCACTAAACACCCTTATCGTAACCTCCGTAATGCGTACGGATGAAGATGTCGATAAACTTCGTAAGCGTAATAGCAATGCCTCAACTCAGAGTTGTCATCGCTATGGCACAACGTTTGATATTTGTTATAACCGCTATCGTAATGTATATGATCCCGATAAAGCAGAACCTCATCAAGTGCGTAACGACTCCCTAAAATGGGTTTTGTCGGAAGTCTTAAATGACCAGCGGAAGTTGGGCACTTGCTACGTAAAATACGAAGTAAAGCAAGGTTGTTTCCATATCACCGTGAGATAAAAGGGAGGGCTTCTTCGTTCACAAAAATAGAAGGGAGTAGAGCTTAATCACTAATAATTATGTAACTTTGCACACACAAACTAGATATAAATAAGTCCCATTATGAGCAATCAACGATATATGATGCGCGGTGTAAGCGCAATGAAAGAAGATGTGCACAACGCCATCAAGAATATAGATAAAGGTATCTTTCCACAAGCATTTTGTAAGATAATTCCTGATATTTTAGGAGGCGATCCTGCCTATTGTAATATAATGCATGCCGATGGTGCTGGCACAAAGTCATCCTTAGCATATATGTATTGGAAGGAGACGGGCGATCTGTCTGTTTGGCGAGGTATTGCACAAGATGCACTCATTATGAATACAGACGATTTACTCTGTGTCGGTGCAGTAGATAATATTCTTGTATCCTCTACTATCGGAAGAAACAAGATGCTGATACCTGGTGACGTTATTTCAGCTATTATAAACGGAACGGATGAAGTCTTAAACACGATGCGTAATATGGGTATTGGTATTTACGCTACAGGTGGCGAAACGGCTGATGTAGGAGACCTTGTTCGTACCATCATTGTAGACTCTACCGTAACTTGTCGTATGAAGCGTAGCGATGTAATCGATAATGCGAATATCCGTCCAGGAGATGTTATTGTAGGACTTTCATCATGTGGTCAAGCTACTTATGAAACAGAATATAACGGAGGTATGGGCAGTAATGGATTAACAAGTGCTCGTCACGATGTGTTTTCTAAATATCTAGCAGAAAAATATCCTGAGAGCTTCGACAAAGCGGTACCGAACGAACTCGTTTACAGTGGATCGTATGAACTCACAGATGATGTTGAAGGCGCGCCTGTAAATGCGGGAAAATTAGTACTTTCTCCAACTCGTACTTATGCCCCTGTCGTAAAACAACTTTTGGATACCTTACGTCCAGAAATACACGGAATGGTGCATTGTACAGGTGGTGCACAAACAAAAATATTGCATTTTGTTAGTGAGAACTGTCGCGTCATAAAAGATAACTTATTTCCTGTTCCTCCTCTCTTTAAAATCATAGCGAAAGAAAGTGGAACGGATTGGGCAGAGATGTATAAGGTATTCAATATGGGACACCGTCTTGAAGTCTATTTGTCTCCAGCGTCTGCCCAAAAGGTTATTGAGATAAGCAAGAGCTTTAATATAGAGGCGCAAATCGTAGGGCGCATAGAAGAAGGCAAAAAATCACTAACCATAAAGAGCGAGTTCGGAGAATTCAACTATTAATAAATGGCTGAGAATACAACATTATTAGAAAAGCTCAACGGGCTATATGCTCGATTTGAGGAAGTTTCAACGCTTATTACCGACCCTAGCGTCATCGGAGATCAACAACGTTATGTACGCCTCACAAAGGAATACAAAGACTTGGAAAAACTGATGACGGCTCGTAAGGAGTACGAAAATCTACTCAATAATTTAGAAGAGAGTAAACAGATTTTACTTAACGAGAGCGATTCCGAATTGAAAGATATGGCTCGTGAAGAAGTGGCGATCTGCGAAGCCCGTCTTCCTCAAATAGAAGAAGAAATTAAAATAATGCTTATACCCTCCGATCCAGAAGATTCGAAGAATGCAATTCTTGAAATACGTGGTGGAACAGGAGGTGATGAAGCTGCCTTATTTGCTGGAGATTTGTTTCGTATGTATATAAAGTACGCAGAAACAAAGGGCTGGAAAATGGAAATATCAAGTTGTAGCGAAGGTGCGTCTGGAGGATTTAAAGAAATTATATGCTCCGTTACGGGCACCGATGTTTATGGTACACTTAAATATGAGAGTGGTGTTCATCGGGTACAACGTGTACCCGCGACAGAAACACAAGGACGTGTCCACACATCGGCCTCTACAGTAGCTGTATTACCAGAAGCAGAACAATTTGATGTAGAAATCAATGAAGGAGAAATAAAATGGGATACCTTCAGATGTAGCGGAGCTGGAGGACAGAATGTAAATAAAGTAGAGTCGGGAGTCCGTGCGCGTTATAACTGGAAAAATCCGAATACGGGGCTAGTCGAGGAGATTCTTATAGAATGTACCGAAACCCGCGATCAACCTAAAAATAAGGAGCGCGCACTCGCACGCTTGCGCACATTTATTTATGATAAAGAGCATCAAAAATATACAGATGACATCGCCTCACGTCGTAAGAGTCTCGTGAGTAGTGGTGACCGATCCGCAAAAATTCGCACGTATAATTATCAGCAAGGACGAATCACAGACCATCGCATCAACTACACAATCTATAATTTGAATGCCTTTATGAATGGGGATATTCAAGACTGCATTAACAACCTTATGGTAGCCGAAAATGCAGAGAGGATGAAAGAAGCAGAACTTTAAATAAATTAGGGATAAAATCAATTATACAGAAGACAATGAATAGACAAGAACTCGTGGCCAACATTCGCCGTAAAAAATCATTCCTCTGCGTAGGATTGGATACTGACATAGAAAAAATACCAGAGCATTTAAAAAAAGAAGAAGATCCAATCTTTTCTTTTAATAAAGCTATCATAGACGCGACAGCACCTTATAGCATTGCCTACAAACCCAATTTAGCCTTTTATGAAAGCATTGGCGTGAAAGGGTGGATTGCTTTTGAGAAGACTGTGAAATATCTCAAAGAAAATTATCCAGATTTGTTTATAATTGCAGATGCAAAGCGTGGAGATATAGGTAATACATCTGCCATGTATGCCCGTAGCTTTTTCGAAGAATTAAAGATAGACTCTCTTACGGTAGCCCCATATATGGGCGAAGATAGTGTGACGCCATTTCTTGCGTATAAAGATAAATGGGTTATTTTATTAGCTCTTACGAGCAATAAAGGTTCGTACGATTTTCAATTGACAGAAGATAAGAATGGAGAACGCTTATTTGAAAAAGTACTTCGTCAAAGTCAAAAATGGGCGAATTCCGATCAAATGATGTATGTAGTTGGAGCAACGCAAGGTAAACTGTTTGAAGACATTCGTAAAATTGTACCCAACCATTTTTTACTAGTACCAGGTGTTGGGGCGCAAGGTGGATCGTTAGAGGAAGTTTGCAAATATGGAATGATAGAGGATTGTGGGCTTCTTGTAAACTCATCACGTGGTATCATTTATGCCGATAAAACAGAACACTTTGCACAAGTTGCAGGTGAAAAAGCAAAAGAGCTACAACAGCAAATGGCACAGTTGCTCAAATGATCATAAACGACCCTGTATTTGGTTTTATCAATGTACCCGAAGGATTATTGGTAAAGCTTTTAAATCACCCCTACGTTCAACGACTCTCGCAAATTAAACAGTTGGGGTTGGCTTGCGTTGTTTATCCAGGGGCTCAACACACACGCTTCCAACATTCTCTTGGATCTTTTCATCTAATGAGTCAAGCCATTGTGTCACTCACCGAAAAAGGAAATATACTTCTTCCAGAAGAAGCCGAGGCACTACAAATCGCGATTCTGCTACACGACATTGGGCACGGACCTTATTCACATATTCTTGAGCATGCGCTCATCGAAGGTGTAAGTCATGAACTTATCACGCAGAAGCTCATGGAACGTATCAACAAAGAACTAAATGGGAAACTTGATACCGCCATTCAACTATTTAAAGGAACTTACCCCAAGAAATATTTACATCAACTTATTTGTAGCCAATTAGATATAGATAGATTGGAATACCTATGCCGTGATAGTTTCTTTACGGGAGTACGTGAAGGTATGATTGGGGCTGATCGTATTATTCGTATGCTTGATGTTGTAGACGACCGCTTAGTTGTCGCATCAAAAGGGATTTATACGATAGAAAACTATTTGATGGCTCGTCGATTAATGTATTGGCAAGTCTATCTTCATAAAACGGCAATTGCAGGTGAAGAGGCTCTGAGAGCCACTCTTCGTCGTGCAAAAGAACTCACCTTAGAAGGTTTCGAGATAGAAGCACCTCCAGCTCTTACTTATTTTTTAAGAAACAACGTTAACGCAGCGTTTCTAGAAACGAATCCTGAATGCTTGGATTATTATACGCAACTTGACGACAATGATATTTGGTATGCGATGAAACAATGGCAGCATAGCCGTGATAAAACACTTTCTTTACTTTCAAAAAACGTAGTGAATCGGCAACTGTTCAAAGTCGAAGTTCTTCAAGCTCCTGCGACACAAGAACAAATCAACTCTTGGATCCAAAAGATAGAGAAGGCATACAATCTGAATCGCAATGAAGCTGCACATTTTGTCTCTATTCGTACTGTATCGCAAGAGATGTATTCGTGTACGGTAGAACCTGTCGCTTTCTACTTTAAGGATGGAACTACAAAAAACATTGATGATATATCAGAAATCATTAGTACAGACTTTGCAGAAAAGAAAAGTAGCCGATATTATTTGTTTCACCAAAGTCTTAATAGGGAATAAATAAATCCACGATTGCCTTCTCCTTATTCCAAGTAAACACACCATTTTCTCTTCATATATCTCTGTTTTTACTGCAATCCGCCTAAAAAACTCCTTCTTTATTAAAAAATACACTTTAAAACAAGCGTAACTCATCTTTTTTTACGATATTTGCGTGATAATACACGTTAGTAAAAAAATGGAATTTACAGCCAAACAAATTGCTGAATATTTAAACGGCACAATTGAAGGTGATGAACAAATTACGATTCATACCTTTTCGAAAATAGAAGAAGGTGTGGCAGGTGCCATTGCATTTCTTGCAAATCCTCACTATGTCAACTACATATATGAAACAAAGGCTAGCATAGTGTTAGTAAATAACGATTTAAAATTAGAAAGGCCCGTAACACCGACCCTTATCAGAGTAAACAATGCTTACGAATCCGTAGCTCGTTTACTAACACTCTATGAACAAGCAAAGAGCAAGAAAGTTGGTGTTCACCCATTAGCTTATATAGCGAAGAGCGCAACGGTTCGTGATAATTGCTACATTGCACCTTTCGCCTATATCGGAGAAAATGTTACGGTGGGTGAGAATACAATGATTTATTCACATGTAAGTATTGAGGATAACGCTCAGATCGGCAACGATTGTATCGTTTATCCAAATGTATCAATTTATCATGACTGCCGTATTGGAAACAGAGTTGTTTTACATGCAGGTTGTGTTATAGGAGCTGATGGATTTGGTTTCGCACCAACTTCTGATGGTTATGAAAAAATACCTCAAATAGGCATCGTAACGATAGAGGATGATGTAGAAATTGGCGCCAACTCCTGTGTGGATCGTTCCACGATGGGATCTACGTATGTACGCAAAGGTGTAAAGCTTGATAATCTCGTGCAAATAGCTCATAACGTAGAAGTAGGTGAAAATACCGTGATGTCGGCGCAAGTCGGTGTGGCAGGTTCTACAAAAATAGGAAAATGGTGTATGTTTGGCGGGCAAGTAGGTATTAATGGGCACATTGTTATTGGCGACAAAGTAAACTGTGGAGCACAAGCGGGCATCGTAGGAGCAGTTCCCAAAGGAAATGTCAATATTCAAGGTTCGCCCGCTATTGAGTATAAGAATTTTGCGCGGTCTAGTATAATCTTCAAAAAATTACCCGAAATATATATAGAACTAAACGCAATGCGTAAGGAAATAGAAACTTTAAAGAATTTAATAAAATAAGACCACTATATGTTGAAACAGAAAACACTTAAAGGTAGCTTTTCTCTGTTTGGAAAAGGACTACACACTGGTCTGAGCTTGACCGTTACGTTTAATCCCGCCCCTGAAAATTATGGGTATAAGATACAACGTATCGACCTCGAAAATCAGCCTACTATTGATGCGATCGCTGAGAATGTAAAAGAAACTACACGTGGTACCGTATTAACAAAAGGAGAAGTGCGTTGTAGTACGGTTGAACACGGACTTGCCGCTCTTTATGCGCTCGGTATAGATAATTGCCTTATACAAGTAAATGGCCCAGAATTTCCTATATTAGAAGGTAGCTCACGAACCTACGTCGAAAATATTGAAAAAGTTGGGATTGAAGAACAAAATGCACCCAAAGACTTCTATATAATAAAGAAGAAGATAGAAGTGCGTGATGAAGAAACAGGTTCTTCTATTATAATTTTACCAGACGAACAATTCAGCATCACCACCATGATTTCATACAATAGCAAATGGTTCTCAAGCCAATTTGCTACGCTTGATAATATTGAAGACTTTAGTGAGGAAATAGCTTCAGCACGTACCTTCGTATTTGTTCGTGAAGTAGAACCGCTTTTACAAGCTGGATACATTAAAGGTGGAGATTTAGACAATGCTATTGTGATCTATGAAGAAGAGATTACACAAGAACGTCTTGACAAGATGGCAGATCATCTAGGTGTGGAGCGTAGAGATGCTAGCAAACTCGGCTTTCTTAACAACAAAGCTTTGGTTTGGAACAACGAGCCTGCTCGACATAAATTGCTTGACATCATTGGCGATATGGCACTCATTGGTCGTCCTATTAAAGGACGTATCATTGCGACTCGTCCTGGGCATACGATCAATAATAAATTTGCACGTGAAATACGCAAAGAAATTCGTGCGCATGAAGTTCAAGCACCAACCTACGATTGCAACGAGGCTCCTATTATGGATGTGAATCGCATTCGTACGTTGCTTCCTCATCGTTATCCCATGCAATTGGTTGATAAAGTAATAGAAATTGGAGCAAACTATATTGTTGCCGTAAAGAACATTACAAGTAACGAACCTTTTTTTCAAGGACATTTTCCTCAAGAACCAGTAATGCCTGGGGTTCTTCAAATTGAGGCAATGGCACAAGCAGGAGGTCTACTCGTTCTTAATTCTGTAGAAGAGCCAGAGCGTTGGAGTACTTACTTTATGAAAATTGATAGCGTTAAATTTCGCCAGAAAGTAGTTCCAGGCGACACCCTCCTTTTTAGAGTTGAACTTTTAGCTCCTATTCGTCACAGTATTTCATCTATGAAAGGTTTCGCTTTCGTTGGTGAAAAGATTGTTAGTGAGGCAACATTTACAGCCCAAATTGTAAAGAATAAGTAAATCATCCAACAAGGAAGAACAAATAATTAAGATGAACAAAATAAGCCCTTTAGCCTACGTAGATCCCGAAGCAAAAATCGGAAGCAACTGTGAAATTGGTGCATTCTGCTATATTGACAAGAATGTTGTTATCGGTGACAATAACATCCTTATGAACAGTGTGACGATATGTTATGGAGCACGACTAGGAAATGGGAATACCATCTTTCCTGGTGCTGTAATAAGTGCAATTCCACAAGATTTAAAGTTTCAAGGCGAAGACACGATTGTTGAAATAGGCGACTACAATAAAATTCGTGAAAACGTTACGATCAATCGTGGAACAAAAGCAAAAGGGAAAACAACGATTGGCCATAACAATATGCTAATGGAAGGCTCACACGTGGCACACGATGCCTTGATTGGTAGCAATTGTATTATAGGTAATACAACAAAGATTGCAGGGGAAGTGATTATTGATGACAATGCAATAATTAGCGCTTGCGTTTTAATACATCAATTTTGCCATGTTGGAAGCTTTGTTATGATTGGTGGTGGAACTCGCTTCAGTCAAGATGCTCCACCTTATACGATGATCGCGCGTGATCCTGCTGCATATTGTGGACTTAATGTTGTTGGATTACGTCGCAATGGTTTTAGTCGTGAAGCGATAGATAACATACACAATGCCTATCGCATTTTATATCAAAGCACAGAACCTTTTAAAGAGCGTCTTGAACAAATACGAACGAATATCCCTATGAGTGAGGAAATTAAGTACATCTTAGAATTTGTTGAAACTTCCGAACGTGGAATTATAAATTAAAAGAAAATATTTTTTATGCTGTTTAAGATAACACTAATTTGCGATGAGATAGCCGACTTCCTTCGCGAAATAACAATTGATGCAGAAGCTACTTTTCTAGACCTGAACAAGACCATACTTAAAAGCTGCAGTTATCCAGACGATCAAATGACAAGCTTCTACCTTTGTAATGACTCTTGGGAACAAGGTATACAGATTACACGTGAAGATATGGGTACAAGCCCTTCAGACGAAGATATCTACGTGATGGAAGATACGAATCTTAGCGAACTTATTGAGGATGAAAAACAACGTCTCGTGTTCGTGTTCGATCCTTTCAATGATAGAGTTTTCTATATGGATGTAACCGAATTTATTCCAGGTAAAAGACTTAGTGAACCTATTTGTAATGTATCGAAAGGGAAAGCGCCCAAACAGATACTTGATATAGAAGCACCAGAACCCCAGAAGGGAAATAAAAAGACACAAGCCATCGTGAATCCCTTACTTGATGAAGAAGAGTTTTACGGAACAGATGATTTTGCAGAAGATGAATTTGATCCCGAAGGGTTTGAAATAAGCGATGGTGACCCTTATCAATAAAGAATACACCCTTTGAACACTCTTGTCGTTTTGTTAGGGCCAACAGGTGCCGGAAAAACAGAACTCAGTCTATCTTTGGCTGAGTTTTTCCATATACCTATTATCAACTGTGATTCACGTCAGCTTTTTCGAGATCTAAAAATAGGGACGGCGGCACCTACACCTGATGAACAGAAACGGGTGAAGCATTATTTCGTTGGAACGTTGGCTTTAGATGAATATTATAGTGCGGCGCAATATGAGATAGATGTAATGAAATTGCTTCAAGAACAATTTCAGACCAAGCCGATAGCACTTCTTTCAGGAGGTAGTATGCTCTATATTGATGCCGTCTGCAAAGGTATCGATGATATCCCAACCGTAGATAGCTATACGCGTCAAATGCTTCAGGATCGCTATGCAAAAGAAGGATTAGAAAATCTTTGCAATGAGCTACAACAGTTAGATCCTTCCTATTATAAAGAAGTAGACCGTTGTAATCCGAAACGCGTGATACATGCGCTCGAAATATGTAAGATGACAGGAAAGCCTTATTCCTCGTTCCGTAATCAAGTAAAGCCACAACGCCCGTTCCAGATCCTAAAAATAGGTTTACAGCGAGAACGAGAAGAACTGTACAAGCGAATCAATGCACGCGTTGATAAGATGATTGAAAATGGATTGATAGAAGAGGTAAAAAGAGTTTATCCTTATCGTTCCTTCAATTCTTTGAATACCGTTGGCTACAAAGAACTATTCAACTATTTAGATGGAGAATGGACGCTAGATTTTGCAATAGAAAAAATAAAGCAGAATAGTCGGATCTATTCTCGAAAACAAACAACTTGGTATCGTAAAGATGAAACCATAATATGGCTAAATCCAGACGATATTGATAATATAAGAAATATTATTACTAATAAATTGATGAACAAGCAGTAAAGTACTACTTTTGCATTCGCAAACTAATAAAAATTATGGGTAATTCAAAGAAAGGATTTTCAAACTTACTAAAAACAATCTTTAGTAAAATAAGAGGAGCTTGTAGATGGTATAAGAACCTATATAAAGGAGCACGTTGGTATAAGAAAACGCTGATAGGATTTGTCTCTTTTATTCTGTTTATATTTGTGTTTCTTTTTGCTGTCAACATCAATTTGTTTTGGCTCTTTGGTAAATCGCCAAGCATACATAGTATTATGCATCCTGAAAACAGTGAGGCATCTATGATTTACAGTGCGGACAGTGTGCTTATTGGTAAGTACTTCAATCAAAATCGTAGCCCCGTTACCTACGAGGAGATAAATCCCGTGTTTTTTAAAGCACTTATCGACACCGAAGATGAACGTTTTTACGAGCACAATGGTATTGACTTTCAAGGATTATTTGCTGCGGTGAAGGATATGATGAGCGGACATGCCCGTGGAGCATCCACGATTACGCAACAACTCGTAAAGAATATGTTTCGTGTCCGCACACAATATTCCACTGGACTTTTAGGTGTTATACCAGGTGTGAAAATGCTTATAATGAAGAGTAAGGAATGGATTCTAGCTGTTGAGCTTGAAATGCTATACGACAAAAAAGAAATCCTTACAATGTATGCTAATACCGTAGATTTTGGAAGTAATGCTTATGGTATTAAAACCGCAGCAAAAACATATTTCAATACAACACCTCTTGAATTAAGTACAGAACAAGCTTCTGTACTCGTTGGTTTACTCAAAGCCACATCGACCTATAATCCGAAAATAAATCCGAAGAATAGTCTGAAACGACGTAATATCGTTATCAATAATCTCTATACCCACAAACATCTTACAAAACACGAGCGTGATTCCATTTTAGAGATACCGATTTTACTGAACTTTAGTATCGAAAATGCTTACGATGGAAAAGCACTCTATTTTCGTCAAGCTGTAGCAGCAAGCTTAAAGGACTGGTGTAAGGAAAATAGTGTGGATCTCTACACAGATGGATTAAAGATCTACACAACCCTTGACACGCGGATGCAAAAGTATGCCGAAGAAGCCGTTAACAAGCAAATGAGAGTGATACAACGAAACTTTAAAAACCATTGGGGTAGCACAGATCCTTGGCAAGATGAAAATCATAAAGAAATCCCCAATTTTATAGAGAACTTGGCAAAAAAGACCGATACGTATAAAACGCTCGAAGCGAAATATCCAAACAATTCCGACTCTGTACATTTTTATATGAATAAGCCTCACAAGGTAAAACTCTTCGACTATAACGGTTTCAAAGAAGACGTAATGAGTACCATGGATTCAATACGCTATATGGTCAAATTTATGCACACGGGATTTGTTGCGATGGAACCCAATACAGGTTACGTTAAAGCATGGGTTGGTGATATTGATTTTGGAACGTGGAAGTATGATAAAGTAACCTCTATGCGTCAACCTGGTTCCACCTTTAAGCTCTTTGTTTACTCAGAAGCCATGAACCAAGGACTTACACCGAGCGACCGCCGCCGCGACTCCTATATACAAATGGAGGTTCCGAATAAGGAGGGAAAACTTGATACTTGGCGACCACACAACGCTAACGGATACTTTACAAACGATTCTTTATCACTAAAGGCAGCATTTGCACAAAGTGTCAATAGTATTGCTGTAAAACTAGGGAATGAGTTAGGAATAAGCAATGTTGCACGTACGGCGAAAGCCATGGGAGTAGAATCACCACTTGATGCAACACCTTCTTTGAGTCTCGGCTCGTCAGATGTGAATTTACTCGAATTAATTAATGCTTATTGTACAGCTGTTAATGATGGAAAAAAACATGAGCCTGTACTCGTTACGAAAATAGTAGATCGAAAAGGGAACGTGATTTATACGGCACCCACAGAGGAGGTCCAAGCAATTCCTTATCGTTCAGCATTCTATATGCAGC
This sequence comes from Bacteroidaceae bacterium, assembly GCA_036652575.1. GTDB lineage: Bacteria > Bacteroidota > Bacteroidia > Bacteroidales > Bacteroidaceae > Alloprevotella. The sequence continues at coordinate 55,277 of JAVVVP010000005.1, forward strand.
AGTTGTTAATGGGAGGAATGAAAGAACGTGGTGGTACATCCATGGCACTTTGGGGTTACATCAATCCTTACGCTCGTAGCACGGATTTTGGAGGTAAAACAGGAACAAGTAGCAATCATTCTGATGCGTGGTTTGTCGGCATCACTCCTGGGCTTGTTGGCGGTGCATGGGTTGGCGGTGAATATCGCTGTATCCACTTCCGTACAGGAGCGTTAGGGCAAGGAAGCCGTACCGCATTGCCTATCTTCGGATACTTTATGCAATCAGTATTGAAAGATCCCAACTTTAAAAAGTACAAACGCAAATTTGCACCTTGTAAAGAAGATATAGATCCAAGTACTTATAATTGTCCGAGTTATGTAACGGAAAAGGTGAAAGTAGATACGCTTTTGACGGATTCTCTTGCTACGGCCGATGAAGAAATTATAGATGAAACGATAAAACCAAAAGTCAAAGAATCAGATGAAATAAAATTCGATGAAATAGTGGGAGAAGATAATAAAAAGAAAGTGACACCTTAAACAAATAGAGCTTACAATAAAGTTCAGTCAGAAAGTCAGAAAGCACTCGTCCCGCAAGTAGATACGGTATCAATAACTTATCTATTTGAGGGACGAGTGCTTTTTTGTGCATATTCCTCTGAAAAAAGGAGCGCGCTCTATTTTAGAATCGAGCACGCTCCATTTTCAATTCGAGCACGCTCGGATTTCTTATAAAACTTTCTATTAAGTTTTAGTTCACGATCTCTTATAAAAAAGACTTTATTCGCCGACTTGCGTAATCTTTTAATACCTTTGCACTCCTAAATGAAAAGATGATATGCAACGATACTTTATCTACTTAGCTTATGATGGCACAAATTATCATGGATGGCAGGTGCAACCAAACGCTGTGAGCGTTCAGGAGGAGATACAAATCTCTATGTCGAAAGTGATGCGTCGAAACGTTGAAATAGTGGGGGCTGGGCGTACCGATACGGGTGTTCATGCTCGGTTTATGGTGGCACATTTTGATAGCGAAATCCTCTTAGATGGAGGTTGGCTTACGCAAAAAATGAATCGGATGTTGCCTGTTGATATATCAATTTATAAAGTGGTACCAGTGGTGGCTACTGCTCATGCTCGCTTTAGTGCGATTGCTCGTACGTATCATTATTTTGTTCATACGCAGAAGAGCCCTTTTGAAAGACACTTTAGTTGGCGACCTCGTTTTATTCTTGATTTTGATAAGATGAATGAGGCGGCCCAATATTTGCTTGCGGTGACCGATTTTACGAGCTTTAGCAAATTGCATACAGATACGAAAACAAATAATTGTAAGGTGGAGAAAGCGTTATGGGAACAAGTGGGAGAGGACTCTTGGCGTTTTGAAATAACAGCAGACCGGTTTCTTCGAAATATGGTGAGAGCTGTAGTGGGTACGTTGATGGAAGTAGGGCGCGGTAATATGTCCCTTGAAGCCTTTTGTCAAGTGGTGAAAAAGAACGATCGTTGCTCGGCAGGTGAAAGTGTACCAGGTCATGCTCTTTTTCTTGTAGATATTCGATACCCGAAGGTTGAAATTCCAGATCTGTTTTTAGAAGATGATTCTAGCCGTTTTTCTGGGGTACCAGCAAACACAGATTTTTACTAGTGCCTCGAAAAGGCGTAAAGGCATTCAAATAGTGTTAAAAATTTTGTAGATTCAAGATAGAAGTGCAATTTATTGCGGCTCTAATAATATGAAAGACACCGCAGGGTTTGCCAACGCTCTTTGGGGGCGCGTAGCCCCCAAAGAGCGTAAACCAGCAATACAAATAAAAAAAGGAGACCGAAGTCTCCCCAAGATTAACTAACTTTGTATTGTAATGTACTATACTATAATCAATTAACCCGTGAGCAAAGGTATGCAATTTACCTGGGAAAAACAGAAAAGAAGACCAATAAAGCAATTGCTCAGCAAATAGGAGTACACCCTTCGACAATAAGTCGAGAGTTAAAACGCAATATCTCAACCAAAGGGAGCTATTTATGGTTTAAGGCTGACGAAAGAGCCTTATCCAGAAAGAACCGTAATCCAGTAATCGAGCTATAAGCGACACTCTTAAATGGCGTATCAAGAATCTAATCGAAACCGATCAATGGTCTCCAAAACAGATATCTGGAAATTTGCGTTTGAAGGGAATTAACGTGTCACACGAAACCATTTATAAGATAATTCGTGAGGATGAAAGTGGAAAGTTGATAAAACA
>JAVVVP010000006.1:0-23509 GCA_036652575.1 Bacteroidaceae bacterium
CGTTTTCCAAACTTTAGGGTCAGTTGTTGTGATATTGTAGCCCCATTAGCCAATGGCATCGTCCATTTTTCCGAATGTTACGGTATGCGAGATAGACTCGCTTTTCAAAGTGCCGTATTATTGGGAAAGACACGTACGCGGTCCGTAATGGAACTTATTGTCTCGGGAGAAACACGGCTGCCAAGGTTATCCTCCATCTCCTCTTCAAGGGCAGCATTGAGGTGTTTTCTAACAATGGGGCAAAAGCGCCCTCTTTACCAAACAGGCGTTTGCCTGCCTTTGTCTCTTCTAAAACTTGAGCGCGTAGCTCGTTAAAATCAAAATTGTTACTCATCATTTAAAAAACTGTGTTACAAAAATAAGCTTTATTTTTTTAGTTGACACAGTTTAAATAACAGTCTCGTTGGCGGGTTATCGTATGAAGAAGTGTTATGGTAAGAGTGTTGTTTGTCTGAATAGGTTAATTCGAACGGTTCTGATACACTCGCAAGAAGAGCAACATTTGCAATAAAATTAAAATGTGTACCTTTGCACTCGCTAAGAGAAAGAACATTAGACAAAGATAAATATGGAAGAGAATAAAATAGACAAAGAAACGTTGCTGTTGCGTCGCAAGCTCGATTTGTTGCTACGTACTGGAAAATTACTGGTGGAAAGTGCCGCGGATACCAATCGGATTGAACGGAATATGAAACGGGTTGCCGCTTTTTTGGGACTGCCCGAAGAAAAGCTTCATATAGACGTGAGCTATACCATGCTAAAAGTAAATATTAGCGATGATAGTCATTCGCTTGTGAAGTTTCAGAAGTGCGAAAGACACGGGGTCAATATGACGGCTATTTCGGCGGTGAGTAAACTGTCGTGGCATGCCATAGAACAAGACTTTTCGCTCAATGAGTATGAAAAAGAATTGGATCGTATCACGATGAAAAAGCGCAACTATGCTCCTTACACGGTGGCAATCTGTGCTGCTTTTGCTTGTGGTGGTTTTTGTAAGTTGTTTGGTTGTGATTGGATTGCTTTCTTGTTAGCGGCCATTAGCGCTTTTGTGGGTTTCAGGGTGCGTGCACGTTGTTTTGAGTTTGGCATCAATCATTATATCAGTATGGCGATTGCTGCTGCGGTAGCTACTTGTGTGGCATTCCTTACTACCTTTACGGGGCTCTCTACAACGCCTTATCATCCCTTGCTTGCTTGCGCCTTGTTTCTGGTGCCAGGTGTTCCGCTGATCAACTTTATAGACGATATGGTGGACAACTACCTCAATGTGGGAATAACACGCGCAGCCAATGCCGTGATGATGCTTTCTTCGATGGCTTTTGGTATTGTGTTTGCCATCCGAATGCTTGCGGTGAAGGATGTTTCTATATCGGATAAATTTAGTGAGCTCAGTATGATGCCACACGATCCGTTCTATATTTATGCCATCGCGGCAGCCATTGCGGCGATTGGCTTTTCGATGATTTTCAACGTTCAGAAACGCCTGCTTTGGGCCGTGGCGATAGGGGGTGCAATAGCGGTTTGCACACGTAATTTTGTGAATTTCGATTTGGGCTACGGTCCTGTGGTTGGTTCGTTTGCTGGCTCGTTTGTGGTGAGCCTTATTGCGGTGAAAGCGGTGCATTGGTTTGATGTGCCCAACCATGTGCTCACCATCCCCTCCGTGATACCGATGGTGCCTGGTGTGCTGATGTATCGTTCGCTTTTTGCCTTGATCAATATGAAAGGCGATGCTAGCGAGGTCAGTACGGTTGTGGTGAATGGTTCGACCGCCTTACTCATTATTATTTGTATTTCTTTAGGTGTTGCGGTACCAAATATCTTTGCTCGTCGTTATATGGCGAAGGACCGCAAAAAGTTTTTGAAGTGCAAACTCGAAGAGCGCAGAGCCCGCGGTAAGTTTATAGAATGGTGAAACGAATAACAAAATAAATAGATGCTAATTTCAGAATAAAATGAGACAGATAGACATTAAAGATTTAACAGACAACGTGATCGAATTGATCGGTAAAGAGTGGATGCTCGTTACGGCTGGTACGCTCGACCACTTTAATACCATGACGGCATCGTGGGGTGGTATTGGTTTTCTGTGGAATAAACCCGTTGCCTTTGTGTTTGTACGCCCCGAGCGTTATACGTATGATTTTTTGGAAGCCGAAGACGGTCTTACCTTGTCTTTTTTGGGTGAAGCGGGTAAAGTGATTCATAAAATATGTGGTTCGACTTCTGGACGTACCACCGACAAAGTAAAGGAAACAGGTCTTCAACCTTTTGCGGCATCAAATGGTTCGGTGGCTTTTAAGCAAGCTCGACTGACGTTGGAATGTAAGAAACTCTATGCCGAAGAACTTCGTGCGGATAAGTTTCTTAGTGCTAGTGATTTAGAGCGATGGTATAACGCCCGCCCAGGGGGCTCTATGCATAAGATGTACATCGTGGAAATAGAAAAAGTATTCGTTCAGGATTAGATTCGGTTCTAAATAATTAAAAGGGAGGAACAAATGGTACAAGAAAGAAACAAACAGAAGTTTCGTCATCGGATGGACGTACAACTTCGCTTTAACGACGTGGACCGCTTTGGTCATGTAAATAATGCGGTTTATTTTTCGCTTTATGATATGGCAAAAACAGAGTATTTACATCTTTCGTTGCCTCATGAATTTGAGTTTCAGACCGTCGTGCCTGTGGTTGCCAATATCAATGCCGACTTCTTTATGCCCGTGTTTTATGGAGACTCTATCGTCTTAGAAACAGCGGTGGTACATATCGGAACAAAGAGTTTTACGCTCTTGCAGCAAGCGGTCAATACGAACACAAATGTTGTGGTATGTCAATGCAAAACGGTGATGGTTTGCTTCTCGCAAAAAGAGAAAACAGCGGTTGAGATCCCTGACGATGTGCGCAAAGCCTTCGAGACGTACGAGGGTATAGAGCCTTAAGGTAAAGCACCTATTCGGCAAGCCGTTTCCAGCTGAAGATGGCAGCACCTTTTTTGTAAACGAACGCGTTTGGAAAAGAGGAAAGAAAAAGCCCGTAGTCCTTCTTTATAAAGGAACTGCGGGTTCTTTATCTCTCTAAAGCATGGGAGAGAAGAGGCGCACGAGGGATTCGCGTAAGCGTAAAAAGATGCTGCGTTTTTTCCATATCGAGCTATCTAAGCGGATGCAGTGTTCGGTATCTGCATAAAAAGTGCTTTTAACTTGCAATGCCATCGTAGGCGAATAGATAAAAGCATTGACCTCGAAGTTGTTTTCAAAGCTTCGGAAGTCTATGTTTGTAGATCCGATGGTACACATTTCATCATCTATCACCATCATTTTAGAGTGTAGGAATCCTCCGCGATACGTGTAGACTTTTACGCCTGCACGTAGGGCTTCGGTGAAGAAAGAATTGTTTGCCCATCTCAGAAATTTGCCATCTGGCTTCCACGGCACCATCACCCGTACGTCCACGCCACACGTTGCTGCGGTTTGCAGCGCTTGCATAATTGGCTCGGTGGGCATAAAGTAAGGACTTTGAATGTATACATAGTTACGTGAGTTCTGGATAGCCCATGTCATTCCGTGCATAATGTCAGGCCATTTCGATGCTGGTCCAGAGGTTACGATCTGCACGGTAGAGTCGTTCTTGACGTTTTTGTTTTGTAACGATACAGGATAATAAGGTGTGTCATTAATCATCACGCGCGACATAAAGAACCAATCGGTTAAGAACACTTGTTGCAATGCGGCTACAGCACCGCCCTCTATGCGCAATTGCATATCGCACCAGGGAGTGCCTTCTTTGCCTCTCACGTAGCGCAGGGCAATGTTCATACCGCCTATAAATCCAACGCTACCGTCAATGATACAGAGTTTGCGATGGTTGCGATAATTGGCTTTGTGCGTGAAGCGTGGAAAGCGTACAGGCATAAAGTTTTGCAATTGTATCCCGTTCTTTTCCATGTTGTCGAAAAAGCGTTGCTTCACATTCCAGCAACCCACATCGTCGTAAATAAGTCGAACGAGAACCCCTCGTCTCGTCGCATCGATGAGCGCATCTCTCACCAAGCGTCCGATGGAATCGTCCTCGAAAATATAGCTTTGTAAGTGGATGTGATGGCGTGCTCTACCAATGTCTCGCAAGAGTTGTTCTATGTATTCTGCCCCCGTGTTGATGAGTACCAAGGCGTTGCCCACAAACGGCATCGCCATATTGCGGCGTTCAAAGTAGCGAATGAGTGGCGCGTAATTCTGGTTTCGTTCTAGGATGGTCTTGTCGAATACTACGTTTTGCGTGAGTAGGTTCAAACTTTTCTTGCTGATGAGTTTTTCTTTGCGTATGTTTTGTCCGAAAAAGTAATAGAGCACAAGTCCTATGCAAGGTAGTGCCAGTAGAATGAGTAACCACGAAATGGCCTTTACGGGCTGGCGATTATCGAGTAATACGACAAGAATGATGCTCGTTACGACAGATACATATACAGTGATAAAGGACCAAAAAAATATCGTTATCCACATGTGCGTGTGCTTTTAGGGCAAATGTAGTTTTTTTTTCTTAGATGAGCAAATTATAAGCGTATCTGATTGTATTTAGGGGTAAGCTAAATGCCCCCTCTTTTCTCTTTGAGGAGAATAGAAGGGGCATTTGGTATTTTAGAATGGGAACGGATTACAGATGTCTAGCTTCGCCCATGCGCATCATTGGCATTCCTGCGGAACGGCCTGTGGCACCTCTTTTGCGACCCTTTTGGGTGCCTTTGTCATCCCCTCCGTCACCTTTACTTTTGCCGCCTGCAAAAATATTGAGTCGATAACTGAAGTGTACCATACAATAACTGTTGATGGCGTTGCTCCATGTGTCGCGACGTATTTGGGCATTGATGATGCGAGAAACGTTGCTTTGTTCTTTTAATATATCGTAGAATTGGATGCTCAGGGTTGCGCTTTTGTTGCGCAAGAAACTTTGTGAAATCTGTGCATTCCATATGATTTCGTTCGTATTCATGGAGTTGTCGGAATATCCGCGTCGACTATTCATACCGATGTCGCTGGAGAGGCTCATACTCCAAGGTAGCGAGAATTGTACGTTTCCGCCGTAGGAATAGTTGTAGGTATCCATATTGGCATTGTGTTGGAGGTCGTTGCGGGTGTGTTGATAGTTGAGGTTTGCATTGAGTCCTATTTCGAATAAATCGGAACGATAACTTCCGCGCAGATATTCGCCTATCCCGAGAGTCTTAGAGGTGCTCTTTTCGCTATTTCCTTTGTTCACACTAACATAACCTACGGAGTTGTCATAGTTTAGGTTGGTGTAAGTGCTCACGTTGAAGGCTTTTTCAGTCCCTAACGCCGTATTGAACATCACCGAGCTACGAGCATTCCAATTTCCATTGATGTTTTTGGGTTGGGTAATACGCACACCTGTAAGGTCGTTGTATTCTACGGCCGTGCTAATTTCATTTGATGTTTGACTAAAGTTGGCGTTTACCATAAAGCCTTGTTGGCGTTCACTGATATAATTATTGTAGAAAACGGTCAAGGAATTGGTCCACGAAGGTTTTAGGCTTGGATTTCCGATTGAGATATTCAGCGGGTCGCTGTCGTCTCTAATATCAAGCAGATTGGTCATCGAGGGTTGAGAAGGGTTTCCATTATAGCGTATGTTCAACTGACTTGTTTTCGAGAATTTATAGCGAAAACGCACTTTGGGCGACACATTGAGCACGTTGCGAGTAATGAGGGTGTCCATTCTATCTTTTTGGTATGCCATTTCTGTGGTTTGTGGTTGTATAGAGATACCTGCGTTGAGGTTTATCTTTTCTGTCACCCAGCGTAGCCCCAGGTTGATGTCGTGGTTGAAGTATTTGTAGGTTGCATATTGACTGTTGCGCAAATCGCGCATCAATTCGAGTGTGTCGACAGGGAACGGTAGCGTTCCGAGTGGAGGCGTGGGGATTCCCCATGCTATCAGTGAGTCTTGCATCTGATAGAGCGAGCGGTCAGAGTCGGAATAGCGATATTGAAATTGGTATCGGCTTTGAAGAAAAAGCGTTTTTGCGATGAGTGGTTCACTGTAGCTTAGCCCAACACGATAGTTCCAATTCTTTTGGGGATTAGAGGAGTATTGGTTTGTCTTTGCAAGCGAGTCTTTCGATTGATAGTAAATATTCGAGAGGCTAAAGGATTTGCTTTTATGGTTATCATATGCCACTTCACCACTAAAGGAGATGTTGCGCCCCTTATTGTTTAGGCGGCGTGAGGCTTCTATTTCTGCATTGAAATTATTGCTGTTGTTGTTTCCTAAACTTTTGCGATCATTCGTGTTGACCAGTATTTTCTTTAGTTCGGGGTTCGATAACTCGAAGGCACTCGTCAGAGGATCGGTGATACCTTCTATTTGATAGGGGTTTGCATTGAACGTTGCCGATTGACTTTCTGACCAATTGTTGCCTTCAGTGTGCGAAAAGCTAGGGCGAAAGGTGATGGAGGTCATGGTATCGGGGCTCCATTCTAAACGAAAACCAGCATTCAAATTACTGGAACTATTCTTTCCTTTGTCGCGATTGTTGAAGAACGAACTAGAGGAGCCCGCGGTCAAGAAACTTTCGGAGTTACTCGAACTCTCTTTGTCGGACCCTGTATAATTGTAGCGTATGTTTCCGCCAAATTCTAGGAATCCAGCTTCGCGCTCTTTCTTCCCGTTGTTCCACATCCCATCCATTCCAAACATTTTACTTGCTACGAGTCCTCCGCTACCTTTGCGAAAGGAACCGCCATGAAAGCCCTGATCGTTTGTGTTGTTCATCGAGCCAAAGGCCGTAAAGCGTGATACTTCATCGTATTTGTTGGCAAATAATTTAGAAGTGTAGCGGTCTTTATTTCCTGCGCCAAGGTCGATGTTTGAGATCCACGACGACTTGAGCTTTTTCTTTAAAGAAAGGTCTATCACGGTTTCTTCTTCACCATCGTCAATGCCCGTTTGTTTGGTGTATTCGCTTTGTTTGTCGTACGATTTTATTTTTTCAACCAAGTCTACAGGGACGTTCTTCATTGCTATTTTCGTATCTCCTTTAAAGAAATCTTTGCCGTTGAGCATAATTTGAGTCACGGTTTTTCCGTTGGCTTTAATGGTGCCATCTTCGGCTACTTCTACGCCTGGTAGTTTCTCTATAAGGGATTCGAGCATAGAGCCTTCGGGCACACGATAAGCTGCGGCATTATAAACGAAGGTATCTTCTTTCATTTCCACTTTGGCTATCTTTGCGGTAATTTGTGCCATCTTTAGCGCCACATCGCTTGTACTGAGTTCTACCGTTCCTACGGTCTTTATCTTTTCGTTCTTTGTTATACTTAGATTGCGGTATTCGGTGTTGTAGCCTATATAACTGATTTTTAAAATATAATTGCCAATCTTTGAGGGGATTACCTTAAACGAACCATCTTTTGCCGAAGTGATACCTGTTACCATAGCACTGTCGGGGGTTAAAAGTTGTACGGTTGCTAATTCTATTCCATCACGTGTTTGTTTGTCTATAATAGAACCACTGATCGAGAATTTTTGTGCTTGGATACTGAGTGGAAGACAAAGAAAGAGGAGGAATAAGGCATAAATCTTTTTCATATACGAATCGTTCTTTTTTTTATTTCTTTTGTTTTAGGAGCAATAACTACCTTTTGATGCAAAAGTAGCGATAAGGTTTAATGCAAAAGAAGAAATATAGGGATTTTGTTCTTTTTTGCTTTTTATGGACGATTACGTTCTTGATTTTGATTTAAATAGTAACTTTGCAGCCATGGAAACTCAGACTATTATCATATCACAAGCGTTGAAGACCGAGGTAGGGCGCGCCATTCGTAGCGTTCACCACGATAAACTGTTTGTTTTAACGGACACAACGACCGAACGTTTGTGCAAGCCTTTACTTGAAGGTTGCGAGGAGTTAGCAGGAGCGGTATCGATTGTAATCGGTGCGACCGATACACATAAAACGCTCGATACTTTGGCGTCTGTTTGGCAGCAAATGGGCGAAGCTGGCGGAACACGCCATTCGCTGATGCTTAACGTGGGCGGTGGAATGCCTACCGATTTAGGAGGCTTTGCCGCGTCCACCTTTAAGCGTGGTATTCCCTATATCAATGTTCCTACAACGTTACTTTCTATGGTTGATGCGGCGGTAGGCGGGAAGACTGGCATTAACTTCGGAGGACTTAAAAACGAGATTGGTGTGTTCTCTAAATCCGTGTGTGTCATTGTGGATACGGATTTTTTGCGCACGTTAGATGCTGAAAACATTTGTTCGGGCTATGCTGAGATGCTGAAGCACGGTTTGATAAGCCACACCAAAGCGTGGGCGGAGTTGTTGACCTTCGACCTCTGCAACGTGGACTATGCTCGTTTGCAACCGTTAGTAGAAGAGAGCATTCAGGTGAAAGAGCGCATTGTCAACGAAGACCCCACAGAACAAGGCATTCGTAAAGCACTCAATCTTGGACATACGGCAGGGCATGCTTTAGAGAGTTTGGCTTTAGCCGAGAACCGTCCCGTACTTCATGGCTATGCGGTGGCGTGGGGCTTGGTGTGCGAACTCTATTTAAGTTGCACGAAAACGAATTTCCCGAAGGATAAGATGTGGCAAACCATTGAGTTTATTAAGCGTAACTATGGTATCTTTACTTTTGATTGTCACGCCTACGACCGCTTATATACTTATATGACACACGACAAAAAGAATACAGCTGGAAGCATCAACTTTACGTTGCTTGGCGAGGTAGGTGATCTTCGTATCGACCAGAAAGCTTCTAAAGACGAAATCTTTGCGATGCTCGATTTCTACCGCGAGTCTATGGGCTGCTAAGCCCAACCAAAAGCATAAAATAGTAATATATAAAATAGAAAGAAATGCAGAAACCATCTCCAGGAAGTAAAAAATTCGGCTTATTCGTAGGCTACTATATGACGTGGCAATATGCCTTGACGCTCGATACGTTCGATCTTCGTACCGCCTTGTTTCTCCTTTGGTATAGTGCCTTGTGCTTTGTTTCTACTGTCGCGCTCTCTTACCTCGTGGAATTGTTGCGCAAGCGTCCTCTTTTTGGAGTACGTGAAACCGCGTATTTTCCGTTTCGTAAAGCCCTCTACCTCGCCATCCCTATCGTTGCCATACTGATGATGTTCTCTTATTATACCGTAGACCATGCTCAAATCTTTACCACGCAGCGTATCATTACTTATCTTCTAGGTTATTTAGTAGGTATTGCCGTTGTCGTGTATTATGTGTACGGGCTGAAAGCCAAGAAGTAAATGGTAAAAATAGCATTTAAGAAACATCCTTTTCGGTGATTTGCTCTTTGGGCCAATTCACAAGATAGAGCATCTGTGAACTTCGGGTAAAGGCGGTATAGAGCCATCGCAGATAACTGATGTCGGCGCGGTCGGGGGTGATATATCCTTGATCTATAAAAACGCGCTGCCATTGTCCGCCTTGTGCTTTGTGACACGTTACAGCATAGGCATATTTGAGTTGAAGCGCATTGAAATAAGGATCTACTTTTATCTTTTTCATCCGTTCGCGCTTGTTTCGGATGTCGGCATAATCCTTTTGCACCGCCCAAAAAAGGCGATCAGCTTCTTCTCTGCTGAGCGAAGGCGATTCACTTTGCAACGTGTCGAGCAATACGCGTGCTTCTAATTCATAGTTTTCGTAGTCTGGAAAGCGAAGTGTTGCAGTGGCAAAGCGAAAGCCGTATTGCTCGTGCACACGATGAATGCGGCGTACTTCGGCGATGTCTCCGTTCGCTATAAATTCTAAAGGCGACTGTACCCCTTCTGGTAAATCCTGTTTCGCCTCTTCTGCCCAAAAGTAATTATTCTTAGCTACCATCACGAGATCCCCTTGCGTTAGTTCGCCTTCGCGATCAAAAATGCGGGCACGTATCCCGTTATTGTAAATCACGGCTCGCTTGTTGCTGCGCGTGACCACCATGGTGCCATCCATACCTGCATGGTGATAACTATCTTCTAGCGTTTCTATCAATTCGCTTCCAGGTACCACTTTTAGGTCGGGGTAGCCCGCCACCTGTATACGCGGTAACTGCGCGGTGCAATCCGTGCAAATAAGTTCTCGAAGGCTCGTGGCATTCCATAGAATACCGCTATCCTCTGCTTGTCGTACGACTTGTGTTAAATTTGCTTCGTAGGGTGTTAATCCATATCCACTTAACACGTTGGCATTGAGGGCTGGACTTTCTGCTTCGCCCACAGGAGGGAGCTGCGCGGTATCGCCTACCAAAAGCAATTTACAGCCAGCACCTTCGTATACGTAACGCACCAAATCGTCCAAGAGCAAGCCTGTCCCAAACACGGAATTACTAGAACCTTGATTGGCGATCATAGAGGCTTCGTCTACGATGAAAAGTGTGTTTTTATGCTTGTTATAGTCGAGCGTAAAGGTTGCATTCTCGTCCGCAAGACTTTTTTGTCGGTAAATGGTTTTGTGAATCGTAAAAGCAGGGCCCTCCGAATAGAGCGAAAAAACTTTTGCAGCGCGCCCCGTTGGAGCCAGTAGCAAGGGGTTGCGATGGATGCGACGAAGCGTTTTTACGAGCGCACCGATGAGCGAGGTCTTCCCCGTTCCTGCATAACCTCGAAGGATGAACACGGCATCGCTATTTGGCGACATAAAGAATTCGGCTAATACCTGAAGAGCCTCGCGTTGCATGTCGGTTAGAACGTGCGGAAAATCCTCTTCTACGCATTGTGCAAGTGCCTCGTGAATCATTTGGTAAACGTTGTTTGTTGTTTGATATTACAAATGTAGTCATTTCCTTGTAAAGAACCGATGCTTTTCGGCGGTTTTGTTAAACGGTCCCGCTTCTTTTCGTTCGCTTTCTTTCGGCTTTTATTCGTTTCCCCATTCTATGGCTGCTTTATTTTCTCATTCCATTTTTTATTCTTATTTTTGTAAACCCAATCCACAAGAAATGGCAGAAACGAAACCACAAAATCCTACGTTCGATACGTTGTATATCAGAATTAGTCTGGGCGATATAGCCTTTGCGGTATACGATGTAAATCAGAAAGAAAGCTTTCATTTAGAGCATGCGTTGGTGAGACCAAACGTTTCGCTCACAGTGAATATGAAAGAAGCTATTTCAAAATCTTCGATTGCGCAGGCGCATTATCGCTGTGTAAAAGTATTGGTACAGAGTACAACGACTATTGTGCCCATCAATAACTTTGATGAGAAGGAAATAGAAACCCTTTATCATTTCAATTTTCCCGAGCTGAGGCATATCAATGTGTTTTACGACACCTTGCCTTATCTGAATGCGGTGCTCTTGTTCTCGTTAGATCAATATGTTTGTCAATTGTTGGAAGAAACTTATCCAGGCATTTTTTATACGTCTACTGTTACGCCCGTCCTCCTTCACTTTGCAGAACAAGGACGATCCGACAATGCTTGCCGTTTGTTTTCGTATCTTCATAAAAGTTGGATGGATGTATTTGCTTTTAAAAACGGGAAATTGATAATGTCCAACTCGTATATAACTAAGTCGGTCGAAGATACTGTTTACTATTTATTATATACTGCCAAACTGATGGAGATCGATCAATTAGAAGATGAACTATTTCTTACGGGTATGTTAAGAGAAAGGCAACGCTTATTAGAGCGACTTCGCGAATACATCCCGAATACTTTTTTTGTCAATCCTGTGGCGGAGTATACGCGCCATCCTTTGACGCTTCAAGAGCATATACCTTACGACCTCATGACCTTTATGATACAATCACATACCTAATCCCCCTCATAGCATGCGTGTAATAACAGGAAAATATAAAGGACGACGTTTTGATGTGCCTCGCACGTTTAAGGCGCGACCGACCACCGACTTCGCCAAAGAAAATCTTTTCAATGTGCTGAATGGTTATCTTGATTTTGAAGAGTCTACGGCTCTCGATTTGTTTGCGGGAACGGGAAGCATCACTCTCGAACTCCTCTCGCGAGGTTGCACGAGAGTGGTGAGTGTGGAATTAGAGCAGCAACATTTCTCGTTCATTACGAGTGTGCTGCGCAAGCTTGAAGACAAAGCCGTGCTTCCCCTGCGCACCGATGCACTGCGTTTTATTTCGCGCTGCCGTGAGCAGTACGATTTGGTGTTTGCCGACCCTCCGTATGTGATGAACGAATTGCCCGAACTCCCCGATCGCATCTTCGCGGGGCATCTACTCAAAGAGGGCGGACTCTTTGTGTTGGAGCACGGAAAAGAACATCACTTTTCAGAGCATCCTCATTTCTTGGAACACCGTAGTTATGGAAGTGTGAACTTTTCTTTCTTCCGTTAATTCCTCCTTCCCTAAAAACGTCAAATGACGAAAAGCATTCTTTCGAGAAGAAGCTTTTCGTCATTTGACGTTTTGGAACGTTATCGAGCGCAGTCGCTTACGCTTTTTGCTCTTTTATTTGTTCGTCTATTACCGCTATTTTCTGTTGTAAGAGTTCTAAATCGTCTTTTAATCGGTCGGCTTTCTTTTGCATCTCGTTTACAAGTGAGTTGCCACTTTTTGAACTAGAGGTAAGGAAGCTCATATTGTTTTCGTACGTTGTGATCTCTGCCTTTTTTGCTTCGTAAGCACGGAACATACGGTTGCGTTCCGAAGAGAGAGAAGAACCCTCTTTGCTCATACCTTGAAGATCTGATTTAAACGATTCTAATTTACGATGTCCAGTTTGAATGTTGAGTTCCTTGAAGAGCTGATCTATGATTTCGTGGTAAGCAGCATACACAATGTCCTTTTCTTTAAAAGGCACGTGACCGATGGCATTCCATTCCTCCATAAGTGAGCGTATCAACTGTTGTGCTCCTTCGCCTGGATGTTCGGCGATTGCTTTTAGTTTTTCGATCACCGCTTTTTTCTTGTCTAAATTCTCATACTGTTCTTTTCTTAGGTTCCCACCTGACGCATTTTTGCGTTCAAAGAAGTAATTACAAGCTTGGTTAAAGCGTAGCCAAAGTGCATCCGAAGCTTTCTTGGGTACCACTCCTACTTGTTTCCAATCTTTTTGAAGCTGGATAATGAGGTTTGTCGTAGCACTCCATTCTTCGCTTTCCTTTAGGGACTCTGCCTTTTCGCAGAGGGCTGTTTTTTGAGCTAAGTTTGTAGCGTATGTTTCTTTTTGCTGTTTAAAATAAGTTGCTTTTCCTAGAAAGAAGGTGTCGCACGCAGCACGAAAACGTTCAAATATCTTCGTGTTTGTTTTCTTAGAGGTCTGCCCAATGGTTTTCCATTCTCCTTGAAGAATGATAATTTCTTTGGTTTGTGCATCCCAATCGTTAAAGGTGTGTAGCTTGTCCGTAGTGATGGCTTCCATCTTTTCGCACAAGGCCGTTTTCTTTCGTAAGTTCTCGTCTTCTTGTTTTTTTATTTCCTCGAAATGAACTGTATGGCGTTTGTTGATGGCAGAAGAGGTCTCTTTGAAACGTTCCCAGAGTTCCTCGCGTAGCTCTTTGGCCACGGGACCTATTTCGCGAAACTCTTGATGTAGTTCTTGCAAGCGATGGAACGCTTGGATTACATCTGGCACTTCGATGAGTTGTTCCGCCAATTCGCAGATATGTGTTTTGGCTTCTAAGTTTTTCTTGAAGTCATAAGCGCGCATTTCGCTATTCTGCTTTAGTAAGTCGTAGAATTGCTCAATATAGAGTTGATAGTTTTTCCACAGTTCATTTGCTTTGTCGGCAGGAATGTTTCGAATTTCTCTCCATTCAGCTTGTAGCATTTTGAGTTTGTCGTAGTGATTGTTTGCTTCTTCGGGAGTGGAAGCTAACCGTTTCACTTCTTCTATAATGGCAAGCTTCCTATTTAGGTTTTCTTGTTTTTGTTTTTCTTGTTCTTCAAACTGTTTGGCACGATATTTTTTGATAATCGCCATTTTCTGTTTAAAGGTCTCTTCGTCTATGTTTGGCTCTGGCTTGTATGCTTCGGGGTCACCTCCCGCTTTTAGATAGGCCTCGTGTGCTTCCTGTTGTTCTGCATTTACATTTTTGTAGAACACTTGTTTTAGCACTTCAAGTTCTTCTTTGTCTGTTTTACCCGCTTCTTTAGCCAAATTATCGAGGCGTTCCAATACGTCGGCTTTTGTTACGTATATTTTTCGCTCAGTAGCAACGTTCTTTGTTTCTGTCGTTGCGTTTTCTTCTGCCTGTATCGTCTCTTGATTCAAGAGATTTTCATTAGAGTCTGTCATAGGATAATAAATATATTATATACCATTCTTATTTATTGCGTGTGCAAAGTAAATGTTTTTTATTGTAATGGCAATACTTTTTCTTTGAGATTTTACGTTTGCGCGTTCTTTATAGCCAAGTTTTGCGTTTAAAGTACCAAAAGAAGACCCCTGTGGTTAAGAACGACATAAAAGTGATTAATGGGAAGCCCCACCAAGCATCTTCCATTCCGCTGATTACATTCATACCGAAGATACTTGCTATCAAGGTCGGGAACATCAGAATAATCGAGATGGAAGTCATCGTTTTCATGATACTAGATGTATTGTTGTTAATGATGCTTGCATACGTTTCCATGGTAGAGTCGAGGATGTTGGTATAAATATTGGTGGTCTCGCGGGCCTGACTCATCTCGATGTTTACGTCTTCGATGAGATCGGCATCCAATTCGTCTACGGGCAACTTGAATTTTAGTTTTGCCAAGAGCGTTTCGTTGCCACGGATGGACGTAATGAAGTAGGTTAAACTATCTTGCAAGCGTGACAGTCCGATTAAGTCTTCGTTATCAATCTTTTTGTCGAGATTGCGTTTGCTTTCTTCAATCAGGGTGTTGATTAGTTTCAGGCGTTTCAGATACCATACCGACGAAGAGAGGAACAGGCGAAACACTAAGTCCACAGAGTCCGTAAAGCCCATATTGCGCTTTTGCTGGTACGACACGAAGTCGATCATCATATTTGTTTCAAAATTGCATACCGTAAGGCATACTTCTTTGTTGATGATGATACCTAGAGGTACGGTGGTGTGGGGGGTGCGAGATCGAACTTCTTTGACGTAGGGAATACGTAAAATGATGAGTACCCAACCTTCGTCGTATTCATAACGCGAACGCTCGTCTTTGTCTCGAATGTCGTCTAAAAAAAAGCTTGGAACGTTTAATTCTTCGGTGAGATATGTTTCGTCATCTCCAGTAGGGCAGGTTACTTGAATCCAGCAATTCGGTTCCCATTGCTCTGTTGTACGCAGTGTGTGGTTTATATTCCAAAATGTTCGCATTTACATTCCTCCAACGTTTTTATCGACGCAAGGTGAACTGTATTGTGCAAACCTTTCGTCTTAATTACCTATTTTATTTCTCGCGTGATAGTCGTCCATTCTTGTTACTAAAATGATTTTCCGTAGGCAAAAGTACGAAAATAAATTAGCGTAGCAAGTAAAGGAACACTTTTTTTAATTGAATGAGGCGAAGTTGTTCTTTTGGCTTCTACAGCGGGCTGCCGAAAGATGTCGCTTGTCGCCGATTTTCCATCATCGAAACCAGCGGAATCAGATGCTATTCTTTTTATTTTCCGTATCTTTGCTCCTTCTATTTAAAAATACATGATTAAATGAAGCAATTGAAAGGATTCTTTTGGGGGTTGTTGTCCTCTGTCTGTTTTGGTTTTATACCGTTGTTTACGTTACCTCTTATGGAGAGTGGACTGAAGAATCATTCCATCTTGTTTTATCGGTTCCTTTTTGCTGCCGCCTCTATTTTATTGGTGCTCCTCGTTCAACGGAGTAGTCTGAAGATTCGTCGTAGCGAAATTGCAACGCTTCTTTATCTTGCGTTTCTCTACGATGGTTCTGCTCTGTTTCTGCTCGATAGTTATTCTTATATGTCAACAGGTGTTGCCACTACGCTTCATTTCACCTATCCCATCATTGTCACTCTTGTTATGATTTTCTTCTGTGGAGAGCGCAAGCAGTGGACCACGTTTCTAGCTATTCTAATCGCCTTTATAGGTGTAGCGGTCTTCTCTTATTCCCCTACGGGAAATGCCGTTGGCTTGAGGGGACTTGTGATCGTCCTTGTTTCTGCCATTTGTTATGCTTTGTACATCGTGAGGGTTAATCGTTCACGGGTCAGAGAGATGCAAGGCTTGAAGTTGACGTTTTATGTGATGGTCATCGGTATGATGATGTTTGCTGTGAATGCAGTGCGCGAAGGTGGTATTCAGCCGATTCCCAATGCCGAGAGCTGGTTGAATTTTCTCTTGCTTGCCATTATTTGTACCACTATTTCCAACCTTGCCTTGATTTATTCTGTCAAAGGTGTGGGCTCTACCACTACGGCTATTTTGGGTGCTTTAGAGCCCTTGACGGCGGTCTGTACGGGTATTCTCGTTTATCATGAAATACTCACAGCACGCATTGCTATTGGCATTTTGCTGATTCTTACCGCTGTGATTCTTATTGTTACCACGCGTAAGCCAGCTCTGGTTCTTGTCGAAGAAGAGGCGGAAGAGCCTTCCATAGATTCATCTATTCAAAAGCATACATTATGAAAAAAGCAAGTTTTATACTCCTCTTGTTGTGGACCGTCGGCACAGCATGGGGTAAGAGTAACAAAGAGTTTACTGTACTGCAATGGAATATTTGGCAAGAAGGTACTTCCGTCAAGGGGGGCTACGAGGCCATCGTCAACGAGCTAGAGCGATTGCAACCCGACTTTGTCACGTTTAGCGAAGTACGCAATTACAAGCAAACAAATTTTATTGCGCGCTTGATTTCTTCGCTCAAAGCGCGTGGACTTTCCTACTATGGCTTTTATAGCTACGATACGGGTTTGTTGAGCAAACATCCTCTCACCGATTCCACCGCTGTCTATCCAGAGAAGAACGATCATGGTAGCATTTATCGCTTGACGAGTGAAATACACGGACGGAAAATAGCGGTTTACACTGCGCATTTAGATTATCTGAACGATGCTTATTACGAAGTGCGCGGTTATGATGGCAATTCGTGGAAAGAAATACCCATCCCCACTCGTGTCGACGAAGTGCTGAGGCGTAATGCGCTCTCTTTTCGAGACGAAGAGATGAATACCTTTCTTCTTGCTGCGCGACAAGATACGAAAGAGGGTACGATCGTAGTGTTAGGCGGCGACTTCAACGAACCGTCCCATTTGGATTGGACGGAAGAAACGAAAAACGTGCGGGATCATCATGGCTTTGTCATACCGTGGCCTCAAACCCTTGCTTTAGAGGAGGAGGGCTTCATAGACGCTTACCGCAAACTCTATCCGAATCCGTTGACACATCCTGGTATAACCTTTCCGACCGACAACGAACACGTAACGGTGGAACGACTTACGTGGGCACCTCTTGCCGATGAGCGCGATCGCATCGACTACATTTTCTATAAAGGAAAAGGCATAGAGGTGAAGAGTTGTGCCATCTTCGGTCCAGAGGGAACCATCGCTTATGGTCAGCGCAAGCCCAATACGCATCGCGATCCTTTTCTCAAACCGTTGGGCGTATGGCCTACCGATCACAAAGGCTTGTTTTGTACGTTTCGCCTTCGATAAGGCATAGGAGCGATCGGATTTTTGTTCTATCGAAACACCGCGAGACTACTTTGGATGGCAGTCTCGCGGTGTTATCGTTACGGCTAAAGGCTTCTTTTACGCCTTTCGTTGAAGAAGGTGCCAAGCCTATTTTGAACGTAAACAGCCTCTCCTAGAAAATACAAAAAGAAACCTTGCGAAGAGAACATCTTCTTGCCTGGCTATTCAATGTACTTTCAAAGGTTCCGATATTCGGTGTGAAGAATATTCTATAACGAAAGAAGCAGTTACAACGAAATGTAACTGCTTCTTGTTTGTGTAGCGCGACCCAGGATTGAACTGGGGACCTCATGATTATGAATCATGCGCTCTAACCAGCTGAGCTATCGCGCCATCATTTCGCCCTCCTTTGAGTTTGCGGGTGCAAAGATAGATGAAACTTTGAAAACCACAAAATTTTATGCGGATTTTTTTATGCTTTTTGTTTTGTGTCACCACAAAGACTATTATAAGTATAAAAAAAGCGTAAAGAGGTGGCGAGTTTCTTTATTTTGTCGTATTTTTGCACATTAAGGCGTAGAACCTCTTTTAGAAGAGGCTTTAAAATGAGAATAATAAAGAAGTTAGACCTGTTTGTATTAAAGAGTTTTACACTCATTTTTACGGGTTCGTTTTTTATCTGTTTATTCGTCTTTATGATGCAGTTCTTGTGGCGTTATATAGAGGACTTAATTGGTAAAGGCTTAACCGTAGACGTGATGGCACATTTTTTTTGGTATATGGCCTTAACGCTTGTGCCCCAAGCTTTGCCTCTTGCGATCTTGCTCGGTACGTTGATTTCTTTTGGTAATCTAGGCGAAAAATTCGAATTGACAGCCATGAAAGCGGCGGGTGTGTCGCTGCTTCGCATTATGACTCCGCTCTTTATTCTTTCGGTGCTGCTCAGCGTGGCTTCGTTCTATTTTCAAAATGTGATATCGCCAAAGGCACAAAGTAAGCTGACCACTTTGCTTTTTAGTATCAAACAATCCTCTCCTGTACTTGAAATACCTGAGGGCATCTTTTATAATGGGGTGCCCGATGTTAATTTATATGTGGAACGTAAGAATGACCAAACGGGGATGCTGTATGGGATGATTATTTATAAAACAGACCAAGGCTTTGATCAGGCGCAGATTGTGTTAGCCGATTCGGGTAAACTCGAAATGACGGCAGACCAAAAGTATTTGAAACTCACGCTGCACAGCGGAGAACAATTTGAAAATTTGCAATCGGAGGGCGGGCTCAGCCGACTTCAAGCCAATGCACCGTATGATCGTGAAACGTTTCGTTATAAGCAATTCCTAATCAGTTTTGATAGTAGCTTCGATATGTCGAATGCCACCTCGTCCACAGGACTCGCAATGTCGCTTAATCTGAAAGAATTAGAGCAGAGTAGTGATTCGATCAATCGTGAGTGTGATAGCGTGGGACGCTCTTATTATCAAATTATAAAGGAAAAGTATTTATCGAATAGTACGTTGTCGAAAAAGGATTCTCTTCGTGCAGTGGCGGAAAGTGCGCCTCGCGCCATCCAGATAGATACGGTTCTTATTCATTCGGGTTCCAACGGTCAGTTGACGGCGCTACAGCAAGCTTTGCTCAATACGAAGAACATAGAGATGGAGTTGGAATGGAAGCGCTATAACATCTCGGAAAACGATCAGCAAGTGCGTAAGTTTCAAATACAAATGCATCAAAAGTTCACGCTCTCGCTCTCGTGCTTTTTGTTTTTCTTAATTGGTGCATCGCTAGGTGCTATTATTCGTAAGGGCGGACTCGGATTGCCGACCGTGATTTCGGTACTCATCTTTATCTTGTATTACATTATTAATACGTCGGGGATGAAAATGGCAAAAGACGGTTTGTGGAATATGAGTGCAGGCATGTGGAGCAGTACGTTGGTATTGGCTTCGTTGGGTATCTTTTTGACGTACAAGGCCAACAACGATTCGGTGGTGTTTAACCTAGAAGCCTATACCAATTTTTTCCGTTCTTGTTTGGGACTTCGTCCCTCTCGTCACCTCTTCCGCAAAGAAGTTATCTTAGAAGACCCCGACTACGAAAGAGTGGTGGAACGCTTGTCGGTGTTAAGCGAAGAATGCAAGGTTTACAATAAAGAAAAGAAGCTTTACCGAGCACCTCATTATATAAAGATATTTTTCAACTATCATAACGATCAACAAGTGGAGGCCTTTTCCGAACAATTGGAAGCCAATATCGAAGAACTCTCGAATAGTCGAGATGGCCGACTGTTGGCCGTGCTCAATAGTTATCCCATACTGTTTGTGCATGCGCACACTTCTCCTTTCCACAAACGCTGGTATAATGTGCTCGCTGGTGTGTTCGTGCCGATCGGCATCGTGCTTTGGATTCGTATTTGGCGTTTTCGCATACGTCTCTTGAACGACCTAAAAGAAGTGGTGAAGACCAACGACAAAATAATACAACAGATCAAGAAATCCCAACAGAAAATAAACTAAAGAAAATATGGATACATTCAAAATGAATACAGTAGAAGAAGCCATAGAGGACTTCAAGCAAGGTAAAATTGTTATCGTAGTGGACGATGAAGATCGTGAAAACGAAGGCGATTTTATTACGGCGGCTCAAACGATAACTCCTGAGGTGGTTAACTTTATGCTGAAGAATGGCCGTGGCGTGTTGTGTGCACCCGTCACCCTGAACCGTTGTCAAGAGTTAGACTTGCCTCATCAGGTGACAGACAACACCAGTATGCTCGGAACCCCCTTTACGGTGACGGTGGACAAGCTCGAAGGTTGCTCTACGGGGGTGAGTGCGGCCGATCGTGCTGCTACGATACGTGCTTTGGCAGATCCTAGTTCTACGGCTGCCACCTTTGGTCGTCCTGGGCACATCAATCCTCTGTATGCGCAAGAAAAAGGCGTGTTGCGCCGTGCAGGTCATACCGAAGCTGCGATTGATTTAGCGCGCCTTGCCGACCTTCAGCCTGCTGCTGCTTTAATCGAAATAATGAACGAAGATGGCACAATGGCACGTATGCCCGAACTTCAGAAAGTAGCGAAGGACTTTGGACTTCACCTCATCTCTATTGCAGACCTTATTGCTTATCGTCTGAAAACAGAAACAATTGTAGAGGCAGGTGACGAAGTTGATATGCCGACCGATTTTGGACACTTCCGTTTGATACCGTTCCGTCAAAAGAGTAATGGACTAGAGCACGTGGCACTCATCAAAGGAACATGGACTCCCGATGAAGCTGTATTGGTGCGGGTGCATTCCTCGTGCGCAACGGGCGACATCTTTGGCAGTCAGCGCTGCGACTGTGGCGATCAATTGCACAAGGCGATGCAAGAAATCGAAAAAGCGGGTAAGGGCATTGTGCTCTATCTGAATCAAGAGGGCAGAGGTATTGGCTTGATGGCGAAAATCGCAGCGTATAAATTGCAAGAAGAAGGATACGACACCGTAGATGCCAATGTGCATTTAGGGTATGACCCCGACGAACGCGACTATGGCGTAGGCGCACAAATTTTGAGGTCGCTCGGAGTACGCAAGATGCGTTTGCTGACCAATAACCCTGTGAAGCGCGTGGGCTTAGAGGCTTTTGGACTGGAAATCACGGAGAATATTCCGATAGAGGTGGCTCCGAATCAATACAATGAAGCGTATCTACGTACAAAAAAAGAACGAATGGGACATACGCTCCATTTCAATAAATAATTATTTAAAACAACAACTAGAAAAATGGAAAAACAAACTATTATCAATTCGTATGAACAGAGTCGCCCAGCGGCGTTTGCGACTCTATTTAAAAACGTGTATCTATGGATGACGTTTGCTTTGGTGGTAACCGGGATGACGGCAGCCTACATTGCAAGTAATGAACAATTGGCTACGGCGATATTAGCGAACCGTGGTTTATTCTTTGGTTTACTGATTGCCGAACTCGCTTTGGTGTGGATACTCTCTTCACGCATTATGACGATGTCCTTTGCTACGGCAGGGATGATGTTTGCCGCTTATTCGGTGCTCAATGGAGCCACGATGTCGGTGCTTTTCTTAGCTTATACGATGGAGTCAATCGCAACCACCTTCTTTATTACGGCAGGTACGTTCGGTACGATGGCGGTGGTGGGGTACACCACAAAGACCGATCTTTCGTCTTATGGCAAAATGTTTTTGATGGCGCTTATTGGACTGATTATTGCTTCGGTGGTCAACATCTTTATGCAGAGCACTATGCTTTATTGGATTATCTCGTATGTAGGAGTCCTTATCTTTGTAGCACTTACAGCTTATGATACTCAGAAAATAAAAATGATGCTCATAGAACATGGTGGTGAGGTGAATGAACAGACGCAGAAACTAGCCTTGCTGGGTAGTCTGACACTCTACTTGGACTTTATCAACCTGTTTATCTATATGCTACGCATCTTTGGCGATCGCAAATAAGAAAAACCTAACTATAAATAAGAAAGAACGATGAACAAATTAGCAAACAGAATTAACCGACTTGCCCCATCGGCAACGTTGGCGATGTCGCAAAAGAGTGCAGAGCTTAAAGCTCAGGGTCTTGACATTATCAATATGAGTGTGGGCGAGCCTGACTTCAATACACCTGATGCGATTAAAGAAGCTGCAAAGAAAGCCGTAGATGATAACTTCTCTCGCTATTCTCCCGTACCAGGTTATCCTGCTCTACGTAACGCGATTGTTGCGAAACTCAAGAACGAAAATAATTTAGAGTACACTGCCGCGCAAATCCTTTGTTCCAATGGTGCAAAGCAAAGTGTTTGTAATACGATTATGGCACTTGTTGGTGAAGGCGATGAGGTCATTGTACCAGCCCCTTATTGGGTGAGCTATCCTCAGATGGTGCTCTTAGCCGATGCTACTCCTGTGTATGTAGAAGCTACCATTGAGCAAGATTTTAAGATTACGCCCGCACAACTCGAAGCGGCCATTACCCCTAAAACACGTGCTCTGATACTTTGTTCTCCAAGTAATCCAACAGGTTCTGTCTATACCGCCGAAGAGTTGGCAGCCCTTGCGGACGTGCTGAAGAAACACGAACAAGTGATCGTGATTGCCGATGAAATTTACGAGCACATCAATTACGTAGGCAAACACGCTAGTATCGCTTCCGTGTCTGGTATGAAAGAGCGTACGGTGATTATCAATGGCGTTTCAAAAGCTTACGCAATGACGGGGTGGCGCATTGGTTTTATCGCGGCTCCCGAATGGATTGTCAAAGCGTGCAACAAACTTCAAGGTCAGTACACGAGTGGCCCTTGCTCCGTTAGTCAGGTAGCCGCAACCGCTGCTTATACGGGCTCACAAGCATGCGTAGAGGAAATGCGTCTCGCTTTTGAACGTCGCAAAAATTTGATCTACAACTTGGCTAAAGAAATACCAGGTTTGGAAGTTCGTATGCCACAAGGTGCATTCTATTTATTCCCAAAATGTAGCTCTTATTATGGCAAGACCGATGGAACTCGTACCCTTAACAACAGCACAGACTTTGCGATGTATTTATTAGAAGTAGGTCACGTGGCTACTGTAGGTGGTGGTGACTTCGGTTCGCCAGAATGCTTCCGTATGAGTTATGCCACTAGCGATGAGAACATTGTAGAGGCCATGAAGCGTATAAAAGAGGCTCTCGCAAAATTAAAATAAATCACTATTTAAAAAGCAAGAATATGAAAAAGTTACTTCTTTTGTCGATCGCTTTTTTCGCAATCAATTTTATGGTTGCTCAAACGCGTACCAATTGCTCATCAAAAAAAGCAATTGCTTGTCAATCTAGTCAGAAAGAGTGCAAGAAGGATTGCAAGAAAGAGTGCAAAGACTGTAAAAATTGTGGTAAGAAGGCAGATAAGAAATGCACAAAAGCTACTAAATGCACAAAAGCTACTAAATGCACAAAAGCTACCAAATGCACAAAAGCTAC
>JAVVVP010000006.1:23609-55971 GCA_036652575.1 Bacteroidaceae bacterium
CTAAATGCACAAAAGCTACTAAATGCACAAAAGCTACCAAATGCACAAAAGCTACTACAACTCCTCGTTGTAAATAAGCAACGAGAACGCTTTCTATTTTAAAATAAAAGGGTGCCTTTAGAAAGGCACCCTTTTATTTGATGTTAATGTCCGACTGAATTATTTGCCTGGAGCAATTGCACCCGAAGGGCAAGCATCAGCGCAAGTGCCACAATCAACACAAGCAGCTGCATCAATAACATACTTACTGCCTTCAGAAATTGCACCAGAAGGACATTCGTCAATACATGAACCGCAAGCAATGCAGTCATCACTAATTACATAAGCCATTGTAATAATTTTTTTACTGTTAATATTCTTGTTAAGTCTGGCAAATATACTGACTTTCTTTGAACTGAAAAACCCTAAGGCTCTTAAATTTGTATTTGTTGAGAAAATATTTCAGAAATCGGGCGCTTTTCAGTTCCTTTTATCTTCAAAGAGGGTAAAAGAAACGTATTTCCAAGCCTCTTATGGGGAAGGTACGCTAATTCGTGTGCCGTTTTTATTAAAAAGAGGACTGATGAAATGAAAAAAAATGGGGTGCGAAGATTCTTTTTAGGGATAAATAGAAACCGGTTTCTGTTAGAAGTGCTACCTTTGTCCCAATAACGATTTATTATAATTTAGAGTATGATCTTCAGAAATCTTTTTACATCCCTTTTTACTGCGATCTTTCTTTTAACGATGGTCGGAGCTAGGGCAGAGCGAATTAAAGTTGCCTGTGTAGGCAATAGTATAACCCACGGTGTGGGGGTGAGAAACCTACATAAGGATAGTTATCCGAGTGTGTTAGGGCAATTATTGGGCGATGGATACGAAGTGCGTAACTTTGGGTATTCCTCTCGCACAATGCTCATGAAAGGCGATTGGCCTTATATGAAAGAGCAGATGTATCAAGATGCGTTGGCTTATCAACCCAACATTGTAACGATTGCCTTAGGCACAAACGATACGAAGCCCGAGAATTGGAAGTACGGCAAAGATTTTCAAAAAGATTTGGAGACGATGATTGCGGCTTTCAAAGCCTTGCCTTCGCATCCTGCTATTTATGTATGCCACCCTGTGCCGACAACGGGCAATTATGGTATCAATAATAAGGTGCTGGTCAGTGGCGTGATACCTGCCATAAAGAAGGCGGTAGCTCATCAGAAAGTGCATTTGGTTGATCTCTACACCCCGTTGCGCCCGCACGACGACTATTTTCCAGACCGTGTGCATCCCAACGAAAAAGGGGCTGTCTTGATTGCACAAACGTTGTATAAAGGTTTGACGGGAAAATCCGCCAGTGATTACGTGGTTCAAGCTTTCCCTGGAAAAAAGACACAATGGCATGGTTTCGACCGTTATGATTTCCAATATAATGGTAAAGATGCGATAGTTGTCGCTCCGAAGAAAGCCGCTAAAGGGAATCCATGGATATGGCGACCCGCCTTTTTTGATGCGTTCCCTTCTGTGGACGATGCGTTGCTCAAGCGTGGTTTCCATGTGGCTTATTATGATTTAACGCATTTGTACGGAAGTCCAAACTCCGTCAACTTAGGCACTTCGTTTTATTATTTATTGAAGGATTATTATGGTCTTTCTTCGAAAGTAACGGTAGAGGGCTTTAGTCGGGGCGGTTTCTTTGCGATAAATTGGGCGGCAAAGAACACGGATAAAGTGGCTTGTCTCTATTTAGATGCTCCTGTATGCGATATATTCAGTTGGCCGAGTCGGAAAGATGCTGCATTGTGGCAGGGCTTTTTGAAAGAATGGGGCTTAACGAATGAGCAGGCAACGACCTTTCGCGGGAACGCAATAGATCAAGTGGCCGCATTGGCAAAAGCGAACATTCCGATAATTAGTGTTTGTGGCGACAACGACCATGTGGTACCTTTCAAAGAGAATATGGCAGTGGTTTGGAAACGATACAAAGAGCTTGGTGGCACGCGTATCGAGTTGATCTTGAAGCCAGGAGTGGACCATCACCCCCACAGTTTAGAGAACCCCGATAGAGTGGTGCAGTTCATCGTACGTCATCAACCTGGTGCCACCGACAAACAGCACATAACGGTACGTGGCACCTTGCAAAACGTGTATGCAAAAATGCAATCAAAAGAAACCGTACGCGTGGCGTTCTTAGGTGGTTCTATCACTGAAATGTCGGGTTGGAGAACCTACATACAACAAAGTTTAAAGCAGCGTTTTCCCGATACCAAGTTCGATTTTGTGGATGCGGGTGTCGCTTCTACGGGTTCCACGCCTGGCGCTTTCCGCATCGTGAACGATGTTCTTTCAAAGGGGAAAATAGACCTCTTGTTTGTGGAAGCAGCCGTGAATGACGATACAAATGGTTACGATGCCGTTGCACAAGTGCGCGGCATGGAAGGTGAGGTGCGCCATGCGTTGAAGAGTAATCCTCAGATGGACCTCGTAATGCTTCATTTTATTTACGATCCATTTATCCCAATCCTTCAGAGTGGGCGTACTCCCGATGTAATCCTGAATCACGAGCGTGTGGCAAATCAGTATCATGTTTCATCGATAAACCTTGCGCAAGAGATTGCGGAGCGAATGGCTGCGGGAGAGTTTACATGGGATGAGTTTGGCGGCACGCATCCATCTCCATTTGGACATACTTTTTACGCGGCCGCTATCAACCGCCTTTTTGATAGTTGTTGGAAAGGACAACCACAGCAGACTTCAACCGCAGCGCCTTTGATTGCGCCGCTAGATTCCTTTAGCTATGACGCAGGGCATTTTGTCGACATCAAACAAGCAAAATGTGGCAAAGGCTGGAAGGTGGTAGCGGATTGGACACCTCAGGAAAAGATAGAAACACGCCAAGGCTTTGTAAACGTTCCGATGCTCGAAGCTCATCAAGCTGGAGCAAAGATGTCTTTGAATTTCAAAGGGAAGGCGATCGGCATTTTTTGTGTGGCAGGACCTCAAGCCGCTGTGTTAGAATACAGCATCGATGGCGCTCCTTATAAATCCTTGAATACCTATACCCAGTGGAGTAACTACCTTTATATTCCGTGGCTTTATATGTTGGAAGATACGTTGAAAGACAAGGAACACACGTTAATCCTTCGCATTGCCAAAGAAAACAAGAAAACGGGACGGTACGCTTGTCAAATACGAAATTTCGTAGTGAATTAAGCGCCGACATCGTCAACCCCATTCTCATTAGAAGTCGAAACCCCATTGCTGGTAATATCCACGATGGGGTTTCGGCTTTAGGTCTTTAAAAAAGGCGGAACCTCTGTTTTTTAGAGGGATAAAGGGCGCTGGAACGCACTTTTTTTTTGAAAAGAGATAAAAAAGGGAAGCGAGAACGCTTAAATCTTTTTTTTCTTGTCTTTCATTCAATTTTATAATTATCTTTGTGTCCATTATTATAACACGTATCATAAGATGAATAAAAAAACAGGTAAGCCTTTACAAACAGATGATGAGCGTTTGTATAAGATGTCCTCTTTAGCTCATCTAGGATGGTTGGAAGCAAATTTCACAACAAAAGATTGTATTTGTTCTGATTATATTTGTCAACTATTCGGTTTCGAAGATGAATTGCAGCCTTTTCAGGCCATTTGCAATGTGATTCGCGAAGACTACCGAACGTGTATCACAGAAGAGTTGTTTCTCTCCGAAGATACCAAACCGATAGCACTTACGTTTCCTATCATTCGCATTGATGGAGATGAATTTTGGGTGCATTTGTGTATGGAAGAAAAAAAGGATGCCGCGGCAACAGTTTTTGGTGTCTTGCAAATCATTGAACCGCCCGAGCAGGCTTCGAATAACATCCCAGCACCAGCTGCAAATTTTTATAAGGAGTTGGAGATTCATGATATTCCCTTTTTGGAAGTCATGGATCGTCTTCCCATTGGCATTAGCATTTATGACAAAGAGGGACGTATGGTTGATGCCAATCTTAAAAAGCTAGAGATTTGTGGCGTGGAGGATAAGAAAATTTTGATGGGACAAAGTTTTTTTGAGAATCCCCATATATCCGATGCCATAAAAGAAAGGGCGAAAAAGGGAGACTCGCTTGATTTCTGTATCCGTTGTGATGCAGACGAATTGGAACCTTGTGCCCACCAGAGCCACTACCATGATAAGGCGCAAATACGCTGTTATCTGAGTCGCCTTGACGATAAAGAAGGCGTTTTCTATGGCTATCTAATGGCTTGCATTGATAAGACAGAACAGATGGCGAAGATAAATCAAATTGCTGATTTTGAAAATCTATTTTTGCTGATTTCAGATTTTGCCAAAGTGGGCTATATGAAAATAAATTTGTTGAATCAGAAAGGATTTGCGCTGAATCAATGGTTCAAAAATGTGGGAGAACCCGAACATTCCGATTTGTATAAGGTGCTTTTGAACTATCCACACCTTCACATAGAGGATCGAAAACGTGCGCAAAAGTACTATCATGAACTTTTGGCAGGGACAAGCAAAAACAATCAAAGTGAATTTCGAATTCTTGATTCGAATGGAGAAATTTGTAAATGGATACGAAGTTACGTGATTGTCACTAATTTTGATCCCGAAAACGGAGTGATAGAGTTGATGGGCATCAATTATGACATTACCGAGATTGAAAAAAACAAAGTACTTTTGCATACGCTGAATAATCAATACAAACAAGTACTTCAATCCACAAAGTTGACCGTTGTGGAGTGGAATCTGAAGAAACAACAGATCACGTTTAATACCGAATATTCTAGCGATCAGTTTCGAATGCAAGAAAATAAAATAACGGTACCAGAGGGAAACTATTTTGAGAATGTTCACCCCGAGGACTTAGATAGTGTTGTGGAGGGTTTTAGAAAATTGAAAAATGGGGAGGTTGAAACGATAGAAGAAGAATATCGTTTGATGGATTTTGTTTCGGGTACTTATAAATGGATTCGTGGATATGCGATTTCCGACCAGCGCGGGGAAGATGGTTCTCCTTCTATTTTGGTGGGCGTGATACGCAACATTGACAAGCAAAAGCAGATAGAGATAGAGCTGCAAAAAGCAAAAGAACAAGCGGAAGAGTCGAACCGACTGAAATCGGCATTCCTTGCCAATATGAGTCACGAAATTCGTACTCCGCTCAATGCGATTGTTGGTTTTTCGGGCTTATTGGCTTCGACCGAGGAATTAGAGGAACGAAAAGAATTTGTAGATATAATAGAAAGTAACAACACGCTCTTACTTCAATTGATTAGCGATATTTTGGATTTGTCGAAAATAGAAGCTGGAACGTTGGAATTTATCTATTCAGATGTGAATATAAATGCGTTGCTCTCAGAAATAGAGCATTCGTCACGTTTGCGCTTGAACACAGATGCCGTTGAAATTAATTTTGTGGATCGTCTGCCGCAGTGTGTCGTTTACACCGAGAAAAATAGGTTGATTCAGGTGATTACGAACTTTATTACCAATGCTATCAAGTTTACAAAAGAGGGCAGCATTCAACTTGGATACGCGCAACAAGGAGATTACCTTCGCTTTTTCGTAAAGGATACAGGATGTGGTATAGCCAAGAATAAATTAGATCTAATCTTCGGGCGGTTTGTCAAATTAAATGATTATGCGCAAGGAACGGGATTGGGATTATCGATTTGTGAAACAATTGTTACAAAATTAGGGGGTTTGATAGGGGTGGAGTCAGAAGAAGGAAAGGGAACAACATTTTGGTTTACGGTACCCTATCTATTGGCGAAAGAGAAAATAAGTAAGGAGAGTAGATCAAAAGAACCGCCCGAACCGAAATTGTCGGTGGAAAAGCAGAAACTAACGATTCTTATCGCGGAAGATAACAAGAGCAATTATAAGCTTTTTGAATCGATTTTGAAAAATGATTATCGTCTGTTGCATGCCTGGAATGGGCAAGAAGCCATAGATGTCTTTAAAAAGTATCATCCCCATCTTATTCTAATGGACATAAAAATGCCAGTTCTTGATGGATATGCTGCTGCGGCACAAATTCGGGCTATTTCACAAACGGTGCCGATCATAGCTGTAACGGCATTTGCTTATGCCGAAGATGAGCAAAAAATACAGAATTGTGGTTTTGATGCTTATGAAGCGAAACCTATAAAAGGAGCCGCATTGAAAACCAAAATAATAACGATGTTAAAGAATCGAATAATACTGATATAAGGCTCTTCGCCATTTCTTGAAATAGACGGAGAAAAGTAGCCCTTAAAAAGGTGAGTTTACGGTGGGGCGTAAGACTCGCACTATTCTAAGTAGTTGTTTGCTTTACCTTAAAAAAGAAGGAGCGCGCTCGAGTTTACATTCGAGCGCGCTCCTTCTTACATTCGAGCGCGCTCCTTTTTTTACAAAGAGGCTTTTCGGGGTAACATCCCCTCGCAAAGAGCGAGGAATCCAAATCTGCTTCTTTATTTCCGATTCGTTTATGCAAGAAAAGGCGTATTTATGCTAAAAAACAGAGTTTATATGGAATATTATTCATATCTTTGCACGTGGATATAATAAATATGCAATAAGTTCGTGTGTCATGAATAAAAAGAGAAGTCGGCTCGATGTCGTAAAAGCGGTACTTTTAAGCAGCGAAATAGCAAGTCAAGCAGACTTGTTGAGCGAGCTGAATCGACAAGGTTTTCAACTGACACAAGCCACCTTATCGCGCGACTTAAAGGTGCTCAAAGCGGCAAAGGTTGCCAATAAAAACGGACTCTATGTCTATGTGTTACCAACGAATCCCCTTTACAAACGAACGACAGAGACCTCTCATCTACATCACGTGTCGCATCACACGGAATTTAAATCCATTCGTTTCTCTGGAAATTTAGCCGTGATACACACACGTCCAGGTTATGCCAGTGGATTGGCTTCGGAGATCGACTCCTTTCCCTTGGCGGCCTCTATTGGTACAATCGCTGGCGATGATACCATCTTGCTTGTTATGGCAGAAGGCGTAACACCAGAGGCTTTAAAAGATGCGTTGTCGGTGATTCTGCCCGAAGTAAAGGAAAATAATGATAGAGATTTATAAACATAACTAGAAAAATGAAGGAATATAACGATGGCATCCAAGTTGTGGTAGCCGATGCATCGCATGAAGTGTATGTCGATACAATATTAAGTACAATCACCAATGCCGCCAAAGTGCGTGGCTCGGGTATTGCTTCGCGTACTCACGAATATGTTGCAACTAAAATGAAAGAACGTAAGGCGATTATAGCTCTTACGGATGCTGGTGAATTTGCGGGTTTTTGTTACATTGAAAGTTGGGAAAACAAGCATTATGTGGCCAATTCAGGACTGATCGTAGTAGAGAAGTTTCGGGGTCACCATTTAGCAACACGCATCAAACGCTTGGCTTTTTCGCTCTCTCGTTTGCGCTGGCCGAATGCGAAGATTTTTGGATTGACGAGCAGTGGTGCGGTAATGAAAATCAACACATCACTTGGTTATGTTCCTGTTCCGTTTGCAGAATTGACGCAGGATGATGAATATTGGAAAGGGTGCGGAACGCCTGAAAAACCTTGTTGCATCAATTGCGATGTGTTGGCACGTACGCATCGTAAATATTGTATATGCACGGGGATGCTTTATGATCCCGCACGCCATCAAGGTGAGGCGCTTCCTGTGGAGTTGCCTCCAGACGTAGAGAAAATTGTAAGACAAGCAGCGGCTCAAGAAGCAGCAAATAAATAAGTATAAACACAATTCAGAAAAAGAGAAAAGATATGGCAAAGAAAGTAGTAGTAGCATTCAGCGGTGGACTCGATACTTCATACACCGTTATGTATCTAGCAAAGGAAAAAGGTTACGAAGTATATGCAGCCTGTGCCAACACGGGTGGCTTTAGTGCAGAACAACTAAAAGCAAACGAAGAGAATGCCTATAAGTTGGGTGCTAAAGAATATATTACTCTTGATGTAACGCAAGAATATTATGCCAAAAGTCTTAAATATATGGTCTACGGAAACGTGTTACGTAACAATGTGTATCCCGTATCTGTAAGTTCAGAACGTATTTTTCAAGGTATGGCGATTGCTCGTTATGCAAAAGAAATAGGAGCAGAGGCTATTGCACATGGGTCAACGGGTGCAGGTAACGATCAAGTACGTTTCGATATGACGTTTCTTGTGATGGCACCAGAAATGGAAATTATAACGCTGACGCGTGACAAGGTGCTGACTCGTCAACAAGAAGTGGACTATTTGAACGAAAACGGATTTTATGCAGATTTCACAAAACTGAAATATTCGTATAATGTAGGTATCTGGGGCACGTCCATTTGTGGTGGTGAGATTTTGGACAGTACGCAGGGCTTACCCGAAACCGCTTATTTGAAACAAGTGACTAAAAAAGGGTGCGAAACCCTTAAGTTGGGCTTCAAGAATGGTGAACTCTGTGCTGTGAATGGTGAAGCATTTACGGATAAGATTGCAGCGATCCATCAAGTAGAAACCATCGGTGCTGCTTATGGCATAGGACGAGATATGCACGTGGGTGATACGATTATCGGTATAAAAGGACGTGTAGGCTTTGAAGCCGCAGCACCTTTGATCATCATAGAGGCGCATCGCTTCCTCGAAAAATATACATTGAGCAAATGGCAGCAGTATTGGAAAGATCAAGTAGCAAACTGGTATGGTATGTTTCTACACGAAAGCCAGTATATGGAGCCTGTTATGCGTGATATCGAAGCAATGCTAGACAGCTCACAACGGAACGTAAACGGTACGGTTATTCTAGAACTCCGCGCACTTAGTTTCTCCGCCATTGGCGTGGATAGTGCCGATGACCTCGTGAAAACAAAATTTGGCGAATATGGCGAGATTCAAAAAGGTTGGACGGCCGA
Source organism: Bacteroidaceae bacterium (assembly GCA_036652575.1). Lineage (GTDB taxonomy): Bacteria > Bacteroidota > Bacteroidia > Bacteroidales > Bacteroidaceae > Alloprevotella. The sequence continues at coordinate 32,470 of JAVVVP010000006.1, forward strand.
AGATGCCAAAGGCTTTATCAAAGTACTTTCCACTCCGTTGCGTGTTTACTATGCCAATCATAAAGAAGAAGGCGAAAAAATGGAAGAAGTATGATTAAAATAGGAATCATAGGTGGTGCAGGATATACCGCAGGAGAATTGATTCGTATTCTTCTCAACCATCCAGAGGCAGAGCTCACGTTTATCAACAGTAGTAGCAATGCAGGAAATTTGCTTACGGATGTACATGAGGGCTTGATGGGTGAAACCGAGATGCGTTTTACGGATGAGTTGCCTTTTGATCGTGTAGATGTGGTTTTCTTCTGTTTTGGACACGGCAAAAGTACCGAGTTCTTGGCAGAGCATATGATACCAAGTCAGGTGAAGATTATTGATATGGCACAGGATTTCCGCCTTGCTGCACCGGGAAATGACTATGTCTATGGTTTACCCGAGTTGCAACGTGAAGCCATTGTTGGCGCACAGCACGTGGCAAATCCAGGTTGCTTTGCAACTTGTATACAGCTCGGCTTGTTACCTCTAGCTGCCAACGGTCTACTGCATGGAAACATATCGGTAAATGCGATCACAGGTAGTACTGGGGCAGGCGTGAAACCAGGAGCAACCACGCACTTTTCATGGCGTAGTGGGAATATGAGCATTTACAAAGCCTTTCACCATCAGCACGTGCCAGAGATAAAACAATCGCTGGCGACATTGCAACAAGAATTTAATTCAGAAATCGACTTTATTCCTTACCGTGGCGACTTTCCTCGTGGCATTTTTGCAACGGAAGTTGTACGCACCGAGGCAGCGATAGAGGAGATTAGAGAACAGTATCGCAACTATTATGCGAACGCTGCTTTTACGCATTATTCAGAAAATAGTATGGATATGAAGCAGGTGGTCAATACGAATAAAGCACTCGTTCATGTAGATAAATATGAGGACAAGTTGTTGATAACTTGTTGTGTCGACAACTTGTTGAAAGGCGCAAGTGGACAAGCGGTACAAAATATGAACCTAATGTTTGGACTCGATGAAATGACAGGACTTCGATTGAAGTCTGTTGCCTTCTAAGAGACAAACGATAAATTATAAAATGATATGAAACTATTTGATGTATACCCACTCTTTGATATAAACATTGTAAAGGGAAAAGGTTGCCATGTATGGGATGATAAAGGTACAGAATATCTGGATCTTTATGGAGGACACGCTGTGATTTCTATCGGACACTGTCACCCTCATTATACACAGATGATGACGAATCAACTCAACACGCTTGGGTTCTATTCTAATTCGGTCATCAACACATTGCAACAGCAAGTGGCAGAACGGCTCGGTCAGTTGTCTGGATATGATGACTATCAGTTGTTTCTTATAAATTCGGGTGCAGAAGCGAACGAAAATGCGTTGAAATTGGCATCGTTTCAAAACGGAAGAACGCGTGTGCTTGCTTTTGAAAAAGCCTTTCACGGACGTACGTCTTTGGCGGTAGAGGTGACGAATAATCCTAAAATTATAGCACCGATCAATGCCAATCAGCATACCACCTTTTTGCCGATGAATGACCTAGACGCGTTTAAGACAGAGCTAGAAAAAGGTGATGTTTGCGCGGTGATTATAGAATGTATTCAAGGGGTAGGAGGTATCAACTTGATAACGCCTGCTTTTTTACAAGGTTTGCGTAACGCCTGTGATGCAACGGGTGCAATTCTTATTTGTGATGAAATACAATGTGGCTATGGTCGTTCGGGTAAATTCTTTGCGCATCAACATTTTGGGGTTAAACCAGATATCATTACGGTAGCAAAAGGTATTGGCAATGGCTTCCCGATGGGGGGCGTTCTTATATCTCCTAAATTTGCACCTCTCTATGGTCAATTGGGTACGACCTTTGGTGGCAATCATTTGGCTTGTACAGCTGCTCTTGCTGTGTTAGACGTGATTGAAAAGGAACAGCTTGTCGCCAATGCAGCTACCGTTGGTGCTTACCTTATGGCGGAACTAAAAAAGATACCACAAATAAAGGAAGTGAGAGGACTTGGTCTGATGATTGGTTTGGAATTTGAGTTCCCGATCAGTGAAATGCGGAATCGTTTGATTCACGAAGAGCACGTGTTTACGGGGTGTGCTAGTACCAATATCTTGCGTTTGCTTCCACCTTTGACCCTTACGAAGCAAGATGCAGACGAGTTTTTAGTACGTTTGCGTCGTGTTCTCTAAAGGACTCGCCATACGTCTTTTTTAGTCCGATTACGTCTGAAGCAAAAAGCGGGAGATTCACAACTTGTGATTCTCCCGCTTCTCGATTTTTATACGTTCACTGCTTTAGAACGCTTTTCGATAAAGAGCCTCAATATCGGCAATACTCGTTTTGCGAGGGTTTCCACCCGTGCAAACATCGTTGAAGGCTGCTACGGCAAGTGCAGGGATGTCTTCTTCTTTCACCTTGATCTCGTGTAATTTCTGAGGAATATCAATGCTTAAGCTGAGGGCTTTTACCGCATCGATTGCGGCGCGTACGCCTTCAGCTTCGCTCATACCTTTCGTGCAAACGCCCATTGCTTTCGCGATAAGGGTATACTTAGGAGCGGCAGGACTTTCCGCGTTGTATTCCATAACGTAAGGTAGTAAGAGTGCATTCGCTACACCGTGTGGCGTATCGTAGAAGGCACCGAGAGGGTGAGCCATCGAGTGAACAATGCCCAAGCCTACATTGCTAAAGCCCATTCCTGCGATATATTGAGCCTGACTCATATTATCCCGTGCTACGGTGTCTTTCCCGTTCTCTACAGCGGCTTTCAGATTTTGCGCAATCATTTCGATTGCTTTCACTTCCATCATATCCGTCATAGCCCATGCACCAGGAGTAATGAAACTTTCGATAGCGTGGGTCAACGCGTCCATACCAGTTGCAGCGGTAAGTCCTTTGGGCATCGAATACATCAGTTCAGGGTCCACAATTGCTACGGCAGGAATATCGTTCGGGTCAACGCATACCATTTTCTTTTTGGCATCCTCGTCGATGATGACGTAGTTAATGGTCACTTCGGCTGCTGTACCTGCTGTGGTCGGTAGTGCAAAAGTCGGTACGGATTTTTGTTTGGTGTCTGCCACACCCTCTAAACTTTTGACATCTGCAAAATCGGGATTCATCACCACGATTCCGATGCCTTTTGCGGTGTCGATACTCGAACCTCCGCCTAAGGCTACAATAAAGTCAGCACCGCTTGTTTTGAAGGCTTTTACGCCATTTTGCACATTACTAATGGTCGGGTTTGCTTTTACGTCGCTGTATAAACAGTAAGGAAGATGGGCATCATCAAGTACTTTTGTAATGAGTTCTGCTACACCAAACTTAATGAGGTCTTTGTCAGTTACAAAAAAAGCTTTTTTGAAACCACGACGTTTTGCTTCGATTGCAATAACGGAACGACATCCAGCACCAAAGTAGGAGGTCTCGTTTAAAATCATTCTGTTCATTTGAATTTGTTTTTTTTATAATTAATAGGACATTGTGTTTTCTTATTTTTACGTGCCGAGAAGAACTCTTTTTCGCTCTCGGAGGCTAGGCTGTGAGTCTCTTTTTGAAGACGGGTTACTTTATAAAACCTTGTGGAAGAATAAAGACTTTGACATAATCCCGTAGATGAATCAGTTCGTTGCCATAACCCGCTTGTGAGTCGTTGATAAGAAGTAGCGTTTGACGGCCATCATCTAGTTTTGGACCAAGGCACATTCCTTCGTAATTGGCAAAGGTTTGATTGGTTAGGGAGAAACGAGTGCTGAAACGTGCGACTTCCATTTTTGGAAGTATCACATCGTTACTCAAGGCCGTCAGTTTCGTAGCCGCGGTAATGGTTTTTCCTTGTTGAGGATATACACGAAAGATGCGATTAGTGACCACCGAACCGATATAATTCTGTGTGATATTCGCCTCCCGCTCCATTACGAGTAGACTGCCATCGGGCAAAGCGGTTATCGTAGGAACTCCATAACAATAGGTCTTGCCAAACTTTGTGGTTGAAGCACCTTCCATTCGATAGGCATATTGTGCCGCTGCTTCCAAGTTCTCGCCAAAGCTCTGGAGACGGAGCACGTTTTGACCGAGGGCGTTTGTGGCAGAGGTACAAGGTCCATCAGAGGGCAGTGTACTTTCTGTTGTGGTCCAAAAAAGTCCAGTCTTCTCGTTATAAGCAAGAGCCTCAAAACCATAATTCGGGGTGATGTTTGCCAAGCTAAATTCCGTAGGTATGTTAAGTTTACGTCCTGTAAGAGCACCATCCGCTCCGTATTCAAGAATTTGTTGGTCGCCTTCGCCACTGATGAAATACGTTTTAGAAGAGGGGTGATAAACGATGCCTTCCGTATCACGAGTACTCATGCCATTGGCATCTAGTTTTGGGTTCTTGTTACCGAGTAAAGCCCCGCGCCGGACTTCGAGGACCGTGCCATCAACACGACTGATTACAATGCGGAAAGGGTAATAACCATCGGTCGTTTCTTTGTCGCTCACGAGGGCATAATCATCTTCTCCGAGATGGGTGATGCCACTGTAGTTCGCTGGTGGAACAGACCATTTACCCATACTTACTTGTTTCAATTCGATTTGTCCTTGTGCTGCCACGATAGGCAAAAATATAAGAGATGCTATAAGACCCTTCATTTGTTATTTGTTTTATGGATTATACTTTTGAGAAATTGGTTCGTGGTGTGTCCGCGAAATTCGGGGGCATACACACATTGAAGAGAGGCGATACCGACAGCGAACGAACCCGCACGATCTACGCGTACTTCGTCTACAAGAAGAGATGTGCCTTTGCGGAAGTTGTCGAAGAAGTATTGTGTAGAAGCATCGCCAACGGCTCTATAGTAGCCAATACCTTCGTTCCATGTGTAGCCTGAGAGAGGACGAGTCGGTTCAACGTTCGCAGAACGAGGAGCTCGAAGACATACAAAATCGAAGTCACGCTCAGCGTGTAAGGTGTAGTTGCAACGTACTTTTTCGCCAACGTTTAGTAAGGTGCCCTCTGTGATGGGTTCCCATTCGCCATGGCGAAGAACTGTAAAGTGCCGTTCTACCTGAAGACCACTCGATGTCGCCTTTACTTTCTCGAGTGGGACGACTTGAGTTAAATAAGCCGCGCCCCACGATAGGGTATTGCTTTGTTTTTGTACTTCTATTTGTGCAACGGAAGAGAGTCCCTTACCGAGGAAGGTTGCACGTTGATAATTTTGGGTAGACAACTTGTCGGTGAAAAGAATTGTTTTTTTACCTTGTTGGTTCACGATGCTTAGTGGCGCGGCGGGTGAGGTGGTAAAGGCTTCCTCGTTGCTTTGCAGTAAACTGTAGACCGCATCGACAGAGGTAAGTGGATTGCTCCACATTTGTGTGCGCTTATTTTGAAGTAACCAGCGAGTCATCTCGTTCTGTGTTGCTACTTCTTTTGGGCGAACGGTGCGTAGCGCTTCGATAGCTGCAACTTGTGTAGGAATGCGATAGCTATCCGTGGAGTAGGGTGCTTTGTTGGTATCAAAATAGCGTCCCATCTCAGGAGTGCAAATGGTATGTTGCAGCATACTTTCCACACAGCGATTTGCAGATTTCGTTTGCCCTGCATGGTGTAGTACGATAGCGGCAATCGCCTTACCGTACATTGTATATGAAGGTGTTTGGCTTGCTAAGTGCTGCAATAAAAAGTCACGATCAGAGGAGACCGACGTGGGACGTAGTGCATACACATATAAATACGTCAACAAGTCTTCGTTGAGGGTGATTGGTTCTTTCGATTTACGCAAGGCTTTCACCTCTATTGCGACCAAAGAATCCAAATAGGCTATGGCACGATGGGTAAGAGGTGCAATGGATGCTGCCTGCTGGGGGCAAAGCGTTTGCAAACGAGTCAGCATTTCGACAAGACGAAGCGTTATTGTTTTACTCCCATTCATACCTTTGTACCAACTCCATGCGCCATTCGCCTGCTGTAACTCTTGTAGACGGGCCAGATAGGTGTAGCGATGATTTTTATTAATTTCTTCATCAAATAGCGTAACAAGGTTACGAGAACGTGCAACTTCCGCTGTAGCTTGGTTCGCCCACGGGGTTTCTGTCACAAGCAATTGTTTTAAGTCTTCATTCCGCAGGAAGATGGCGGACAGCGAATCGGAAACAGACGTAGATGCTTGGCTCAATGCCCACTGGCGAAGTGCAGGATTCGAGTTCGCGATCCAATCGCTGAGCGTTGTGGCGTAATAAGCGGTAGCCCATGAATACGCATTGTTTTCTTCGGGTTCTATCATCAATGGAAGAGCTTGCAAAGCCACCCATGAAGGATGCTCTGTATATTCGATGGTGAGAGAGTTGCGTTTGCTCTTTGGGTCAAGTTTCTGTATCAACGGGGTGATGTCAATTTGTTTTTCTCCTATATTCTCTACGGTGAAAGGCTGACTTTCTACGATCTCCTCGCAGTCTGATAATACGGGTAAATAGCGTTGCTCGCCATCCCCGAAATGATGGCCCATTGCTTCTATGGTGCAAACGAGTAGCGAATAATCTGTGGTTGCATGGAACGGGAAAGAGAGTACTTGAAGTCCTTTTGCCTCGGTATGAAACGGAATCCGTTGTGTCGCCACTTCTTTTCCCGTTTCTGCATCGGTAATAACGAGACGTGTTGTTCCCTTGATGGCCTTTGGCGTGAGGTTGCGTAACGTGGCAACGAGGGTTGTCGCATCGCCAGCTCGCATAAAGCGGGGCAAATTAAGCTGTACCATAAAATCCTTGCGGGCGATGACGGTCGTATCGAGACTTGCATAGTCCATATTTTGGGTGTGTGCTAAGGCTTTGAAACACCACGATGTCATACTCTGTGGCAAGGTGAACGCGATGCCTACTTCTCCTTTCTTATCGGTACGAAGCGAAGGACAGAAAAAGGCGGTTTCATTAAAGTTGGTGCGGAGTTCTGAATTGGGAAGCGTCAGTTCTGTTGAACGGAACGACTCTGATGCAGACTCCTTTATGTTTTCAACGGTAGACGTTGTCAACGCATCCATGGTATTGCTCAGAGCCCGTTTAGACCCTATTCTTACATTCGCTTTCGTCATTATACGATACGGTTGTTGCCCCAAATAGCTAAAGTGAAAGAGGGTCTCGTCTATGCCATTCCATTCGATTGGGGAAACAACAAATTCTTTGAGTTTACTATTTAAATAAAAAGAAGTTGTATAGCTCCAAGGTGACCACCATCTAGAGGAAGGTATGGCCCGATGGAAGGGGAGAAAGACATTCCATTCTAACGGTGCAAAAACGTTGAGCGATGCATCATAAAGTGTGGCAAGAACCGATGCCTCAACAGGTGCATTCCCTTTCATTACTTGCAAACGCCATTCTTCGTGTTGACCTGGTGTGAGATAATTACGGAAGCTACGCCAATTCAGCGTCAAGCGTTTGTCGGGCTGTGGCTTTTGAATGGTTATTTGTTCTGAATAGGTTGTGTTATCTCTTACTACGGCAAACACAGCGCACACACCATCGCCATATTCTTCTTGATATGTATAAGTGAATTTCAATAACGTATCGTTCACATGTATCGTTTTACTTTCTATTCGATGATTGCCTGCAAACAGATCATAAAAGAGTGTCGCGTTTTTCAAGGGAACACCTACGCAAACCGTGACGGGTTGCGTCTTATTAAATTCGTTGCTTGTTTGAAAAACGTGTAAAGGGGCTTCGGTTAAAGGGCGAACATCGTTGAGAGAAAAAAGCGTGAAGGATTGCGAAATGCTTGCCAACGAATCGGCTTCGTTCCCCACGGTCGCTTCCATTCGATAAGAGGCAGAGGGCAAGGTGCTCAGTATCTGAGGCACAAAGGCGGTATTGCTTCTGAATTTGCCCGAAGCGATACGCTCTGTCCCTTTGTAAACCACAAACGTACCCGCTTCGTCTATGTTTTGTTGCGCGGCGTTGCAACACGTGATGGTTATCGCTTTCAGATGTTCACGGCATATAGATTTACTCCAATCTGTGGATATATATTTTCTCTTATTACCCACGCGTAACGAATGACTCGCTGTTTGTGTTTCCCCATCGTCTGCCGTGAGAACCGCCTCTGTTGTGAAACAATAAGGAAGCGTTGCGGGCAGGGGATGCACCCCCGTGTCGTCTGCCGCGATAAGAGGTATACGTAGGCTAAAGTTTCCCATACTGTCTGTTACGGCTTCGCCTCTGGCTACTTCGGTTTGTGGTCTTCCCTGCTGTCTAAAGAAAGCGAAGGAACGGTTCGTGGTATAACTTAAACGGGAAAAAGCAAGCGGCACTCCACTATACGTTTCCGCTTTTCCACGAAGTGTGAGGGTGTCACCGAGTGCACAAGTATCGAACGAGCGGTCAAACGTCACACGAAACGTAGGGCGACGATAAAACTCTACACGGAAGGAGGTGAAGGTGTTGGACGTATTGATGGAGAAAGAACCTGCAAGACACGTGACGGGTAATACAAACTGCCCCCCAAAAGCTCCGAATTTATCGGTGTGAAGTGTATCACAACCGATTTTTCGACCGTTGGCATCCTTTAGGTTCACGACCATGGTGGTGTCGACAAGGGTCGAGATGGAATCTCCCATAAGAGCGTAGGCGATACCCCCATACTTCACGGTTTGCCCTGGGCGATAGATGATGCGATCGGTGTATAGATTGGTGCGCTGTACGTAGGCGGGGCTTTTCTCGTAGAAGGCACTATAAACGCTCAAAGAACTATTGTTTAGCCATTTATCGGAGGCGGTTTGCACAAAGAAAGAGCCATCGTTTTGTAGCGTTGTTTCTACTTCTCCTTTTTGATTGGTTTGTAGCGTGTCATTCCATACTCTTTTCCTGTTTTGAGTGGTATAGGTATAGACCTTCGCCATCGGAACGGGATTGCCTGTTTCCTTTTCTACGACCACAATGCGAATGCGGTTGTTCGGTAATCCTTGACGAAGTACATAGAGACGACTGATGTTGTAAAGTCGCGCTTCACTCTCTATGCCATCTGTTCTTATTTTTATGTAGTACGTTCCTGCTTCGGGAGTAGAGAAGGGAAACGTTTTTTTTAGATCTTCATAGTCTGGTACGTCAGGCAAGTCGAACGATTGCTCACAAACCGCATTTGTAGAAGTGTGTTTCTTTATGAAATCTTCATCTAAAGACGTTTGCAACACTTCCGCATTGGCGGGTAAATGTAGTGGATAAAACGAAAGCGTAATCCGCTTTATGTTGCGTGCCATAAACGTGAGAGAATCTGTTGACAGAGGACTCAGATCGTTGGGCAAATCGACTCGGAGGTAGGGTGAGGTGATACTCTGTAACTCACTGCGCAAAACGTTTACTCGTTTCTGCTTTTCATAACGTTTGATGCCTTCTAGAGCCCAAGCTTTTCGCTCTTTTGTACTTAATAAATAGCTTTGCGAAAGTTGGATATAAAGTTCTATACCTTGTGGCATCATGGCATAAAGAGGAAGGATCTCTTTGTAGCGTTTCACTTGTTCTTTTCCTGTGGTATAGAATGAAATGGAGTCAAGTAGCGTTAAGAAATACGCTTCTTTTTTACCACTTCGTTGATAGATGTTGAGCATTTTGTTTAGAAGCTGTGGACTCTCCAACGCTTCTTTTTTAGAACGATCTTCCAATCGACGTAGCCCTTCGATACTCCATTTCCCGATGACCCAGAGTAACGAATTGTCGACCTTTTTTGATTCTTTTCCTTTGCGCACAAAAGGCAGATACGGTATGGCTTTGCATTGAGCCAACACGTCGGGTTGTTCCATTGCTTTTTGATAGTGGGCTTTCGCTTTTAATCGCGCCTCAGCTTTCACGTTTTGCCCGAAGGTTTGTTGCTCATAGAGTTTTCCCAGTGTCGCGTGAAGCAAGGCCTTTTCTGCTCCTGCGGTATAGAGACTTCCCCGTTGTTCCAAACGACGAATCAGAGGACTTAAGCTATCGGGCGAAATGCTCTCTTGCAGCTGCATTTGACTTACAATTGCTTTTAAATATTGCCCTTCGCAATGTTCTTTGTCTGCTTTTCTACTTATCGCTTTTACTTTTTCAAGGGCGGTTTGAGGCAAATCATTATTTATGGCTACTTGCGTAGCTTTCCATAACGAGGCATAGCTTTGTGCCTTTACGCATTCGGTCCATAGGACGAAGCCCATCAGGGTGATAAGGAGGGGGAAAAGAACTCTTTTCATTTTTAAAACGTGTTTAGGCAGTTTATAATCGTACTAAATGTTCGTATCTCCTTTTTTTAGGCGGTGTAAAACGTGTTTTGCTTTTCCTAAAAATACAGATCTCACTTCACGAGGCATAAGTTGATAACTCTTGATACAATGTAAGCCATAAAATTGGATGCGCCAGAGTAAGGGACGACGATATGCCCCTAACTCTATGCATCCAAAATTACCTGATTCCATCACGAGTTGAAGTAATTTGTCGGCATAGCGTTCTCCTTGTTTTGTATGAAGCGGCACTTCCTCCGTGGGTAAACCTAAATAACGAACACCTATCGTTGCAACGGCACCAGCCGAGCGTGCTAAATCGAGTTCTGTAAGCCAACGATTGAGTCGTTCGGCGTTGATTTGCCGATGATAGGTGTGCATATACATCACGATGTCGCACAATTGTCGTATGCCGACTCCCCAATCCATCAGATGATGGGAGAAATGCGTGATGAGTTGTAAGAGTCCAAGAGTAGGAGGCAACAATTCAATGTCTTGTCCTTCTATCTGAACGAGAAGAGGGGCTTCTATCTTTAAACCTTCTTGGGTAATGGCTTGCATCGAACGATCGGTGCGGCGATTGTAAAAGCGCGCTAGCAGAAAGTGATTTTCTACCGTTACACCATCCCATTTAAAGTTGACGTGTTTATCAAAATCTGGCTCATATTCTTGAGCCTCCTCACCATTTGCGATGGTCCACTCGTGTACTTTGTCGAAATTTTGGGATACAAAGACATCTATATCGCCTGAATTACGCCATTCTGGATGTAGATAACATTTACCAACACCTTGCCCTTTTAGGAGCATCGGATTTCCGCCTAGTTTCCTATAAATAGCGAACAAAGAACAGATACTTGTATTCAGCTTGTGGTTCGCTTGCTCTATTTGCAGCACGATACTGAAAAAGTCGAGTAACGCTTCTCGTTGTGGACGGCGGTCCTGTGGCATTTTTTCCAGAGCGGCATAAAGAAGTCCGACCACCGCTTGTTCTTTCGCCATTTTAAGCAGATCCGCCCATTCTGTTTGATGAATTTTACACGTGGGAAGGTCCTTGCCCATGAGCGCAAATCGAATGAGATCGAGGAATTGACGTTGTTGTGTTTTCATCGTGTTTTTAGAGAACTTCTAGCATTCTTTTTAATACAACGGTTGCCGAAATCTCGCGATTCGCAGCTTCGGGTATAACGAGCGAAGTAGGTGCTTCTATCACCTCGTCGCTAACAATCATATTGCGGCGAACGGGTAGGCAGTGCATAAAAAAGGCATTGTTCGTTACCGCCATATGTGCGGCATCCACCGTCCAACTTCTATCGTGATTCAGAATTTCTCCGTACTTCTCTGGTTGCGTAACCCCTGGACAACTCCAGTTTTTTGCATAGACAAAATCGGCTCCTTCGAGCGCACTCATTTGATCGTATTCTATCGTTGCACCTGCTACAAATTGAGGGTCGAGCTCATAGCCTTCAGGCTGTGTCACCACGAAGTCTACGTCAGCCGCATTCATCCATTCTGCAAAACTATTGGGTACCGCTTGTGGCAGTGCTTTCGGATGAGGAGCCCACGTCATCACCACTTTTGGGCGAGCCGTACGTTTGTATTCTTCTATTGTAATAAGATCGGCAAATGCTTGTAGCGGATGAACCGTTGCGCTTTCCATCGAGAAAACTGGTTTTCCACTATATTTTATAAACTGATTGAGGATACGTTCTTCGTAGTCGGCGGCACGGCTCTCAAATTGAGCAAATGTACGTACGCCGATCAGGTCAGCATACTGTGCCATAACAGGGATTGCTTCAAGTAAGTGCTCGCTTTTATCTCCATCCATAATCACACCGCGCTCCGTTTCAAGTTTCCAAGCTCCTTGATTAACGTCTAGCACCATCACGTTCGCACCTAGGTTTATCGCTGCTTTTTGCGTGCTCAGGCGTGTGCGAAGGCTGTTGTTGAAAAAAATGAGTAAAACCGTTTTATTCTTGCCTATCGTCTTAAATCCGTAACGGTTTTTCTTGATCTCTTTAGCTTCTGTGATTGCGGCTTGCAAGTCGCCTAAATCAGATACATATTTAAATATATTCATTGCTTTGTATATGGTTGAATTATTACTATTGGATGTCTCTTTAAATAAAGCACTCCAAAAGTAGTAATTTTATTTGAATTCATAGCCGAAAAAGATAAATAAATATGATTTCCATAAGTTATTACAGATTTTTTTTTACCTTTGTCCGCATAATTATGAACTCTAATTTTTATGAATATGAAAAAGATTATTATTGCAGCTTTAGCATTGATTACAATGACCTCTTTTAGTTGTGCTCAGAAAAAAGCACCGATGAAGAAACAAGTTCCTATAGCCGCTACGAGTGTGGACTATAAAATCAAAACGCTACCTGCGAATGTAGATGCCAAAAACATTCTTAAAACGATTTTAGCCGATTATAAAGGGAAAGTAGTGTTGATCGATTTTTGGGCAACATGGTGTGGCCCATGTCGTGGTGCAATGAAGGAGATTGATCCGCTAAAGAAAGAGTTGGCGAGCAACAAAAAAATGGCATTTGTTTACATCACGGGCGAAAGTTCTCCCGAAGCAGATTGGAAAGCGATGCTTCCTTCGATTACTGGTGATCATTTCCGTTTGACGAAGGACCAATGGAATAATCTATGCAACGATCTAGGATTAAAGGGTATACCTTCTTATATGCTGATTGACAAAAAAGGAGCCATCGCTTATGATAATATAGCAGAAGGTGGATATCCTGGAAATGAGATCATCAAAGCAGAAATTCAAAAAGCCCTTAAATAGGACGAACCTCATTTAAACGAAACAACGAGGGTGTGTCAATACGTTTTGACATACCCTCGTTGTTTCTGAATGGGGGAGGACGAGGGGGATTTGGCTTTTTTAGGAACTTTTTTTAGGGAATGCCCTCCCAAAAGCGCGCACGAAGAATCTCTATTGGAGAACGACGGAAGGCTTAAAAAATGGAGCGCGGGCGAAGTTCGATTCGAGCGCGCTCTATTTTAAATTCGAGCGCGCACGAATTTTTTAGGGCAAGAGTGAAAAAAAAGAGTTCCCGTTCGTTACGAACCGATGCCGTATTCTTCCATTTTTCGATAGAGCGTGGTGAGTCCAATTTTCATCAATCGAGCGGCTTCCGTTTTGTTACCTCCAGTATAAGCAAGCATCTTGATGATATGTTGCTTCTCGACCATGGACAGTTCCATGGCGTTTACAACCGTTCCCGGTCCCATTTGAATTTCAAGAGGCAGGTCTGCGAGGGTTAATTTGTTATCCGATGCAAGAATCACACAACGCTCCATCGTGTTGCGAAGTTCGCGAATATTTCCTTTCCACGAATAGTGTAGAATGGCATCGAGAAAGGGTTGTTCGATTTCTTGTATAGACATTTTATGCTTGACGGAGAACGCGTGGATAAATGTTTTAGCCAATAAGATTACGTCGTCACCTCGTTCTCGCAAGGGGGGTAGTTCGATGGTGAAGACCGACAATCTATAAAAGAGGTCTTCCCGAAAGGTTCCATGCTCAACTGCTTCTTTTAAGTTGCAGTTGGTAGCTGCAATTATCCGCACGTCTACTTTTTTCGTTTTTGTATCGCCCACGGATATAAATTCTCCAGTTTCGAGCACTCGTAAGAGTTTTACTTGCAAATTGAGGGGCATTTCTCCGATCTCGTCCAAGAAAATGGTGCCTTTGTCTGCTTGTTCAAAAAGTCCTTTTTTATCTCTAACGGCACCTGTAAACGCCCCTGCTTTGTAGCCAAACATTTCGCTTTCAAACAATTCATTGTTGAGCGCTCCGCAATTCACCGCAACGAAAGAGCTTTTAGAACGAGGACTTGCCCCGTGTATGGCCGCTGAAAAAACTTCTTTTCCCGTTCCTGTTTCGCCTGTGAGCAGAATGGCTGTATCGGTTTGTACTATTTTTTTTGCCATTTCTACCGCCTTTCGTAACGGTTTAGAACGTCCTATAATGGACTCGAAGGAGTAGTCTTTGGTTAGGATAGACTCTAGGGAGATGAGTTTCTTTTTCAGCGCTACTTTTTCTGCGGCATTGGCGAGCATGGGCACGATGCGATTGTTGTCGTCGCCTTTGGTCATATAATCATATGCGCCGTATTTGATGGCTTTCACGCCATCTGCAATATTTCCGTAAGCGGTCAGCATAATAATTTCGCCATTGAGGAGTGCTCCTTTTAATTGAGGGATACTCTCAACACCGTTTCCATCGGGTAAGAATACATCGCAGAGCACAATTTCGGGTTGATGGAGCACAATTTGTTTTAGACCGCTCTTTAGACTTTCTGCCTGAATCACTTCGTATCCTTCGAGCGATATAATTCTCGAAAGGAGTGTTCGAAGTTGTGGTTCATCATCGATGATGAGTATTTTAGTCATGGGTTTCTTCTTTCTGTTGTTGACACAACGTTTTTTTCTGTTCCCGTTTCTTTTTGCTCTTTTAGCGGAGCCGTCTTTGGGGTCACAAATATAAGCATTTTATGAGAGACCACGATTTTGTTTTTACAAAAAAGCAGCGGAACGTTTCGGGATCGAGGTGTATGGGGTATAAAAAAGATACGTCCCTCGTATGAGAGACGTATCTTTTTTGGGCTGATAGGCGAGATTACTTACGTAAGCCTAGCGTTTTAACAATTGCGCGGTAGCGGTTGATGTCAATACGCTTTAGGTAATTGAGTAAAGCACGACGCTTTCCTACCAATGTTACGAGAGCTCTTTCGGTGCTATGATCTTTACGGTTTGCTCTCATGTGATCCGTCAAATGGGATATACGGTATGAAAACAAGGCTACCTGAGCTTCTGCTGAGCCGGTATCCGTGTTAGACTTTCCGTATTGTCCAAAGATTTCTTGCTTTTTAGCGTTGTCTAAATACATAAAATTTTAATGTTTGTTTCTTTAACGGCGGCAAAGGTAAGCATTCTTTTTTATCCTGCAAAATATTTCAGTTCTATTTACGTTGTTTCTTTCGGATTTTTGCTTGCCAAAAAGTTCTTTTTTCTCTGTGTGATTAAAGAAGAAGCCTTCTATTTACTTTTTTTAGAAGAAAAAACACGTAGAACGCTTGTTTATTGATGTTTTTTCGTACTTTTGAACTTAGTATCAGTTAGGTATACGCAAACAACGAAAAAAATGAAGAGTTATATTTATATTCTTATCTTTGGTTTCTTCTATTTCTGCTCAACAGAAGTAGAAGCTCGTGCAAGCTTATTCTCCAATGAAAAATTGGTGGAGAATCGTGGTTCAGAGATTCTCAAAACATTGCGTTCAAAACACTATCGATGCGTAGATGTACCGAAAGAAGCGGTTTATTTGAAGCAACTTTATAAAGAAGCGGTTCGTTTTGATTCGATGGATGTGGCAGAGTATGCCGCTGCGGAATTGGTTCGTTATTATTATAATTTGTCAAAGAAGGACAGTCTTCACTATTGGCTCTCCAAAATTGAAGAGATAGCGAAAACGAAGTCAGTGCATTCTTCTCGTTATTTTATGGCTTATGGGCGAAGTTGTCGTTTGCGTATTTGGATAGAACAAGATGAACAAGCGGCCAATGAGGCTATTCAACTTTATCATTTAGCTCTTTCTGAAAAGAATACGGAGGGCATGGTGGTGGGGTGCGAAACACTTGGTTTTATCTATAAAGAGATGAAGCTAGATAGTCTTTCGTTACGCTATTTTCATGAAGGGTTAGAACTACTCGAACAAATAAAACCACGGCAGGCTTCTTGGTTGGCACAGTTTCGTTTCTTTGAAATAGAAGCACTTCTAAAAATGCACGATCCAAAAAAATTAAAGAAGGCCATCGATGCGTACAAACAATTGATTGAAGAATTGGCGATGGATAAGGATTCGTTTCAGAAAAAAATACCAGTGGAACGCTGTCGCTTTTTTTATGAGTGCTGTTTTATGCGTTACTATGTAATGACGCACAACCTTACGCAAGCCACGGTTCATAAAGCCAATGCTGATCGCTTGCTCCCACAGGTTAAAAATGAGTACGTGCTCTCGAAGTACAAACTCGGTTTGTGTTATTATTTTAAGGCAAAAAAACAGCTAAAGGAAGCTCTGACGAATGTTAATGAACTTCTGAAAAAAAGCTATTCAGCAGAATATTTAAGCTTAAAAGCGGCTCTGCTGTCAGAGGAAGGGAAGTCTGCCGAAGCAAACCAAATTTATAAGGAACTGATCACGGCTAAACAAAAAGAATATGAGACCTCTTATATCAGACAAGTAAAGATGCTCTCGAATTTGAACGATGAAACTCAAAGGACATTAGAGAAAGATAGAGAGGTTATCGATCGGAAACAATGGCAGCTTTTGATGCTGGCGGGGACTTTGATTTTTTTGTTGACGTTGTTTTTGGTGGTCTCTATCTATACCTATAAATTACGAAAGACCAAAAAAAGTTTGCTGGAAAGACACCACGATTTATTGCGAACGCAAAAACTTTTAAAGGAAGCAAAAAGCAAAGCAGAGCAGAGCGAACGCTTAAAAACGCTTTTCTTGGCAAATATGAGTCATGAAATACGTACGCCACTCAATGCAATTGTTGGTTTCTCGTCTATTCTTACGGATCGAGATAGCAATGAATTGACGGGAGAAGAGAAGGAAACGTATTCTTATTTGATTGAGCAAAATGCAGATAGCTTAATACAACTCGTCAATGATGTGTTAGATGTGTCAGACCTAGAAGCCGAAAGTTGTAAATTCCATTATGCCGAGGTTGAGTTAGGCGGTTGTTGTCGTATGGTGGCCTCCGTGGCGAGTTATCAAGCGGGTGAAAACGTGAAAGTTAATTTCTCGCCTACCCTAGAACCTTTTACGTTTTATACCGATCAGTCCCGACTCGAACAAGTGTTTAAGAATCTCTTATCCAATGCGATTAAGTTCACGAAAGAAGGTTCGATAGATCTCTCTTATGCGGTAGACCAGCAGAAGAAAGAGGTTCGCTTTGCCATCACCGACACGGGCATTGGTATTCCGCAGGAGAAGCAGGCGATGGTGTTCAGTCATTTTGTTAAAATGGATGATTATATGCCAGGTGCGGGGCTCGGGTTGTCTATTTGTTCGCTTGTTGTGAAACGTTTTGAAGGTCAGATCTACGTAGATAGCAATTACAAAGGTGGGACGCGCATCGTGTTTACCCATAAATTATTCACGGAAGAAGAAATAAAGAATAAAGAATGAAACAGAAAAGGACAAGTTTACTCTTAGGGCTTTTGGCCTATGTGTCAAGCAGCTCTGCTAATGAAATGATAGAAAACGATGCACAAGTTTCTCTTGAAAATCCAGACTTTTGGCAAATTGGTCTCATCTTGCTTGCGTTGTTTTTCTTCATCTTATTCGTTTTGTATCATCGTCGCAAACTCCTATTGCAAACGCGCTATCGCTCTCTGGTCGCGAAGATGCCTATGGTTTTTATTCGATACAAAAAAATAGTTGATAAAGAGGGAAATCAACTCAATGACCTCCTCTTCTTGGATGTGAACAATGCCTTTGAACAGACGTTTTGTTGCAAGGGAGATAAAATCAGAAATAAAAAACTCAGTCAGGTAGCGAAACTCTACCCAGAGCTCCGTGCAATAAGTCCGATAAGCCTTGAATTATCAAGTCCTTTTGTGGTTCATCGGCGCAATAGTGACAATGTGTATTTAGGACAGATCTTTATCGAAGAGCAACCGAATCATGTGATACATCTGTTTTGTACCGATGTTACGGCACAGCGCATCGCCTGCCAAGAAACCGAGTCCTACAAAAAATTACTTGAAGACATTACCAATATCACACCTGTATGCGTTGTGGTGCGTGATATAACAGATGATATGCGTTTTTTGTTTTGGAATAAAAAAGCCGAAGAGGTTTACGGTGTAACGTGCGAAGAAATGAAAACATTCCCAGACGAAGTGATACAACGCAACGCCCTGATTGCAGAATCGGACAGAATAGACCACGAACTGATAAAGACCGATGCCTCTTATCATACTTTTAGAAAAATCACAAAAGAGAATGGTGTAAAACTTACGCTAGCTTGTACGAAAAATATTGTTCGGCACCCCAATGGGCATAAGCTCTTGATATCATCGTCTTGGGACGTGACCGACATCAAGAATGAACAAGAGACGGCAGATGAACTGAATATGAAGCTAGCATTAGTGATCAAAGCCGCAGGAATGAGCCGTTGGACGTGGAATATAAAAGCAGATCTGATTCATGTGAATAATGAGTATGCTCGTCGTTCCGAAAATGCGACACCGCTCATTCAGCATCTGACCAAACGAGAGTTTTGCGGAACGATTTATCCCGAAGATCTACAAACCTTTATCAATGCTTATGAGTTGGTTCGCAAAGGTGTGAAGACGGGGTTCGATTTGGAAATTCGTTTAAGAAAAGATCACGATCAACATCGTTACAGTTGGATACATACGTTCTGTTGTGTGCAAAAATACGATGAAGAAGGGTTACCCGCTATTATAACAGGAGCCACCGTGGACATTAGTAAGCAAAAGGAATTAGAGCGAAAGCTTCGTGATGCGAAAGAACTTGCAGAGCTAAACGACAAGCAGAAATCTATGTTTCTTTCGAATCTAAGTCAGGAAATGCGTACACCTCTCAATACCATCATTGGCTTTAGTAATCTTATGGCTACAACAGATAAGGTGGAAGAGAAGACAGAGTATGCCCAAATCATTAAAGCGAATAATACGTTACTCTTACAGCTCTTCGACGATATTTTAATCCTCTCTAAGATAGAAGCAAATACCTTTGACTTTACCTATAAATTAGTGGATGCAAATCAATTGTTTGAAAAATTAGAAGCGTCTCTCACAAAGAATGCTCAGAACTCCTTCGTCGATATATCCTTTACCGAGCGATTACACGGAGGCGTGAAAATTTGCATTGACGAAATGCGCTTGATGCAAGTAATGGACCACTTTATTTCCAACGCCATGAAGAATACCCACGAAGGTTCGATAGAGTTTGGGTATCGTCGCAACCGTGATGGGCGACTTTATTTCTTTGTGACAGATACGGGTGAAGGTATTCCAGAGGAAAAACAAAAATTGATCTTCAATCGTTTCTTGAAATTAGATCCCTCAAAACCTGGCTTTGGTTTGGGCTTGTCTATCTGTGAAAGCTTGGTGACCAAAATGGAGGGACAGATTGGTGTTATGTCAAAAATAGGAAAAGGTTCTACGTTTTGGTTTATCATACCAGAGCATAACGAACCCGCTTATTTGGCTGCCGACCCCATCACTCCACAGACCTCTACCAACGAACTAGTCGGGGAACAGGAGAAACCCTTAATCTTGATTGCAGAAGACAATAGTGGTAATTTCCGATTGTTTGAGATCCTTCTGAAAAGTCGTTACCGTATACTTCATGCGTGGAATGGAGAAGAGGCTGTCGCGTTATATAAGGAAAATAAGCCACGGCTTATTTTGATGGATATAAGAATGCCGAAATTGGATGGTTACGGTGCAACCATGCAAATCAGAAACATTTCTCAAACCGTTCCGATTATTGCGGTAACGGCTTTCGCTTTCGAACAAGACGAATTTCGGATTTCAAAAAGTGGTTTCTCTGCATATCTTACGAAACCCATCAAGACACAGTTGCTTCACGAGAAAATAGAACGTTTACTTCAAAAAAACGAGGAAGGCTAAGTTCCCGTTTCGTATTACGTTCGTCTTTTTGCAGTCTTATTTATGCGTTTTTAGTTTATGAACAGATTTGTTTTTATCTATGGTTTACTACAAAATGAGCCAAAAAAGAGTCCGTTTGTTCCTGAACAGTAAAAAAAGTGTCGAATACACGAAAAAAAAAGTCCATATTTTGATTGTCGTAATAAATATAGGCGTATATTTGCATATATAATTATCAATAAAATATACGATTATGAACAAAAAGCGCAAAATGCAAGCATTAGCAACAATTTTGCTATGTGGTACGTCTTTGATATCTTGTAGTGTAGACAATAGTTATGATTTAGACCAAGATATTGATATGACAATGGGGCTAGGTAGTAATGGACTCGCTCTGAAACTCGGTTCTACCGCAAAAACGTATTTAAAAGATCTTTTGAAAGTCGAAGACTCTGAGATGCTCGAAACGACGGGGACAAATTTATACTACTTAAAAAAGGACGGAAGTAGTAACGTATCTGTAAAGGTGGATGCGATTGACCCTTTTAAAATAAAGGATATAAACATCGATACAGACCCTATCTATACAGCGCCTATCAGCGGTTCGCTGCCCGAAGATGTAACAAACGAAACCCATGTGAAGGGTAAGAATAACATCGATGTACACATCACGAGTATACCTACGGAAGTAAAAGAAATTCACGGTATTAAATTTAATAACGTTCTCATTACGATTAACTACGATGTGTATCGTAACGATCATGTATTTCCAGGCTTTCACGTTGATGGTGTAAAGAATCTAAAGTTTGT
Source organism: Bacteroidaceae bacterium (assembly GCA_036652575.1). Taxonomy (GTDB): domain Bacteria; phylum Bacteroidota; class Bacteroidia; order Bacteroidales; family Bacteroidaceae; genus Alloprevotella. The sequence goes on from JAVVVP010000006.1 coordinate 53,185, forward strand.
CTTCCCTGATTTTATTTACTTGAACAAAGGAGCTCATAGCTATACCCATAATAAAGTAGGCGAAATCACGATTCCTATTGATTCTATCGTATTGCCAAGCAGCGCAGATAGTAAATACGGCATGCTCGTAAAAGATGGCAAAATAGATCTGAGTGGGAGTGTTTCGGTTTCGGGAGATTTCAAGACTACGATTAAAAAAGGAACTTCCGTTCAGGAAGGTGACAATGCATACATTAAGATGAACGTTGATATTTCTGAAGTAGCTCCATCTAAAGTGTCTGGACTTATGGACCCTGTCATTAATCCAACAGTAGACCCTATTAATATCAAGAACGATTTGCCAGATTTCTTGGACGACGAAGCGGTAACCTTAAACGTGACGAACCCAACCATTCGTTTTGATATGGCAGGAACTAGTTTGCCCATAGATCTCGACTTTAAAGCAACTCTGATGGGGTATAAGAGTGTCAACGTGCCTGCTACGGGCGTAATTGGAATTTCTAAGAAACAAAACTCTACATTCTATATTTATCAAGGCAGCACACCGTTTGATCCAACAGGTGTTGAGAAGGAGGCTAAGCAATATAACGTGCCCACGCTAAACACACTTCTTACAAAGATTCCAGAAGAGATAAAGATTGATTTGTCGAATGATAAGGTAACGACCAACAAGGCGAAAATGCACGAGGTAGATCTTCCTATGAACTGTAATGTTGATATGAAATATAATGTACTTGTTCCATTCCGTTTCGGAAAAGATCTTTGCATTGTTTATAGCGATTCTGTAGATGATATGAACAAAGACCTGAAGGACTACGATGCAGAAGGTGTAACCATAACTTCTACTGCTATCAATTCAATACCTTTGGATTTACTTGTAAAATTAGTTCCAATCGATGTGAATGGAAAAGAGATTTCAAAAAATTTGCTTGAAGTAAGCGAAGCTACGATAAAGGCAGCTCCATTAACAGGCGATAAAACAGAAACAAAAATCACTTTAACTTTAACGGCTAAGCAGAAAGGTGTTGTCAGTAAATTGGATAAATTCAAATTTAAAATTACGGCAAAATCCGAAATCGAAGGAAATGGAGAGCTTATGTCAGATCAATACATAGAGCTAAAAGATCTTCGCTTAAAGCTAAATGGTAAAATTATAGCTAACTTCAACTAATTAAAAGAGACTTTCAACTAGATTATATACAATAAATAGGAATACAATGAGAACTAGTATAAAACACACCTTAGCAATAGCCCTCGTTTCGGGCTTCGCTTGTAATGCTGCGGCTCAAGAATTACGCTCTTCTTACTTTATGGAGACCTCTATCTATAAGCATCAACTCAACCCTGCTTTTTTAGATAAAGCTTACGTAGGAATGCCCGTTCTTGGTAATATGAATGTGGGAGCAAATGGTACCATCGGCTACAGTAATTTTGTTTACAGTGGGAATTTTACCGATAGCCATGGCAAGCATTTTACGCAAACGACTTTTATGCACCCCGATATTTCGGCAAGCGACTTTCTAGGTCGTTTGGATGATGAAAATAAGTTTAATGTCAATCTGAATATAAATATATTCTCTGTCGGATTCAAGGCCTTCAAAGGTTTCAACGTGGTTGAAATGAATCTTCGTTCCAATACCTCTGCCAATCTGCCTTATGAGCTTTTTGAGTTTATGAAAACAGCGGGGGAGAAAGAGCACTACAACATAAAGGATGTAGGTGTTCGTTCGCAGAACTATATGGAATTAGCTTTTGGTCACTCTCGTAAAATAACCAAGGATTTGACGGTGGGAGGTAAATTCAAAATTCTTTTGGGTGCCGCCTATGCTGATTTAGACGTGAAGAATATGGATATTACGATGAACGAAAACAAATGGATCATCAAATCTGATGCAAAAGTCAATGCAGCGATCTTAAAATCAACGGTGAAATTGGATGACGACACCGATCCCTCTACGTGTCAGGATGGTCGTCGCAAAGTAGAAGGACTAGACGATGTTAGTTTCGGCGTACCTGGCTTTGGTTTGGCTTTAGATTTAGGTGCTACTTATAAAGTGCCATCCGTAGAAGGATTAACCGTATCAGCGGCGTTGAATGATTTAGGATTTATATCTTGGAGCAAGAATGAAACGGCTTCGTCTACAGGTGAATACACGTTCGATGGCTTCACCAATATCGCAACGGAAGGTAATAATGATGGAACCAATAAATTGAGCGATCAATTCGATAATTTAAGTGATGACTTGCAAAAGATGTTTTCTGTATATTATGATGGCAAAAAGAGCAAGACCACCGCGTTGACTGCAACTTTGAACTTAGCTGGCGAATACAAAATGCCTTTCTACGATAAACTAAAGGTAGGATTGCTTTATTCTCAACGCTTCAATGGAATGTATAGCTGTAGCCAAACGATGTTGACGGCAAATGTGCGTCCTATCAAATGCCTTGAAATGTCACTCAATACATCGACGACTACTGAAGGCTGGTGCTGCGGAGGTATGCTAAACGTGTATACAAAAGGCTTTAACTTCTTTATCGGTAGCGACCGCATTATGGGTAAAGTGAGCAAGCAGTTCATTCCGTTGAACAACCTGAATGCAAACGTAAACTTCGGTTTTAACTTCCCTTTATAAGAAACTTTTTTTCATATAACTGTATTTTTCCTAGTGAGCAGATCTATTTTTTAGGTCTGCTCACTATTCTTGTACGCCCCGCATGGTCGTAATCTTTAAGGGTGCAAGTCCCTAACGAGCCCTAATAGTGGGAATCGTCTAGCTAATAGCAAGG
>JAVVVP010000007.1:0-1363 GCA_036652575.1 Bacteroidaceae bacterium
ATCAACAAATCTTTTTCTATTACGGGTATAATAACGTCTATTTCTTCACGAGAAGGTACGATGGTTCTTCTTCTAAAGAATAAGGAAGACAAGAAATAAAATTGTTTGCGTATTTTCTTATTCATAGCTCGTTTTTTCATCGTTCTCTACTCCCCGTTCGGCACGAGTACGTTTTTCTTGAATCGTCCTCTGCAAGATTTCCCTATTTTTTTGATAAAGGCGATTTTCTTTTCTTACTTGATGATACAGATGTATCGCAGATGCAAGGAGTTTTGTATTTTTACGCTGAATACCTATATTGTAAAGACGTTGCACAAATTCATGATCTTCATAGCCCCAACCTTCAAACGCTTCCTCAAAACCGTTTACTTTCAGAAAATCACTTTTCCAAAAGGCAAGGTTACAACTGCGTATTCTTGATAAACCCGTATGCCCCTTTAGCCAATTGTGAGCAAAAGGTAAGCGCAGCAGTATAAATCGGCGTTTTAGTCCCGCACTGAAAAAATGGATGTGGGTGTTCTTCGTTTGCTTGCGAAGTTCTGTTTGCTTTTGTGATAAATACGCTCTAGATCCTGCAACAAATTGCCCTTTTTTCATTAAGAGTTCATGATCCTCTATAAAATGAGGGCAAATAAGAATATCTCCGTCCAGAATGATAATATATTCCCCTTTCGCTTTCTTTATGGCCATATTGCGTGAACGTGCCGCTCGAAAACCTTTATCTTCTATCCAAGAATGACGTAGAGGTACAGGAAATATCTCTTTATACTGCTCTATGAGTAATCGCGTTTCTTCGCCAGAACCATCATCGGCTATAATAACCTCCAAAGGCATACGCGTTTGTCTCATTACGCTTTTCAATACTATTTCGAGCAACTGCGGAGAGTTGTAAGTGGTTATTACTAATGATGTAAATGAAGAAACTGGTAGCATAGAACTTTATTTTTCGGACAAAGTTACAGTTTTACTATTATACAAAGAAATATCTGCATTGTTTTTTATAGAGACACGCTTTATTCTCGCCTTTTTCACTAAATTTGCAAAGATAAAAATTTCGATGTAGAATGAAAGAGCAAAAAGAAGAAAAGATTATAACCGTAACCTCGCCTTTACTATCACCGTTAGATGGGTTTAACCCTTATCTTGAAGATATTTGGCAACGGAAATGGCTTACCAACAACGGGCACTATCATCAAGCATTAGAAAAGGCATTGTGTAGTTATCTAAAAGTTCCTTATATCAGTTTGTTTACAAACGGAACGCTTCCTCTCATTTGCGCACTGCAAGCTTTACGCATTACGGGAGAAGTGATCACAACTCCTTACAGTTTTGTGGCAACCACTCATTCGCTTTGGTGGAATGG
>JAVVVP010000007.1:1463-51124 GCA_036652575.1 Bacteroidaceae bacterium
AACAATGTTCGGATTGATGATTTTTGTATTCTTTCAGGACATATCACGATCGGATCTCATGTACATATTGCTGCTTATTCCGCACTTTATGGAGCTATGGGAATAGAAATAGAGAGTCATACGGTACTCTCCTCTAGGGTTGTGGTGTATAGTGCTATCGATGACTTTGGCGGAGATTATTTGATAAGTCCAACCGAGAAGCCTGAATATACACATGTGACGGGAGGAAAAGTACTCATTAAGCAATATGCATGTATTGGAACAAACGCTACGATATTTCCAGGTTTAACCATCAACGAAGGTGCTGTTGTTGGAGCGCATTCCTTTGTGAAAAAATCTTTGAATGAATGGGTTATCTATGCAGGATGTCCCGTAAAAAAGCTAAAAAATAGAAGTAGAGGCTTATTGAGGTATGTAGTTGATAAATAATATATATCTTTGTAACCATAAAGAAGAAATAAGAACAGATAGAGGAGAACGAATGACAATAAAAATAAATCCTAAATACGAAAGCTTGCGAAAATTCGTGGAACACCTAGAGGAACACTTCGCGACAGATGAGGGGCGGCTCATTCACAAAGGCCGAAATCTCGTGAAGGTGTTTCGTGTGGAGGGTTATGAACTGAATGTGAAAGCCTATTGTGTGCCTCGTTTCTTTAATCAAATTGTATATCGTTGGTTACGGAAGCCCAAGGGATTGCGTGCGTATATCAATCCTCAGTTGTTGCGTGCCAAAGGTTTCGAGTCACCAGAGGAAGTGGCATACATAGAGGAGCGATGTGGGCTATTGATGGGGCGGAGCTACTTTGTAAGTATTCAATGTCCTTATTCTCGCAATTTTTATGAGTTTGGCGATGCCAACGCTTCGGCTTCAGCTGATATAATACAAGCTTTTGCGGTTTATGCAGCTCGTCTTCACGAGGCGGGAATACTGCATCGAGACTTCTCTCCTGGTAATATTCTGTTCGATAAGTTGGGCGATCACTATCACTTTTCGCTGGTCGATACCAATCGGATGCAATTTGGGACGGTGAGTGTTCAGGCTGGTTGTGCTAATTTTGCTCGGCTTTGGGGACAGAAAACTTTTTTTGAGATACTGGCAAAGGCTTATGCCAAGGAACGTGGCGTGAATGAGGCTTGGTGTAAAAGTCTTATGATGAAATACCGCCGTATTTTTTGGACGCGCTTTAGTCGTCGTCATAAGGTAAAATATCATTTAGACCTATAGAAGATGGAAAACAATCATTACCTTTTCTTCGTATCGCTAACGTATGCTTATGCCATACTTCGTCCGTTACAAGATGCCGTGCGAAAGCATGGCGGTGAAGCGGCGTGGTATATCGAACCTTCGTGCCCCGACCTACTTACTTCCGACGAGTGTCGTTTGCATACGTTTGACGAAGTGAAAGCCTTCAATCCGAAAGCGGTCTTTGCTCCTGGTAATTGGATTTACGATTTCTTTCCTGGCATAAAGGTCGAAGTTTTTCATGGTTATCCGATGCGTAAGCGAATCGAAAAGATTGACGATCATTTTACGATACGTGGCTGGTTTGACATCTATTGTTCGCAAGGTGAAAGCAGTACTATTTATTTCAAAGAGTTGGAGCAAAAGTATGGTTTCTTTAAGATTTACGAAACTGGTTGGTGTAAAGTCGATAGCTTTTATGCTTCCTCTTTACCCCCCGAAACCCCTCGTGATGTGCCGACTATTCTCTATGCACCGACCTTTACCAAAGGCATCTCTTCTGCTCATGAAATGCTGCCTGTTATCACTCGTCTCGCTGCCGAACGCTCGTGGAATTGGATTATCACGTTCCATCCGAAACTCGACGATGTCGCCTTGCGTGAAGCTTATAGCCAGTTGGCTCGTCAGCATACGAATGTTGATTTTCGCAAGATAAACGAAGGTCTTAAAACCTTTCGCGAGAGCGATATGTTGCTTTGTGACAGTTCTTCTATCATCGTGGAATATATGCTTCTCGACAAACCAGTGGTCACATTCCGAAACACGCACCCAGGTGACTACCTCTTGGATGTTCAGACGGAGGAAGATGTTGGACCCGCTATAGAAAAAGCACTCACTCGCCCTGCTTCTTTAATGGCGAACATGCATCGTTATACAATGGCTCACGAGGCGCATCGTGATGGCAAAAATTCAGAGAGAGTGCTCCATGCGGTAGATCACTTTCTCGTTCATTATCAAAACAAAATCAAACCGAAACCGCTGAATCTTTTCCGAAAATTAAAACTCCGATGGAAGTTGAAATACTTTCGATGGACATTATAAATTAAAAACCAAACAATAAATGAATGATATTCTAATTATATTCGTACTACTTCTCATCAATGCTTACTTCTCGATGGCAGAAGTAGCGCTCATCTCGGCTAAAAAAGCAAAGCTTACCGCCGACATGAAGGCGGGAAGTAATGGTGCGCGTAAGGCAATTGACTTAATGAACGACCCCGATAAATTCCTCTCTACGGCTCAGATTGGTATCACCATTGTGAGCATTATGACGGGTGTTTATTCGGGGAGCACGTTAGCCGATGGATTCAGTGTTCTCCTGCAAGGCTGGGGAGTCTCCATCGACTATTCCCACACGGTGGCGCAAAGCCTTATCGTGGTGGTGGCAACCTACTTGTCGTGCATCATCGGTGAACTCGTGCCCAAGCGCATCGGCATTGACTTTGCCGACCGTATCGCAAAATTCATTGCTCCCTCTATGTTCTTTATCTCGAAGATGGCTTTGCCGTTCGTATGGCTGCTCTCTAAAACCACCGAGGGCTTGATGGGCTTGTGCTCCTTGCCTACAAAGTGTAATACCGTGACGGAGGAAGAAATCAAATCGATGATTCAAGAGGGCACCGATAGTGGGGAAGTGCAAGAAGTGGAACAAGATATTATGGAGCGTGCTCTGATCCTTGGCGACCAGAAAGTGGAGGCGTTGATGACGCACCGCAAGGATATGATTTTTTTAGAAGAGACGATGACAGCGGAAGAAGTCGAGCAAGTGATACGCGATTCTGTTTATGCCGCCTATCCCGTGTCAGGCGATGACGATGACGATGTGCGCGGCATTGTCACCCTCAAAGATCTCGTACTCAAACTCGGAAAACCTGGATTCTCACTTACGCCTCTTCTTCACCGCCCACTCTTTTTCCCTGAGAATATGACAGTATACAAAGCCTTGGAGCAGTTGAAGCAAAACCGCTTTAATCGGGCACTTGTATGCGATGAATTCGGCGGATTACAAGGCATTATCACCTTAAAGGATATTTTGGAGGGCTTAGTCGGCACAATCCATGAAATTAGCGAAGAGCCCGACATCATAGAGCGGAACGATAAAAACAGTTGGTTGGTAAGCGGACAATGCTTATTCTATGATTTCTTGGCTTATTTCGAGAAAGAAGACCTCTACACGACCGATTACAACACGCTTAGCGGACTTATCTTAAGCCAGTTAGAACGTATTCCAATGGAGGGCGAAACGATCGATTGGAAGTGTTTCGTGCTCGAAGTCGTCGATATGGATGGCAATAGAATCGATAAGATATTAGTAACAAAGAAGGAGAAGAAAGGCTAAAATAGTTTGTTTTTAGTCCTTTTATAGTCCTAGTTGATGGCTATGTGCCAAAAATATCCGTTATTTGCAGTATGAAGGTGCAAAATAGTATACTATATAAAGTGATCAAGTTCTATCGAGATGGCTTTCGCGAAATGACAATCGGTAGAACACTGTGGCTGATTATTTTAATCAAACTGTTTCTCATCTTTGTTGTTTTACGTGTATTCTTTTTTCAACCCGTGCTATCGGGTATGGATACGGCTCAGAAAGAAAATCACGTAGCTCGGGAGTTAATAGAAAAAGGACATTCTAATTAAAATTATAGTATGATGTGGCAAGACATAGACCTTTCGCTTATTGATTGGTCGAGAGCACAATTTGCTCTTACGGCAATGTATCATTGGCTTTTTGTACCTCTAACCTTGGGACTAGCCGTAATCATGGGAGTGATGGAAACCCTTTACGTGATAAAGAAAGATGAATTTTGGAAACGAGCGGCGAAGTTCTGGATGAAGCTCTTTGGTATCAACTTTGCCATTGGTGTGGCGACAGGACTTATACTAGAGTTTGAGTTTGGAACGAACTGGAGCAACTATTCATGGTTCGTTGGCGACATTTTTGGCGCTCCGTTGGCCATTGAGGGCATCTTTGCCTTCTTTATGGAGAGCACCTTTGTCGCGGTCATGTTTTTTGGTTGGAAAAAGGTGAGCAAAGGTTTCCACCTCACGTCTACATGGCTCACGGGTATCGGTGCCACGCTCTCTGCGTGGTGGATTCTCGTTGCCAATGCTTGGATGCAGCATCCAGTGGGAATGACATTCAATCCCGATACGGTGCGCAATGAAATGATGGATTTTGCCGCGGTTGCGCTATCCCCCGTTGCCATCAACAAATTTTTTCATGCTGTTTTGAGTGGCTGGGTCACGGCCGCTGCTTTCGTTGTGGGCATCAGTTGTTGGTATCTACTTAAGAAAAGAGAAACGAAGTTTGCCATGGCAAGCATACGTGTTGGCGCTTGGGTTGGTATCCTCGGTTCTTTCATTCTCATTTGGTCGGGCGACAAGTCGGGCTACGATGTAGCAAAAACGCAACCGATGAAATTAGCCGCTTTCGAGGGCTTGTACCATGGAGGAACAAACGCTCCGCTCACCCTTGTTGGGAATTGGGAAGTGCCCAACTTGTTGTCGATTATGGCAACACGTTCTGCGAAGGGATATGTACCAGGGATTCATAATATCTTAGAGGGTGGCTACACGTTGCCCGATGGTTCTGTCGCTCTCTCTGCTCAAGAAAAGATAAATCGAGGTCGTCGTGCGATTGAGTCTTTTGGAACGTATCGCAAGGCAACAAAAAGTGGTAATACCGCTTTAGCGGCTAGCTCGCGTGAAGTGTTCGATCAAAATTCCGCTTATTTTGGTTATGGATATATTCAGCATAAGGCAGAATTGGTGCCTCCCGTGTCGCTTCTCTTTTGGTCTTTCCGTATTATGGTTGGCGTTGGTTGTTTTTTGTTGGTGTTCTTTATTGCAGCCCTCGTCTTTACCCATCAACAACGCATCGCGTCCATGCCGTGGTTCTTGTGGCTGGCTCTATGGTCCATACCACTAGCCTATATCGCGGGACAAACAGGTTGGATTGTTGCGGAAGTAGGTCGGCAGCCGTGGGCAATACAGGACCTTTTACCCGTGGGTGCAGCGGTATCTAACTTGCACACGGGAGCGGTACAATTCACGTTCTTTATGTTCCTCTTCCTTTTTACCGCACTTCTTATTGCCGAGCTCCGTATTCTCTTGAAAGCCATCCGTAAAGGTCCCGAGGATTAAGTATTTCAGAAGTTTCATACTTTAAATTAAATAATGATGATAACCTATTCATTCCTTCAGAATTATTGGTGGTTCATAATCTCCTTGTTGGGCGGTTTGTTGGTGTTCTTGCTCTTTGTGCAGGGCGGAAATTCACTCCTCTTTAGTCTGGGCAAAACGGAAGAAGAGCGTAGCCTTCTTGTCAATTCAACAGGTCGGAAATGGGAATTTACATTCACCACGCTCGTCACCTTTGGCGGTGCATTCTTTGCCTCTTTTCCTTTATTCTATAGTACGAGTTTTGGCGGCGCTTATTGGCTATGGATGCTTATTTTGGTAAGTTTCGTACTCCAAGCCGTCGCCTACGAGTTCCAGTCGAAAGCGGGCAATGTGTTCGGTCGCAACGTGTATAGATGGTTTTTAGTCTTTAATGGTTTTGTAGGTCCTTTCTTGTTGGGTGCAGCCGTTGCCACATTCTTCACGGGCTCTGCGTTCATTGTCAACAAGTCGCAGATGGGAGACCTCGCGATGCCAGTGATAAGTAGCTGGACAAATACGTGGCATGGCATAGATGCGTTGGGCAATTTATGGAATGTTGTACTAGGCTTTGCGGTATTCTTCTTGGCGCGTGTGCTCGGTTGCTTGTATTATATGAACAATATATCTGATGACATTCTTATTCCTCGTTGTCGCCGAATGTTGCTACGCGATTTTATCGTTTTCCTGATTTTCTTTTTATCCTTTGTAGGCTTCCTCTTATTGAAGGACGGTTATGCCGTTACTTCCGATGCACGAATCGTGATGGTTCCGTATAAGTATCTCCTAAATCTTTTGGAAATGCCCGAAGTACTCTGCTTATTTTTATTGGGCGTTGTCGGGGTTCTCTATGGTGCGATACGTTCTATTTGGCAAGCTTCTTACGCTCGTGGCATTTGGTTCGCAGGCACAGGGAGCGTGCTCACCGTACTCGCTCTCTTCTTGTTGGCAGGTTACAATCAAACCGCTTTTTATCCCTCGTTGTCGGATCTCCAAAGTTCGCTAACGTTGAGCAATAGCAGCTCCAGTGAATTCACGCTTTTAACGATGGCATATGTCTCCATTGCCATTCCTTTTGTGTTGGCTTATATCGTTTATGCGTGGCACGCCATCGATAAAGAGTCTATCACAAGAACGGAAATGAAAAATGGAGAGCATACGTATTGAAATAGGTCTGCTAATTTCAGGGCTAATTTAGAGGCAAAAAACGAGTAGACAAGGCATCCCCAAAGTCCCTAAGAGCTAACTTCACAGAACAGAAAAAGGAAGAGAAGAGACCTCGGTGGTCTACCCTCTTCCTTTTTTAGTATTCTCTATTTGAAGCATCTCGTCCTGAAAAAGACAAGAACCTTATCTTATAGGTCTTTTACAACACCCAGCACCTCATAAAGAGGATTTACTTTAATCGTAGCATTAGCTGATTTGCTCAAATTTCCATCCACTTTTATAGATTTCGATTTTGTGCCTGTTGCATGAATATCAATTGTACCTGCATAAATAAAAAGATTGCCTGAAACTTTCATTCCCATACACTTAGAATTATTGATTCCCGCAGGATCTATCCACTGCCCACCCGTAGCGGTAATGGTGATGACAGGAACTGCATCTATCGCGTTTAGGATTAAATCTGTACCCGAACTGATACCCTTTGAACCATTTCCTTTGGCTGCAATCGTAATCGTTCCACCTGTAATGGTCAGTAGACTATCACTTTTGAGACCTTTTACGTCCTCTCCTACTACATTTAAGTTCATCGTACCTCCATGTACTAAGAGTTGACCATTTCGTTCATCGGTCTTCGTCTTGGTTATGCCCGCTTGTATGCAGTCACCCTTCGTATTATTGACAATAATGCGCCCCCCATTCATTTCAAAATACTGTCCGCAATTTAAGCCATCACCTTTTGCCGATAACACTTCGATACGACCCGTTGTCCGTTTAATGAGCGTATATTCATCACTTTTAAAAGCGTGTTTCACATTTCCCGTTAACACGAGCGAACCTGCGCCCGAGAACTCAGCATGACCATTCACAAAGAAACAAGCATCTTGTAATCCGTTGGCTTTATCCGCTAACGTATTGGTGGTACCTTCCACCAACACAATGCCGATACGTTTTCCATTCTTGATGTCAATGGCTGCACCTTTTTGACTCGTGAGCGTTAAACCATTCAAGTTTACCGTAGATTTATAATCTCCATCCATCGTAAACGAACCATCTGCGGATGTTCCCGATAAAGCATACACAATCTCTGGATCTCCTGTTGAGGTAGAAACCACATCCACATAAGCTCCTGACACCGTTGCTTTAAGCTGCGAGCGTAAAGCCAGCGGCAACACGACACGTGCTTGTGCACCCGAATAGGTTACAGACACAACTTGAGGAGCTATCGTCGTGTTGTCAAACACGATACTATCTATTTCAGAGGTCTGAAACGTTTCACTACCAATCGTTAAGGTTGTACCATTGGTATAATGCATGGTTCCCGCTTGTGAAGCAGATACGGCAGTACGCACAGATCCTTCACAAACATACATCGTTTGAGCACTCAGCGACGTAGCGACAAACAAGAGTGCAAATAAAGAGGTTATCTTTTTCATTTCTTCATTATTTTAAAGGTGCGCTGACCCACTTTTAGAAAATAGAGACCCTTCGCCAAAGAACTCAAGTTCATCGAAGCCCCATTCACACAAGTCGTAGTCGAAATAAGTTGTTTCCCACTCGCATCGTACACTCTTGCCAGTGAACCAGCTGGAGCATTGATGGTAAGCGTCGAACCTACGATTCCAATCAGAGGATTGCTATTCACGCCCTCTAATTCAATGCTTGTTGGGGTTGAAGTAAAAAACATTTGACTCAGTGTATTCAATGGAAACGTTTTAGTTCCCGCTGTAGAGGTTGCAAGTAAATTCCCCCCCGCAAAGGTTATTTTAAGTTTCTCTATCGGTAGACTTGTTTCGTAACCCGATAAAGAAGCACCCTGTTTAAACGTCATGAAGTTATATTCTTGCGCTGTAGCAGTTACAGCGAAAGAGGCAACCAACATCATCGACAGAAAGGGTAAGATTTTCTTTCTCATATCTTTGAATTTTAAAATTTAAACTTATAACTAATATCTATCACGTGCATATCCTCATCTGAATCATCGTCATAACCAAATTGATACACATATCCCAACGACAAGCGCTGTCCTTGTGCTATTTTAAGTTCCGTCCCAATGCCTAAACGCTTTTTATCCGTACTAAAACCATTCATGAGATTATTACTGATTTCTACCGAGGCATAGGGCGTAAAGGGACTATGACGAATATTGTAATCCACTTCTAAGCGCGAACGTAAATAGTTTTTTGATTTCTGCCCTTTAAGGTCTGGGGATGACTCTCCCGACACAGGTGGCAAAATCAGATTTCCGTCTGCGTCTTTATTACAAGAGTATTCCATACGATCCACCGTCATTTGCATTTGATGAGTCATTTGATAACGCTCGCGCAAAGAGAACGAGAAACGCCCTAAATAAGCCATACCCGTAACATCTAAGAACACCCGATGTTTCGTCCGCCAATAAGCTGCCGTTTCTTTGTAACCTTTCAGTTTTCCAGACGTTTTACCATACCAATCTTTCTTCTCTGAGGGGTTATAATTATAAAGAAGCGTATACCCCGCACCGAACTTCACATAAGGGCAAGCCTTATAGCCGAAGTCAATCGTACCACTCCAGCGGTCTACACTTTTCAAGTTGTTGTTTGCACGGAATCCTAAATCGGCAGAAACCGTAAAGCCTTGATTGCCCAATTTTTTCGTAATTCCAGCCTCCGTCCATACGCCAAAGTCATCGGCTAAAACAGTTTGCGAAGCCGCGGCCACAAGGATTGAGAACAAGCCACGTAGTACTTTATTCATACGTTTGAGGTGTTTTAATAACGGTATCAACTTGATTAGGAGTATTGCTCTTACTGATATAATTCATTTTAATCAATGCACTATCCTTCAGAAAATCAATAGAGCCAACCTCTGCACTAAGCACTTCTACGCCAATACGTTTACTTAAGTCTGCCTTCAACTCTTCGTATTTATCGGGCGTAATCAGAGCGATGTTATCATATTTAATATATTTGCACGAAATATGCTTTACAAGTCGATTACTTTCACTAATCCACACCGAGATAAGGAAAATGGCATTCGCCGTAAGTAATTCAACCAAACTAAGTTTCACCGTCATGGCGTTCACCACAGAAAGAGCAACAAGAAAAAACAAATAAGTCATTTCACGAATAGGTACGGATTCTGTTCGATAACGAATAATTCCAAACACAGCAAAAAGCCCTAATGCCGCTCCAATTTTCATCTTTGCGCCTTCCATCAAGTAGATAAGCATAAAGATACTAACTGAGATGAGTAAAAATGTAAAGTAATAATCGCGACGACGACTTTTAGGGTAATAGAAAAAGTGTACAATAAATCCGACTACTACCATATTCAGCACGAAACGTGACAACATTTCCTGTAGTCCCTCTACATTGATTAATGGTGTGCCAAAAAACGTCATCGCCATCGGCATTCCTTCTTGTAATCCTTCCATAATTTTTTAATTGTTTGCTATTTTATTAATTAGATTCATTCTTTCTTTGAATAGGTTCTGTTTTAACGTTTTGTTCGTCATCATTGAACCAATGCAATACTTACTATATCCCCCAGGTTTAATACGCAACCGCAACAACATTTCTTTTATGGGTGAATACACATTCCCATCGCGCTTTAGCTCTACAATCACCAAGTTGTTTGTGCCGCAAGTATCACCCGTTTCCATATTTTCGAACGTAACATTAAAATCAATGGTAAGTCTTTCTGTTTTTCCTCTATTTACCAATGTTATACGATCAAAACGGTTTCTCAAACTAGGAAGCAAATTATCTAATTTCAACCCCGATTCTCGAAACAAGAAGTCCTCTCCTCCGTTTTCAGAAATGGCATTGGGCGATGCTATTTTAATTCTCTTTTTCTTCGTACGCCCATGATTGTTCTTTCGCTTTACTTCCAAGAACGTAATGTCAGAGTCGATGTAAGTACGAACACGCACCTTCACACGAGGTGCCAAACCATTGTGGTGAGTAGTATAAAACCGATGGTCTGGCGTATCATAATAAGTAGTACGATACGCATTGATGCGTTTCCCGTCTATCTGTTGCGCGAAATACTCGCCTTTCGCATACGCCAACAATTTCATCAACGTAGCTTTATTGGTTAAGAATTTTGCATCTGTCCTGTTCATTAAACGAATTGACGACATCTCCTCTAAAGTAATAGGGGGAAATTCATTTATCAACGCGAATATATCATCATCCATTTTAGTCTATTCTTTAAAGTATTGCCGCCAAATTTAGCTCTTTTTTAAGAGCCTCGCAAATTTTAAAGTACAGAAATACAAAAAAAGAGGAAAAATAGAGCTCCAGAAGCATTTCTCGAGGACAAATAGAGTCTCTTTTAGAATAAAAAGGACCACTCCGATCAAAAGGTCTCAAAACGTAGACCCAACGACAGACTCAAAATGTCATAAAAACGAATGGATTTATTCGTAGCAAAGGACACAAGATATAAGTCACACGTACTCAGTTCGTAATACACCGACACACATTTATTGTACTTGCGTTTTTGTTGCGGTATTTGGTACGTGATGCGTTGCCCCACAAACAGATGCGTCCGTATCTTTGTCGAAAAACCATAATATTTTTTGGGATACTTCGATGGCTCGTTTACCCAGAAGTCTTCCCCAAAAACGGTATTAAAAAAAATGCCACACGTCAAAGGAGCATAAACCAAACGAGTGTTTTGAATCGGTAGATGCCACGGCAAATAGCTCTGTTTTATCGTCAAGGTGGGCTTGCTCTTTTCTGAATCAAATTTAGGCAAATAACCCACGAGCAAATCGGTTTCCCATTGATCGTGGTGTTTTCCATAGTGCCATCCAATTCCTACCGACACCAGTCCTATGCTACCCGCGAACTGTAGTTTCATATGATTAGGTGCCAAATGAGTCCACAACTTGCGATACCTTTGTGTTCGAATCTCATACTTAGACATTCCTTCATATTTATTCTTTCGAACCATCGCTTCTTTTAACGACACCACGCTGTCTACTGGTTGAACGAATGGTATACTGTCTCCCAAGTGGTGTGCCCTTATCGGCAAAGAGCTTGTAACACTCATGACGAGCAAAAAGTTAATGACCAAATGCTTCATAAGTATAATCTGTTTTAGTGATCGTAAAGAGTAAGTAAGCATGCTTTGACGCTGCGCCACATTGATAATAAAGAAGACCGTCCTTCAAAGGTTCATCTATACTTGTATAATGACTATGCCCATGGACACAGAACATTAAATCAGCATACTTCTTTAAAATTTGATGAAACGGTTTGGCTACATTATTATTAAACTGTTCGCTTCCTGGAGGTGCGTGCATTAGGGCAATCGTGCGAGTGGTAGTAGAGGTCTGTGCCTGGTCTTGTTCGATAAAAGTAAAATCAGGTATTGCAACCGAGTAATCATACTCAAACGCATTGGTATTTAAGCAAACGAAATGAAGAAAGCTCGCATTAAAGCTAAAGTTCACATCACCATATATTTTTGCAAAAGCATCTTCGCCCGTTCCCAAACAATCGTGATTTCCTATGACACAAACAAAAGGCTTTTTAAAACCTTCTAAGATCTTACGCATCCATATATATTCTTTGGTCAATCCAAAGTCGGTTTGATCTCCACAGTGAATCACAAAGTCTATATTTTCGATCGCATTTATGCTCTTTACCAAATCGCTCGTTTCGTCATACCACCGCTGTGTATCACTGATCACGGCAAAGCGAATCGTATCTTTCCCTGCACATTCAAGCTCTATTTTTTGCCTGTTTCGCCGATTTATATCCGTACTACCAGATATGCGACAATCATAAGGATGATAATCTATTAAATCACAACCACTTAACAAGCACACTATTAGAAAGAGCATAAAGCCTCTCAATCGTTTCATAAACATTTATTCTTTAATCCAAAAGACAAAGTTACTCTTTTTTTCTTTTCGGAATACCAGAAACCAAAAAAAACTAAATACAAACACGAAGTTTCAAGCTCTTTCACCAAAATCTAGTGGTAAAAACAAAGTATCCATGGTTTCCCTCCCGCTACCGAGATTGGCACCAATAAAAACAAAAGGACAAATCCGAATTATCTCTTTTCAACGAGGTTTCCGAAAAGATTCTGACGCGTTCGAAAAGTTCATAGCACCTGCGTACTCACTTTTTTTTGAGTGCCTCTTTCCTTTTCTGTTGAAAGAGCGTTCCTTTTAATACAAGAAACCCTCTTCTTCACGAAGAGGGCTCTTTCTTTATTCAAATCAAAATAAAACAAAGTTATGCTTCTTTCTAAAAAACAGTTGGTGGCATCGTCTGTTTTGTAGTCTGTTTTGTAGTATCAATTTCTAGGCCACGAGAATCTTTCCTTTTTTTATTCCATTAATTTTATGCCCTCCTCCTCTAAGAGTATTTTCTTCGCTTTATAGAGTTTTCCCACGGCACGTTTAAAGGTCTTTTTACTCACCCCAAAGTGATTGATAATGTCATCTGCTTCGCTTTTATCCGTAAAAGGAAGAAAACCTCCTGCCTCTGTTAAACGGGCAAAGAGCACCTCCGAAAAATCGTCAATTCGCCCCTTACCGCAACGTTGTAGCGAAATGTCAAGCTTTCCGTCTGGACGTACTTGCTCTACATAGGCTTTCATTCTATCACCGGTACGAATGGAGCGAAAAATCTGATTTTCATAAAGCAAACCAGAATAGTTGTTATCCACAATAACCTTAAATCCCAAGTCCGTTTTTTGCCACACAAGTACATCCACCTCATCGTCTATGGCATAAGGCGGTACTTCATCCGATAAATAACGTTCTATTTTGGCAGAAGCCACAATACGATACGTCACTTCATCAATATGAACATGCACGATATAGCTTTTGTCTTTGATCATTTTCAGCTTCTGCTCACGAAAGGGCACGAAGAGATCTTTCATCAATCCCCAATCCAGAAAAGCTCCGTATTGATTGATCCATGCCACTTGCAGAAAGGCGAAATCGCCCACCTCTGCTTTGGGCGTTTCTGTTGTAGCAATCAAGCGTTCGTCCTGATCTAAGTAGACAAAAACTTCTACTTGATCGCCCTCTTGACAACCGTTGGGCAAATACTTCTGTGGGATCAGTATATCGCCTGCCACTTCACCTCCATCAAGGTACGCCCCAATTTCTACCATCCGTAAGATGGTAAGTTCATTCCAACTTCCTAATTTTATATTCATTG
The DNA here is from genome assembly GCA_036652575.1 of Bacteroidaceae bacterium. Classification (GTDB taxonomy): domain Bacteria; phylum Bacteroidota; class Bacteroidia; order Bacteroidales; family Bacteroidaceae; genus Alloprevotella. The sequence continues at coordinate 15,204 of JAVVVP010000007.1, forward strand.
TTCTTTTTGTCGTTATAAGGGATAGTTGTCAAAATCGAATTCACAAGTCGACAAATACCGTTCTCCCGTATCGGGTAGTAACACCACAATACGCTTTCCCTCCATTTCTTTTTGCTTTGCCACTTCTATCGCTGCCGCAAGGGCTGCCCCTGAGCTAATCCCTGCCAAAACGCCTTCTGTTTGCGCCAACTTTCGAGCGGCACGCATCGCAGCATCATCGTCTACCGTCAGCACCTCGTCCACATATTCAGGATGATAATTTTCTGGCATAAAATTCGCACCTATTCCTTGCAATTTGTGTGCGCCTGCACGCCCTTCGCTTATTAAAGGAGACGAAGCTGGTTCTACGGCTATGATTTGAATACTTTGTCGATGTTGTTTTAAACCTTTACCCACTCCACTCACCGTACCACCAGTTCCTACTCCTGCCACAAAGGCATCCACTTGTCCTTCCGTGTCTTGCCATATTTCTTGAGCAGTCGTTGTCACGTGAGATTCGGGATTTGCCTCATTATTAAATTGTCCTAAGATGATGGCATTCGGGGTTTCACGTTCTATCTGCATGGCCATTTCTACCGCGGCAGACATTCCCCCCGTGCCTTTCGACAAATAGAGTTGCGCCCCCAGAGCGCGCACTAAGTTACGACGCTCGGCACTCATGGTATCGGGCATCACAACGATTATTTTATAACCTAAAGCAGCGGCCACCCATGCCAAGCCTACGCCCATATTTCCACTCGTAGGTTCAACGATTGTGCCACCAGGCTTTAACAAACCCTTTGTTGCTGCCGCCTGAATCATAGCAAAAGCGGGACGATCTTTCGCACTTCCACCCGGATTAGAAGATTCCAACTTAGCCACAAGAGGTGTGCTAAGTCCGTATGCTTTACTAAACTCCGAAAGTTCAAGCAATGGAGTATGACCGATCAGGTCGGTTAGTTTTTTCGCTATTTTCACGTTTCTAATTTTATCTGTTGTAAAGAATCACAAGTGAGTGGGATCTAAATTGATCACACCGTCTTTCATATGAATGGTACGGTCGGTCAGTTGAGCTAAGTCTTCATCGTGCGTAACGATCACAAAGGTTTGCCCGTACTGATCACGAAGGTCAAAAAACAATTGATGCAATTCCTCTTTATTCTTTGTGTCTAAACTCCCCGAGGGCTCGTCTGCAAGAATGATAGACGGGTTGTTTATCAACGCTCTTGCCACTGCTACACGTTGTTTTTCTCCTCCCGACAATTCTCCTGGCTTATGCTGTATGCGATCTGTAAGTCCCATAAACTCCAATAATTCTTTGGCTCTTTCTCTCACCTTTTTCTCGCTTATACGCGCTATGTAGGCAGGTATCATCACGTTTTCATACGCTGTAAATTCAGGCAATAGCTGATGAAATTGAAACACAAACCCCAAATGTTTATTACGAAAACGAGCCATCTCGTTTTTACCCAATCGCAACACATCAACACCATCCATTTCCACTTTTCCAGCATCTGGCTTATAGAGCGTACCCATAATTTGTAATAACGTAGTTTTACCTGCGCCACTGGGACCAACGATACTAACCACCTCTCCCTTATCTATATGCAAATCAATGCCCTTCAACACTTCTAGCGTACCAAAGCGTTTTGTTATTCCACTGAGTTCTATCATCTTTTTCGTAATCTGTAGGGCAGGGTTCTTAAACCTACCTATAAATGAGTATATGTGTATGCAAATTTAGAGTAAATATCTGAATTGACAAACTTATCACCTGAATAAAACGATTCGCCACAAAAAGCTAGAAAAAAGAAGCTTTTCAGTACGCTCTTTGCCGAATTTTGCAAAAAAAACTGTTCCTTTTTTACAAACATGATTACAAGCCTTGCAAAAAGGATTGGCCCTCAGTTTATTTATGTATATTTGAAGTTCATAAGAGGAATATATGGATAAAACACCAGAAAATAGCAAAACGAGTGAACGTCCTGTATCAACGAGAAATGCTCTCGCATTCGCGAAGCTTTTCTACAACAGATAGATCATTCGGTGGCTCACCTTTACTACATTACGGGAAAACGCGCAATGCCCAAACAAATTAGCCTCGATCGCTCACTCGTTACGATCGAAAAAAGCAGTTCACAAAGACGTTAAAAACCGCTTTAGCCCCTCCTCTCTTTCACCTCTAAAAAGGAAATTATTGCATCGTGTTATCTCTTGCCAGAAAGAGATGAAACCTCCTTCTTTTTCGTCATAAGACTCACACCCACAAGGGCAATCACAGACAACGGCAAAGCATAAAGAATGGGATCAATCACCTGAATAGGATAACAATCAACGAGCACGTCACGCCCAAAGAGCGTACGACAAATGCCAAAGGCTGTACTCTCTTTTTCGTGCACAAACACATAACAAAACAGCGTGGCGAGTGTGCCCGTCCAAAGACTCGCCATCACACCTTGACGAGTTGCCTTGCGCCAATAAAGCGCACAAAAGTAAGCAGGCAAGAACACCACCGCACAAAGTCCCATAAAGAAACTTGTTCCGCGAGCAATAATATCATTGGGCAACATATAACAAATGATATAACTTACCACAATCGAAACGAGTACGCCAAAACGTATCACCCGCGCATGCTTGTGCCCATTGTCCCGATAAGCGCCCACAATATCACTGCCCAAAGCCGAACCCATCGTATGAAACTGTGCCGAAAGCGTACTCATACTTGCCGAGAGAATGCAAAGCATAAACAAGGCCGAGAACCACGCAGGCATCGTGGAACTAATGAAATACGGAATGATTTTATCTATGTCTTTCACCAAATCCGTAGCGACCATCCCCTCCGTTTTCATAAAGTAAAGGTTACTCAATGCACCTGCATGATAAATTGTGCCCACCGTTACAAATATAAAAAGGCAGCCGATAAACACGCCACGTTTCAACTCTTTACCGCTCTTTACCGTCATAAAGCGCACCACCAATTGTGGCTGAGCCAAGCAACCGATGCCCACACCCATAATCAGCGATGTAACCAACGTATACCACTGAGGAGAGCCCGCCATCGGCATTGCCGTCCATCCCACGTGCCCTAAGGATTTAAACTTTTCGGGGACCTGCGTTGCCATTGCCGACAACTCTTTATTCGCCTCCGTAAAGCTCATTTCTAACACGTTATGATAAAGGAAAAAAATAAGAAAACCCATACAAGCAAACATAATACAAGCTTGCATGGCATCGGTATACATCACACCTTTTATACCCCCCGCGATCACGTAAGCTGCGATCACGAGTGTGAAAATCAACAAGGAGATATTGTAGTCTACGTGAAACATTTGTTCAATAAACACCGCCCCTCCCTTCATCACGACCGCTGCATAAATAGGCATCGATAGGAAGATCACCACAGCAATAAAGACTCTTATACCCCGACTTTTAAAATGCACGCCCAAAAATTGAGAGAAGGTACTAACGCCCATCTTTGCTCCCATTTTCCGAGTGCGCAAACCAAACACAATAAAGGCGATAATGACTCCTACCAGCATATTCAGCATACAGAGCCACTGAATGCCCATACCGAAAGCGGCGGCCACACCACCAAAACCAACAATTGCCGAAGCAGAAATAAAGGTGGCACCATACGACAACGCCATCACAACGGGGTGCATCTCACGACCACCTACTAGATAGTCTGCCGCATTACTCGTCTTTTTATAACCGAGCCAACCCAAATAAGCCAGCGAAAGTAAATAGATAAGAACAACAAGTCCTAGGTTAAAAGTATTCATTGCTCATCCTCCTCTTCTTTATCTTCTTTATTCCAATTTTTAATGCCATACCAGACAGAAAACACTACACAACCTACGCCCATGGCGTAAGGTAATAGGATGAGAGGGTCGCTTATTCCAAACATAAATAAATTTCTTCTTTGCGTTATTTTTAGGATGATAAAAATTATTTTCGGCAACAAAATTACACTTTAATTTCAGAGTGGAAGCTATTCCACTTGTTTTTTTTTACAAGAGGCAACCGCAACAAAGGGGCAAGTTCTCTTTGAAACAACGAAAGCCCCACAAAAGTTCTTTCGTTTGGAACCTCTGTGGGGCTTTTGTTAACGTGCGAAGACCATTACTGAATACAGATCTCTGCAAATCCCATTGGTTCAGAAGCATGGACCATCTTTACTGCTTTCAGCGAAACGTAACGCGCTGTCACAGGTATGAAATAGACCGATTGTAAAATAGGATTGTTCTTTATGTTCGAGAACTCCCCTTTGCTTACCACGTGATTCACGGCATCGGGACTCGTACCAACGGCTAATTCGTACGTCGAAATAAGTCCTTTGTTATAGTCGCTCTGGTCGGGCAAATAAGAGAATGAACGCAGGGTGCGCTCTTCGCCCAAATCAATCAACAAAGTATTGCCTTTTACCACACACGTGGTCTTGTCATTTTTATCCATACAGTTGGCGGCCTCTTGTGGAGCTACGCCCAACAAAGTGAATGGAAAACTTTTCATTTCCGCCGTCTTTACGGTAAATTGATCTGCCGATTCACCCGCATAATACGCTTCTATATTATTGATGCAAAGAGGGCCTCTTGCTTCCGTAAAGCGCACCCGCATTTTAGAGGTCTCCACCGTTTCAAAGCGTAACAAACGTTTGTAACCAATCGTGGTGGTTTCCTCGTTCAACTTCACGGGGATCCAGTTTCCGTTTCTGTCATATTCTACGATGAACGATTTCACACGCTGTCCCAGGGGAATGTATTCTTGAAGCATCATTCGGTTGACGTTCTCCAACTTTGGCAATTCAACGGTTACCGAAGCCGCTGTCACACCCTCCTGAGTCGCCCAATACGTATCGTATTTTCCATCGGTTAGTGCCTTTGCGCCAAACTGTTTTCCTCTTGTGTTCGACACCTTCGGCGTTCTATTGGCAAACAAATTCTTTGCGAACTGTTGCTGCACGCGTTTGTAAAAGTTCACAGCATTGGCGGAATCGGTAGCAGAAACCAATCCCCTACGATCTACGGGAAAGTTGAGCAGCATCGTCCCGTTGTGCCCCACACTACGATAATACAAATCGGTCAACTGCTCTACCGTTTTCACACTATTATCCTGCTCGGGATGATAAAACCAACCTGGACGAATCGAAACATCACACTCTGCCGCCACCCATTGATTGCCATCGGCATGCCCATACTGAAGTTCTCTATATTTATCATATCCAGGATACACCTCTCCCGCACGCAGAAACGACCAATTGGTTGCGCCCGCAAAACCACTTTCATTGCCCACCCATCGACAGCCAGGCCCTCCGTCCGAGAACACAACGGCATTCGGCTGATAGGTTTGAATCATCTCGTAAGCCCGTGGATAGTTGTAATAGGTTTTGCGATCTATCGTTCTACTATCTTTCGCGCCACCGTACCAGCCATCTCCACCATTGGCTCCATCAAACCAAATTTCGAACACATCACCATACTGCGTCAGCAATTCGTGAAGCTGTTTATAAAAATAATCTACGTATTCAGGCGTACCATAATTGGCTTGGTGTCGGTCCCACGGCGAGAGATAAATACCCAATTTGATGCCGTATTTTTTACACGCTTTCGACAACTCTCCCACCACGTCGCCCTTCCCCGCTTTATACGGGGTATTACGCACATTGTATTCTGTTAAATGTGTAGGCCACAAGCAAAAACCATCATGGTGCTTTGCAGCAAGAATGACTCCTTTCATCCCCGCTTGAACAAAAGTCTTCACCCATTGTTCGCAATTCAATTGCGTGGGATTAAAACTTTTCGGGTCTATGTCGCCATATCCCCACTCCCGATCGTTAAATGTGTTAAGCCCAAAATGTACAAAAGCATAGGTTTCCATCTTTTGCCATTCCACTTGTTTCGGTTCGGGTATCGGCAAAACCGCCTTCGGAGCTTGTGCCAAGACACAAGTACTGAAAAGCGTTAACACAAAGCCTGTACACCCTCGTTTGTTTAAATTGATCATCATAAAATAGAGTCGTAAGAACAAAGTCGGTAAGCCTGCGCACCATTCCTTTTACGTCCGTTCAGCTCACGATTCACTCCATTCTCGCATAATTAAATTGTTTACAGCAACAAAATTACACTTTTATTCCGTAGTGATGGCTTTTTATTCTACTTTTGCACACAGATTGATAAAAAAAGTAACGACCTATGATACAGAAACTCATCACAACCACCTTCTTTTGTTTGTGCTTTATAAACCTGATGGCAAACGAAGGGGTACGCAACGAAAACGAAGAGCCCATCACCGTGAAGTTAACGACCTCTACCGTCACCAACAAAGAACTCAAAGCACAACGCATTGTAGATGGAGAACAGCCCGTGCAACCCCTCAACCTCATTATCGGACCTCGTAAACTAACCCTTTGGGGGTACGCACAAATAGGATACACCGTTACAAATAAAAATCACGAAAATAAAAACTCACTCGAGATGACCCGCATTATGCTGATGGCGAATGCTGAAATTACCCAAAAGTTGAGCTTCTTTATGATGTACGATGCCGCCAAAAGTGAACTACACGAATACTACGGACAATACAATTTTTCGTCCGCCCTAAAACTGAGAATAGGACAATACAAACAACCCTTCTGCCTCGAAAACATAATGTCGCCCGCAGTGCTCAATAACATTGGCTACGATGCTTCCGTTCTTTATATGGCGGGCATCGCTACCGATCCTTGTCACGGAAATCACGTAGCGAGAGACTTAGGCATAATGCTTACGGGTGATTTTCTGAAAGTAAAAAACCGAAACCTTTTGAACTATAGCCTAGGCGTGTTCAATGGGCCAGGAATGAACCAAAAAGACAACAACAATCAGAAAGATGTAATTGGAATGCTCAACGTTCTGCCGCTCCAAAATGTGATGCTTTCCACGTCATTCTTACTCGGCACAGGACACGCACAAGCCAATAGTCCCTACGGAGCTTTTGTGACAGGCGAGAACTACAAGCGTAGACGATGGGCTTGTGGCATAGAAGCAAAAACAAAACCGCTTTACCTACGAAGTGAATATATGATCGGTAACGATGGGGGCATTCATTCACAGGGATTCTATGCAGATGCTGAACTTCACGTGAGAAAGAACCTCGACATCGTGGCTGACTACGACTATCTAAAAAAGAACAACAAACTTGCTCAATCCGAGCAACACGCTTATATGATAGGTGTCCAATACTGGATTTACAAACGTTGCCGCATCTTGTCGCAGTTTGTCTACAAAGACCCCAAGGACGACCGTTCCACCCGTATGTGGCTCACGCAATTCCAAATAGGATTCTAGCCACTGCGCACCGATGCCTCCGTTCTTTTTACCTGCAAAAATGAACGAGACTGATTTAAAAAGAATGAAGCGTTCTTAATTTTTCTACCTTTTCCGACAACTATCAATCGCTGAGAATCGCGTGAAAGTTACCGCAACCGCCCTCGAGCAGCAAGAGAAGGATAACTATCCCTGGACTTTTTTTAATTAGATGCCGCTTTTTGAAAACGATCCCAGGACTTGTTCACTTTTTTGCTGCTTCGCGAATACATATTTTCGAGCAAAAAAGCGCAACTAGAGCACGAGATTGTAAACAAATCAAAACAAAGCAACCGTTTAAGCCGTTTATATCTTAAAATTTCTTTTTACGCTTCGTCTTCAACGTTTCAAAAATCATTTTTCGCTGCCTTTTTTGAGCTAGTTGCCGCGTGAAAACGATACAAAATTCGTTCTGTACCCGACGTGTTTTATTCATTCTTTTTAAGAAATAGAGAAAAGCGGGAAGAGCTTCTTCGGCAACCAGCGAAACAGATGGACCAGAAGCACAAAGAAAGAGAAAGCGTACGCGTTAGGATACAAAAGGGTTTCGCAATCAAGAGGAATCGCTTTTTTTTTGCATCAGAACCACCCTTTTAGTATAATAATTATCGCCTTCTGACGTTATAAGTAAAAGAAGTAAAAACAACATCAAAACAAACAGATTATGAGTAAAGTAGCATTAATTTCTGGCATCACAGGGCAAGACGGTTCCTTCTTAGCCGAGTTTCTAATCAAAAAAGGTTACGAAGTTCACGGCATCCTGCGTCGTTCTTCGTCCTTTAACACGGGACGCATCGAGCACCTTTACCTCGACGAATGGGTGCGCGATATGAAGCAGAATCGCTTGATTAATCTGCATTATGGCGATATGACAGATTCGAGTTCGCTCATTCGCATTATTCAGCAAGTAAAGCCAGATGAAATCTACAACTTGGCGGCACAAAGTCACGTAAAAGTATCGTTTGATGTGCCCGAATATACCGCAGAAACCGATGCCGTCGGTACGCTCCGTATGCTCGAAGCCATACGCATTCTCGGTTTGGAAAAGAAAACAAAACTCTATCAAGCCTCTACTTCCGAGCTGTTTGGACTCGTGCAAGAAGTACCCCAAAAAGAAACGACACCGTTCTATCCCCGCTCGCCCTACGGCGTAGCGAAACAATACGGTTTCTGGATTGTAAAGAACTACCGCGAAAGCTACGGTATGTTTGCCGTAAATGGCATTCTGTTTAATCACGAAAGCGAACGCCGCGGAGAAACCTTTGTAACCCGTAAAATAACCCTTGCCGCAGCCCGCATTAAACAGGGATATCAAGACAAACTGTATCTGGGCAATATGGATTCGCTACGCGATTGGGGATACGCCAAAGACTATGTGGAATGTATGTGGCTTATGTTGCAACACGAACAACCAGAAGACTTCGTGATTGCCACAGGCGAATACCACACGGTACGCGAATTTACGACTCTTACCTTTTCCGAACTCGACATTCAATTGGAATGGCAAGGAACAGGCATCGAGGAGAAAGGCATCGACAAAGCTACGGGACGCGTACTCGTGGAAATAGACCCAAAATTTTTCCGTCCTTCGGAAGTAGAGCAACTACTGGGCGACCCCACCAAAGCACGTACGCGATTGGGCTGGGACCCTCAGCACACCTCCTTTGCCGAGCTCGTAAAAATTATGGTGCGCCACGATATGACCTTTGTAAAGAAGATTCATCTAAAAGCCGCAATAGAAGATTGAGATGGAAAAAACAGCTAAAATATACGTTGCAGGACATCATGGATTGGTGGGTTCTGCTTTATGGAAGAATTTACAACAAAAAGGCTATACAAACTTGGTCGGCAAAAGTCATCGCGAACTCGACTTGCTAGAAGCTACCGCGGTAAAGGATTTCTTTGACACCGAAAAACCCGAATACGTGATTCTTGCGGCAGCCCACGTAGGCGGAATTATGGCGAATAGCCGCTATCGTGCCGACTTTATCTACCAAAATTTGCAAATTCAGCAAAATGTGATTGGCGAAAGCTTTCGCCATCAGGTAAAGAAATTACTCTTTCTTGGCAGCACCTGTATTTATCCTCGTGATGCCGACCAACCCATACGAGAGGAAGAATTGCTCACCGCACCCTTAGAGTACACAAACGAACCCTACGCAATTGCAAAAATAGCAGGATTGAAAATGTGCGAAAGTTTCAACCTACAATATGGAACGAACTACATAGCCGTGATGCCGACCAACCTGTATGGGCCCAACGATAACTTCCACCTTGAAAACAGTCACGTGTTACCCGCAATGATACGCAAAGTGCATCTTGCCAAATGCTTGAATGAAGCTGATTGGGATGCCGTGCGATGCGATTTAGACAAACGGCCCGTAGAGGGCGTAAACGGACAAAGCACAAAGGACGAAATCAGCGCAGTGCTCGTGAAATACGGCATCACCGCCACGGAAGTAAAACTTTGGGGCACTGGAAAACCCTTGCGAGAATTTCTATGGAGTGAAGAAATGGCAGATGCTAGTATTTACATACTCGAACACGTAGACTTTAAGGATACGTATGCCGATGGATGTAAAGACGTGCGCAACTGTCATATCAACATCGGCACAGGCAAGGAAATCTCCATTGAAGCATTAGCAAAACGAATCGTAAAAGAAATAGGTTTCAAAGGCGCACTCACCTTCGATGCGTCTAAACCAGATGGGACAATGCGCAAACTGACCAATGTACAGAAACTTCACGCTTTGGGATGGCAACACCAGATAGACATTGAAGAAGGTATACAGAAAATGTATGCCTGGTATTTGCAATAGTTCGACGCGGTTCCCCTTTCTTTTGAGACAGTTCTTCCAACGAGAGAGAAACAACGAAACCATATTTTCAAAACCGCCCGCAACCCTTGTATCGAGCAAGGTGTTGCGGGCGGTTTGTTTCGAAGCCTCTTCGGTTCCAAAAAGAGGAACGCTAGAATCGCTTCACGCGACGATGGCAATAAGGCTGTGTGCCTTTATGCTCATAATAATCCTGATGATCCTCTTCGGCAGGATAAAAGAAGGTGGCTGGAGCAAGTGTTGTCTTTACGTCGAACCCCTTTCTACGAAGTTCAGAGAGAAGCGATTCTGCCATTGTTTTTTGCTCGGATGAATTATAAAAAATTTTAGAGACATACTGAGGTCCTAGGTCTGGTCCTTGTCCATCTGCCTGCGTAGGGTCGTGAATCTCGAAGAAGAGCTTCGCAAGCGTTTCATAAGTTACCTTCAAAGGATCGTAGGTAATCTTTACCGCCTCAACGTGTCCCGTTGTTTTCGTGCAAACTTGTTTGTAAGTAGGAGCCTCAACGTGTCCGCCAGTATAGCCAGACGTAACATCGAGAACGCCCTCCTGCTGCTGCATCAAATGCTCCACGCCCCAAAAGCAACCACCCGCAAAAATGGCGGTAGCCGTTGCTGGAACGAACTGCATCGAGATGGAGTTTACACAGTGCCGCGTATTTTTTTCCGTTAAATGTTCTCCCAAGAACACGTGTCCAAGATGCGCTCCGCACTTTACACACGTAATTTCGGTGCGTCTACCATCGGCATCGGCAGTACGTTTAACCGCTCCTTTTATTTCATCATCAAACGACGGCCAACCACAACGAGACTCGAATTTGTCTTCCGAGCGATAAAGAGGTGCGCCACACTGACGACAAATATAAGTACCCTTTGCTTTATTCTTAAGCAATTCTCCACTAAAAGGGAGCTCCGTCCCCTTGTCGATAATCACGTGTTTCTCCTGAGCTGTAAGTTCTTTCATTTTTGTTTCCTTGTTTTGGGCTGATGTATAGCAACTCATCATCAAGATGCATACAAACAGTGCTAATTTACGCCCTTGTTTCCTCTTCATGCTCGTTTATCTTATCAAAATAATTTCAATTGTCCTGTAATCTCATCTATAAGATCTGTATTATTCAACGTTGCATCGGGGTTTTCCGTATCAGGCTCCATTTCTGCCTCCGTTTCTGGCTCTGGTTCCAATTCAGGATCTGGAAAGCGAAGCGGTTCGAGTTCTTCTATCTTATGTACTTCGAACGTACTCAAACGTTTGCCCCTCGCTTTGAAGCTTTTCACGCCAATATAACTTTCTACATCAATCTCTTGAGGTTCGCGAAAAGAGTCTCCACCACCAAAAGTGACCCGCAAACGCGGATAGACGTTGCGAGTGAGAAGAACGGGTACAGAGGCGGTATTCTCACCAATGTACGACTGATGACGAACGGAACGCTCAAAATTAAAACGCTTCACATACGGCAAACCGTTCTGATCGGCATCAAACAATACGGCACTCCACACCGTATGTTCATTCAACTTACCAATCGAAAAAATAGTTGCTTCGTAATGATTGTTTACATCGAAGTTCGTTGTATAGAACTCGCCAGACTTGAGCACCACAAGGATGAGATCATCTCCTTGAAATTCCCCAAGGAATTCGCCACGCTCATCATAATTAAGGCGTTGCACATCATGATCGAACCACACCTTACGACCGCCCAGCGTACTACCACCGTGCGACTTCAACGCTATTTTATGCACCTCGTTCTTTGTGAGTAAATTGCCTTGACTCTGTCGTCCTTTGATCATAAGCTCTCCAAAATCCTTATCCATAAAGAGTTTCTTCACTTGAGGATTCGGTTTGAGCATCACTTTAATAACTTCGGCCTCACCATTTGGATTGGCAGTGAAATACATCACGCGACTTCCCACTTTACCTTGAGTCATATCGTATTCTCGGTCGTACGTAACACCCGTTACGTTGAAACGTTTTAGATAATAAAATCCTGCTTTTCCATCGCGATAAACCACATTGTAAATGGTACGCTTATCATTTTTCTTAAACACAGCAACGTGAATCACCTCTGCTTTTTTCTTTTCAACCTTGGATCGCTCGGTTTCGCCTATAAACACCTTGTCGCTAATACGCGTGACCTTATAAGTGCCATCGCGATAGAAAAGAACCACATCGTCAATATCCGAACAGTTTTCCACAAACTCATCCTTCTTTAAAGAGGTTCCCATAAATCCTTCTGCTCGATTGATATACAGTTTTTCGTTTGCCTCGACCACTTTCGCTGCTTCAATGGTATCGAAGCTACGGATCTCGGTGCGGCGCGGATGCGCACTGCCGTATTTATCTTTCAGCAATTGATACCAGTTACAAGTGACCTCTATCATATTATCGAGGTCCTTGTTGATACGCTCTATCTCTTCGTTCATACGCAACATCTGTTCTTCGGCTTTCTCCTTATTGAACTTCAGAATGCGGTGCATCTTAATCTCCATGAGTCGAAGGATGTCCTCTTTCGTTACCTCGCGAACCAGTTGAGGATAGAACGGTGTGAGCCGCTCATCAATATGCGCACAAGCCGCCTCCATATCTTTGGCATTTTCGAATTGGCGATCCTTATAGATTCGTTCTTCTATGAATATTTTTTCGAGCGAAGCAAAATGTAAACTTTCCTCCAATTCACCCTTTCGGATGAGCAACTCTTGGCGTAGCAAGTCCTGTGTATGCCCCACCGCTTTACGCAACACTTCGCTGACGGTTATAAAGCGCGGCTTTTGGTCATCAATAAGGCAACAGTTTGGCGATATGCTAATTTCGCAATCGGTGAAGGCATAGAGCGCGTCAATGGCTTTGTCGGAACTCGTGCCAGGCGTTAAATGCACCATAATTTCCACGTTCGCCGCCGTGTTGTCGTCGACCTTACGCGCCTTTATCTTTCCTTTTTCGATCGCGCGCAAAATGGTTTCGATCAGCGATGTGGTCGTTTTACCAAATGGCGTTTCGGTAATCACCAGCGTTTTGTTATCCACCTTACTAATTTTAGCCCTTACCTTTACATTACCGCCTCGCATACCATCGTTGTATTTAGACACGTCAATGCTACCCCCCGTCAAAAAATCGGGGTAAAGATGGAACGCCTCTCCGTGTAAATACTGAATAGCGGCATCGCATATTTCATTGAGATTGTGCGGGAGAATCTTTGCCGATAAACCAACGGCAATACCCTCTGCCCCTTGAGCGAGCAAAAGTGGGAATTTCACAGGGAGAGTGATCGGTTCCTTGTTACGACCATCGTAAGACAGTTTCCATTCCGTTGTTTTCGGATTGAACACCACGTCTAAGGCAAACTTAGAAAGGCGAGCTTCGATATAACGAGAAGCCGCTGCCGAGTCGCCAGTAAGTATATTACCCCAGTTACCTTGACAGTCGATAAGCAAATCCTTTTGCCCCAACTGCACCAGGGCATCACCGATAGACGCATCACCATGCGGATGAAACTGCATGGTATGCCCCACGATGTTCGCCACCTTGTTGTAACGCCCATCGTCCAATCGCTTCATAGAGTGCAACAAACGGCGCTGCACGGGCTTCAAACCATCACCAAGATGAGGCACCGCACGCTCTAGGATAACATAAGAAGCATAGTCTAAAAACCAACTTTGGTACATCCCCGTAAGTTGGTGTTTCACGTTTTCATCACGCACATCAGCTGGGTGATAACTAGAATGCCCCTCTTGCTCTTTCATTTCGTCACTCATATCTTCAACTCTATTTTTAGGATTGTCAGCAAATGTACAAAAAAATCCGCAACAAGCGAGCACACCTCCCCCGTTTTTTGAAAAAACCCTTGCTACACAACGATAGAAGCGCTTTATGCCACTTAGATAACGCGCATTTAGAGTTTGTTTAGAAAAGAGATTCCCTCGCCTCTTTTTACGCAAAAAAGACGAGTTACCTACTCGCTCTAACCGCTAATTCCGAACAACTTAATCGCTCCTTTTTACCCTCTTTCTCAAAAAAATATCCTATCTTTGCCGTCAATATACAGTAAAACAGAAAAAAGAATAGAGTAATGGCACAAGAAGACGTTTTTAAGAAAATTGTTTCACATTGTAAAGAATATGGATTTGTATTCCCATCCAGCGATATTTATGACGGACTGGGCGCAGTATATGACTACGGACAAAATGGTGTAGAACTAAAAAACAACATCAAACAATATTGGTGGCAAAGTATGGTGTTGCTCCACGCAAACATTGTGGGCATAGACAGTTCCATCTTTATGCACCCGACTATCTGGAAAGCTTCTGGACACGTAGATGCCTTTAACGATCCCTTGATAGACAATCGCGACAGCAAAAAACGATACCGTGCAGACGTACTCATCGAAGACGCTATCGGAAAATACGAAGAGAAAATAGCAAAAGAGGTAGCAAAAGCAGCGAAACGCTTTGGCGAGTCGTTCGATAAAGAACAATTTTGCAGCACGAACGCACGCGTTCTCGAGATTCAAGAAAAGCGCGACAAGCTACACGAACGCTACAGCAAAGAAATGAACGCAATGAACCTGGAGGGCTTAAAGCAAATCATCGAAGACGAAGAGATTGTTTGTCCTATTAGTGGTACACGAAATTGGACGGATGTTCGCCAATTCAACCTGATGTTTAAAACAGAAGTAGGTTCAACGGCCGAGGGAGCTTCGACCATCTACCTACGCCCTGAAACCGCACAAGGCATCTTTGTGAACTACCTAAACGTTCAGAAAACAGGACGAATGAAAATACCGTTCGGTATTGCTCAGATAGGTAAAGCCTTCCGTAATGAAATCGTAGCGCGCCAATTCATCTTCCGTATGCGCGAATTTGAGCAAATGGAAATGCAATATTTTGTGAAACCAGGTACGGAACTAGAATGGTTCAAGGAATGGAAACAAGCACGTATGCAATGGCATCAGAATCTAGGTTTCGGAGCAGAGAACTATCGTTTCCACGACCACGAAAAATTGGCACACTATGCCAATGCGGCTACAGACATTGAATTTCATATGCCTTTCGGTTTTAAAGAGGTAGAGGGTGTTCACTCACGTACAGACTTTGACTTAAAGCAACACGAACAGTTCTCGGGTCGCTCCATCAAATATTTTGATCCAGAAAGCAACGAAAGTTATACACCGTATGTTATCGAAACAAGTATAGGCGTAGACCGTATGTTCTTAAGCATTATGTGCCATTCCTTCTGTGAAGAGAAACTAGAAAACGGCGAGACGCGCGTTGTGCTACGTTTGCCTGCGGCTCTTGCACCTGTAAAACTAGCCGTAATGCCACTTATGAGGAAAGACGGTATGCCCGAAAAAGCTTGCGAAATAATAGACGAGCTTAAATTTCACTTCAATTGCAAATACGATGAGAAGGATTCTATTGGAAAACGCTATCGCCGTCAAGATGCCATCGGAACTCCTTATTGCGTAACGGTAGACCAAGACTCCATAAAGGATAACACCGTGACCATTCGCTTTCGTGACACCATGGAGCAAGAGCGCGTAAACATAAGTGAATTACGTAGCATCATAGAGGACAAAGTAAGCCTCACCTCACTCCTCAAAAACTTGAAAAAATAAGATATGAAACATCTTTTATGGACCCTTTTCCTTGGCCTTATCGCTTTGCCTTGCTTCACCTCGTGCAGCGAAAGTGAAGATACGATACAAGAGTATGTGAACTGGAAGAACCGCAACGATAGCTACTTTGGCAGTATTCGCACGTTAGCACACGACTCTATCGCCCTTGCAAAGAAAGCGCATGGCAATGCGTGGGAAAGCGAATGTAACTGGCGCGCGTATCTCAGCTACTCTCTCACAGAAGATGTCAGCAACAAGCAAACGGATTCTATCTATGTACAAATTATAAAACGTGGCACAGGTACAGGATGTCCTCTCGGCTCCGACTCCGTAAGAGTGAACTACCGCGCTCGCTTGATACCTTCAACCTCCTACGCTGAGGGTTATGTCATCGGAAATTCAGGACATTCTTCCACTTTCGAAAATGTATTCAACCACAATATTTCGATACCTTCCGCCTTCAAAATAAGCAACGTCATCCGTGGCTTTGGAACCGCGCTACAACGGATGCACATCGGTGACTTATGGCGTGTTTACATTCCGTATAACCTAGCTTATGGCACGGTAGATTATGGACGCATACCAGGTGGTAGTACCTTAATCTACGAAATTGAACTTCGTGGTTACTATCGGGCAGGCACTTCTACGGGCGACTGGAATTAAGAAGACCTCAACAAACGAAACAGCGCGAGCTAAAAGTGAATCACTTTTAGCTCGCGCTTGTTAGAGGCCTCTCGCCCTTGGGCTACGTTGCGTTGCTACTTGATGAACTTCATTGCAAAACGCTCGTTCGCAGTTTCTATCACCACAATATAAGAGGTACCTGGCATCAGGTCTGTTATATGAAAGGTTTGCTTCGTGGAAAGAACTTGATTTGCCTTGACCAATCGTCCTGCAACATTATAAAGTTTTAGCGTAAAAGGGGCTAATCCTTCGGCAGAAAGAGTATTCTGATCGAGCCACACCTTCGGTTTACGCTTCGCCACAACCGTTTGAATACCGTCAATAAGAGGGTAGTCTTCGGTATAAACATATTCATTATAACTAGAATACAAATTGGCTTTAAAGAAAGTCGGCACATCAAACTTCACAAAGGTTTCACCACCATCCGTACTACGTCCAAAAGAAGTCTTGGAATCATGCTCTATATAAGTAAGCGAATCCACCAGTTGCAAGTCTCCCTGTTCTTTCTTGCATAAGAAAAGAGAACCACCCAATTTTGCCAGTTTGAAATTGGTATGCATCACGCCTCGTTCTGGCTTTTTAGAACACCAAACAATAGCATAGCCATTGGCAGGAATCGTAGTCGCATCGACATCGGTGGTAGAGAACTGAAATAGTTCTTTATTTGCTGGATTATTAGACAAATAATAACCCACAAGATGGATGTCGGCATTTGAAGAATTATAAAGTTCTATCCAATCTTCATATTTATAGTTCTTATCTACATTCGTCTTGTTTTCTGCTGAGACTTCATTGATATAAAGCCCTTCCCGACGAGCGTATCGCGTTTCTTCGTAAATAGGAGTGACATGTGTACTATCTGTTAGAAGCAATTCGAGGGTTGTATTCGCGTTTTTTCGAACTGCACCTCCAGATGAGATTTCCCAATAAGCAAACTTCTTTGCTTTATGATAGAGCGGAGCTATAAGCGTCAGCGACTTACCTTCGAACCATTTCCCATTATAAGGCAAATCAGGTATGCGTTGTTCATTAAACTGTATACAAATGGCTTTCTGCTCCGTATCAATCACCAAAGGATGCACCGCTCCAAGCTCAAAGTTCGTTTTCAGATTATCGAAAGCATATTTGCACAATGTAGCCTCCTTCGTTATCATTAAGTCGACCGTTTTATCTAAGGGATTACGCCCTTGTTTAGGCCATCGCGCTGCATAATAAGAATGTTCAGCTGCAATAGCTTCTTTCATCTCCATTAGGCGCGATTTGAACCGATCTGAACGAAACACGGAACCCGCAACCAGACTTTGCGTTGTGATATAATGATTGGCAATTTCTTTGTTCTGAAGGATATAACATATCAATTTCGTACACATCAACTTAGAAGTACTTTTTCTTAAAGTCTCCAATAAATTCAGATTAGAAGAGGTTTCCAATCCCTTATCCAAATCCTGCAAAATCCATCTCCATTTGTTATTTTTACGATGACTACAAAACAGAGCTTGATTGTTGGCTGGCCAATCTGTATTTTGAATTAAAAGCTCTATTGACATATAATACAAATAGTTGTCAAGATCTATCAGCTTTTTCACCTTCTCACAAGCCTCCTTTTGGGTATAATCAAAGGCGCGAATAGAATCTTCCACCATCAACCATTTATTTTTTGAACCATTATTTACGCGCAATCTCCAATTATATTCAAGCAGATCGAACTCGGTTTCATCGAGTCCATAATGAGAATAAATCATATCTTTATTCTTGGCTTCACGAATATTGTATAAGCCCCAATACTCTCCGTTAAGATAAACGACCGATGGTTTTGCAACTTGATAATTAAGAGGTGTAACGTCTGCTAGACTCTGAAGGCATGCATCGTGGAGATGTGGCACAACATTATAGAATTGTCCACCATTACGAAGGAGTAACGTTTTGTATCGATAGCCCGTTTTTTGTGGGAAAATAGGCATATCAAAACGTTTCGCCCCATAACGCGTCTTTGCTTTTAGCTTAAAAGATTTTTGATCATAGGATCTTGATGCATGGCCATTTATTGATAAACCAATAGATTGCTCCTCAAATAAGTTTTCTTTCCAATCTTGTATCTCAAAATGACCAAGCCGAGTCCAGCTTCGATTATAATTCGCTTTCTCTCCCCCTCCAGTTAGAACGATGCCATTCTTTCCCTCACAATAAATGCCTAAGGAATCATCATATAAGTTGCTAGGAGCTGTCGTCAGAAAAACAACGGGAAGCGTTTCGGGTTTCCGCTCATTGAGCAAATAGGTTTTTGTCACTATAGGAGAACAAAAACAGTCGTCCTTAAAAGCACACACTCGCAAAACCGTTGTGGTATCAATACGTATCGTTCCCTTGTATGGCAAACTTTCGCGTGTAGGTTCAGAAGCATCCAACGTATAGAATAGTTGCGCATCGAGCGTTTCACAGGAGATATTCACATTAAAACCATTCGTGTAGAAACCACTAGATTGAGAGATTTGAGGTGGCAAAACCCACGTGGAGGAACTGGCAGAACCGACATTACTCGCTTGGGGACTCGCCGTTAAGAAATAAGCGAAGGGGGACTTTACATCACCATCCACCGTTCGTCCATAACTCACATTCGTATATTGCTTTCCATAAGCTAACGAATCGTACCTATCCCCTTTTTTATTTGACACAAAAAGCAAACCGCCATCATCGGCATCGGTATTGAGTGATACTCCACCCACCCCCACAGTAGGGAGACTCTTTATCTCATCGTTCAACCAAACAAGAGCGAAACCTCCAGCAGGCAAAATTCGATTACTTTTTAATTTGTATTTTAATGGGTTGTTTACTTCATCTGAAAAATACAGATCTCGGATGTTGAGGTCTGTAGTAGAAGCATTATACAACTCTATCCAACCCGTATAATCAAAGTTGGGATCAAGCTGCTGACTTACATTGCAAATAGAGATCTCGTTAATAAACACTTGTGCAGGAATCATCGCTGGGAAAAGGCACCCCCAAAAAAGTATCGCTTTTTTGCGTAGAACAAAGAGATTTTGTAGCATGTTTATGAGATCTTGCAGTCTCTTTATGGGTGTACTAAGGTGCCAATGGCTTCACCCGAAAGCACCTTTTCCAAATTACCATAAAGATCCATATTAAAGACGTAAATAGGAAGATGATTCTCCTTACACATGGTTGTAGCCGTGAGATCCATTACTTTTAAGCCTTTCGTATAAATAGCATCGTAAGTGATGTCCGAAAACTTTGTTGCCGTTGGGTCTTTCTCTGGATCTGCCGTATAGACACCATCCACACGTGTACCTTTGAGCATCACGTCGGCCTCTATCTCTATGCCACGAAGACTAGATCCCGTATCGGTTGTAAAATAGGGGTTGCCAGTGCCTGCGCTCATGATCACCACTTCGCCTCGTTCTAAGCACTCGATCGCTTTCCACTTGTTATAAAATTCTCCAATAGGTTCCATGCGGATTGCGGTAAGTACACGGCTTTTAACACCAACGGCCCCTAAAGCGCTACTCAATGCCAAACTATTTATCACCGTGGCACACATCCCCATTTGGTCTCCTTTCACACGGTCAAAACCTTTGCCCGCTCCACTAAGTCCACGAAAGATATTGCCTCCGCCAATTACGATGCCCACTTGCACGCCCATTTCCATGGCTCCTTTTATTTGTGTTGCATATTCGTTTAGACGCACCACATCTATACCATATCCTTGTTCGCCCATTAAACTCTCTCCGCTCAATTTCAATAAAATTCTTTTAAATATTGCCATCGCTATTTTTTTTGTTTCTGAATGGCACAAAGTTAGTACTATTTTTTAGGATTTAGATATAAAATACTCCCTTTTATCGCGCCCTACAAGAAAAAGAGAAACAAGAGGTTCGTATAGACTCTCACTTACTCTTTATTTTCCTTTTTTTGTTTTACCTTTGTAGCAGCACTTAACTAGGACGTAGAACCATGAAAAAATCGTTGAATTATTACATGCGAGTAGCCCATCGGGATGTCGGCTTTTTGACTCTTGGCCTCGTGATTATTTACTCGCTTAGCGGCGTACTACTAATCTATCGTCGCACAGATGTTCTGAAAACGACCACAATGATAGAGAAAACTTTAAAACCAGGACTTACCGCAGAGGCTCTTAATGAGGAACTAAAACTGAAAAACTTTAAGACGACAGAAGAGAATGAAAATACCATTTTTTTTGCAGAAGGAAAATACAATAAAGAAACGGGCAAAGCTAAATATGAGACGAAAGAGTATGTTTTTCCTCTCCAAAAATTTGTAGCGCTCCATAAAACGAGCCAGAAAACAAGTGTCTATCTTCTGTCTACCCTTTTTGGGATCTGTCTATTCTTCCTTGCCGTTTCTTCACTTTGGATGTTTAAGCCAAACACGAAGATTTTTAAACGGGGTATCAAGTTTATCCTTATCGGCATCATCCTCTCTACCGCCTTACTCTTTATGGTATAAAACATTTTACAAATACGCCACTTCCTTAAAAGCAAAACGTCGTTCATTTCCCTTTGCATCAAGCAAGATAAGACGACCGCTCGGTTCTATCCCCTCGATACGAGCCTCAAAGTCCTCCTGCCCCCTGCGATAACGATGAAAGCCCTCACGATGATAAAGACTTGCTATATATTGAGAATGAAACGCATTGAAAGTAGACGAAACCAGTTGATGATAAAGCGAATAAAAACGCGACAAGATCTGTTGCAATAACCAATGACAATCCAGTTCTTGTTCTGTAATCTGTTTAAGCGATACAGGGTTCGGTGCATCACTACAAAAAGTTTGTTGATTTACATTTAAACCGATACCGATAATGGTGCGATGGATATAAGCACCCGACAAATCATGCTCTATAAGAATGCCTGCCAATTTTCGATCGAGGTAATAAATATCGTTAGGCCACTTTATCGTGACATCTTCTATGTATTCCTTCAACACCTCTCGCACAGCAATACTAAAAACTTCGGAAAGTTCGAATTGCCGACTCGCTAAAAACTTTTCGGGATACAATTCTAGGCTAAAAAGCAAATTTTTGCCCCGTTCTGCCTCCCAATGATTGCCGCGCTGCCCTCGTCCTGCCGTTTGGAAATCAGCCACAGCGACACGTATATTGTGTTGCTCATTCGTAGGCAAAAGACGAAGATAACGGTTCGTTGATTCCGTTTCGCTAAGGTACGTTATCTCAAATGGAATCGGCATATTCTTGCTGTTTTTTTTTCGAGAACCGCTTCAAAACTTCACAAAGAGAATGGTCGATAAGTTCCTTCACGAGGTCGTCACTCACATCCCGATCGAGCCAAATTTGATTCCAATACTTTTTATTAAAATGCCATGCAGGCTCGATGCCCTTATAACGTTCACGCAGTTCCACCGCACGAGAAGGCTCACACTTTAGCGTAATACAACTACCACGTTCTAAACTCATGAGCATAAACATTCTCCCCATCACTTTTACAACAATCGTATTTTCATCAAAAGGCATACATTCCTCCGCCCTTTTCTGGGCAAGACAATAGTCTCTCGCTTCTTCTATATTCATTCTATTCTATCTTTCTATCTACCTTTACGCTTAGCACGAACGAAGCATAAAGAGAAAAGTATCGTCTACTCGTTATCATCGTGTTACTTAATGCACTCACAAAAGTAAGACTTTTTAGTTTAAAGTCGAAATTTTATGCCGCAAAAGCGTATCTTTGTACAAGATATATAGCATCAAAAAAGGATAACAAATGGCAGACGATCTATTTTATATAAAAAAAGCGCTTGAAGAAGCACAAGCAGCAATGGATGCAGGCGAAGTACCTGTGGGAGCCGTGGTAGTATGCAAAGACAGAATCATAGCTCGAGCACACAATTTAACAGAAACACTCAACGATGTTACAGCTCATGCTGAAATGCAGGCCATCACGGCAGCAGCCAACAATCTTGGGGGCAAATACTTGAATGAATGTACGCTTTACGTCACCGTGGAACCCTGCGTAATGTGTGCGGGTGCTATCGGTTGGTCACAGCTTGGGAAGTTAGTTTATGGGGCTTCCGATGAAAAACGAGGCTTCCGTCAGTTTGCGCCCAATGCTCTTCACCCCAAAACGATCGTTGTAAGTGGCGTGATGGAAACCGTATGCGCGGATATGATGAAGACTTTTTTTAAAAAAAAGAGGTAGACGACCACAACGGAGACGTAAAAGCCTCTTCGATATGAATAATTTCAAACGGGGGTTCCGTGCCGATCACGGTAATAATATCAAAGCGTACAGGCGTATCTAATTTGTAGTACCGCATATAGGCATCTGCTGCACTCACAAGGTTTCGGATTTTTTGGTTGTCCACCGCATCTACCGCATTTCCAAAGCATTCATTACTACGTGTCTTCACTTCCACCACGACCAACAGTCCTGGCTTTTCTGCCACAATATCAATGTCTTTGTGTCCGCAATGCCAATCAAGACTACGTATCTCATAGCCATGCAACAAAAGATATTTTGCCGCAGCCTCCTCACCTACTTTTCCGAGTTCATTGTGTTGTGCCATCTCAACTTAGTTAGAATCTGAACAAATCGCAAAATATATACCCTTTCCCAGATGGTACTACCGCATTGATACCTTCTTCTGAAAAATCAAAAAGTGAATATTTGCTTCCTATATGGTTCATACGATCTTGTTAAATGTTTTTGTAAATAACAATATACTCATGCTTGAATATATTATAATCACTAGAAAGTGCACGATATCGCCAAATAGCTTGTTTCCCTAATTTCTCGCGATTTCCTTCCATCTCCTTTACGATAGTTGCTTTTAAAGAAAACCCTATTTTCATAGCTGCATACAATAAAAATCCAAAGGGGCACAAGCTCTATTTTCATAAACGAGACACGCGTGTTATGATTCATAACACGCGTATCTTGTTTTCTTTTACTTTTTATTTAGTACAGCCTGGGCACCAAGGTTTGATTTGTTTGAAGAAATCATTGCCTTTGTCGTCTGCCAGAATAAAAGCGGGGAAATCCTCTACTTCAATCTTCCAAATAGCTTCCATTCCAAGTTCGGGATATTCCACACATTCAATATGCTTAATGTTGTTCTGCGCAAGTATAGCAGCCGGGCCACCAATACTACCGAGATAGAATCCTCCGTGTTTTTGGCAAGAATCGGTCACTTGTTGCGTACGATTACCCTTCGCAAGCATAATCATACTGCCACCATGACTTTGAAATAAATCAGTGTAAGAATCCATACGACTCGCGGTGGTAGGTCCCATAGAACCACAAGCCATCCCTTCTGGAGTTTTGGCAGGACCCGCATAATAGATGGGATGATCTTTCATATACTGAGGCATTTCTTCGCCACGATCTAAACGTTCTTTGAGCTTCGCGTGAGCAATATCGCGCCCAACTATGATGGTGCCGTTCAAAGAAAGACGAGTGGCAACAGGATACTTTGTAAGGATTTTACAAACCTCACTCATTTTTTGATTCAAGTTTATTTGAACCGCATCCCCTTCCCCAGCTTCCCGAAGCTCTTGAGGGATGAGACGACCTGGATTATCATCCATCTTTTCGATCCAAATACCCTCTTTATTGATCTTACATTTAATATTACGGTCGGCAGAACAGCTGACGCCAAGTCCTACAGGACAAGAAGCACCATGACGAGGCAAACGAACGATGCGTACATCGTGCGCTAAATATTTACCGCCAAATTGCGCGCCAAGACCTATCTTTTGAGCTTCTACCAGTATTTGTTTTTCTAATGCTATATCGCGGAAAGCACGACCCGTCTCATCCCCCGTAGTCGGTAACTGATCGTAGTAGTGAGTGGATGCCAGTTTCACCGTAAGAAGATTTTTCTCTGCCGAAGTTCCACCTATAACAAAAGCGATATGGTAAGGAGGGCAAGCTGCGGTACCGAGACTTTTCATCTTTTCGATCATAAAAGGGATGAGCGTTGCAGGATTGAGCAAGGCTTTTGTTTCTTGATATAAATAGGTTTTATTGGCGGAACCACCCCCTTTGGTAACACACAAGAACTTATATTCCATACCTTCCGTAGCTTCTAGATCTATTTGTGCGGGAAGGTTGCATTTGGTGTTCACCTCGTCATACATCGTGAGAGGAGCGTTTTGGCTATAGCGCAAGTTTTCTTCTGTGTAGGTTTTATACACGCCCTTTGCTAAAGCCTCTTCATCACAAAAACCAGTCCATACTTGTTGCCCTTTTTCGCCGTGGACGATAGCGGTTCCTGTATCCTGACAGAGCGGTAATTTCCCTTTTGCAGAGACTTCGGCATTCCGCAAGAAAGTAAGTGCCACATACTTGTCGTTGTCACTAGCTTCTGGATCGGAGAGGATGTTCGCGACCTGCTGGTTATGAGCTTGACGCAACAAGAAAGAAACATCGCGAAAAGCCGCGTTTGCCATTTTAGTAAGAGCCTCTGGCTGAATTTTCAGCATCGGTTTTCCTTCAAACTCGCCAACCGACACTCCGTCTTTGGTCAGCAGATAGTATTCAGTATCGTCCTTTCCGTTTTGGAACATAGGAGCATACTTAAATTCAGGTATATTTGCCATAATCTTTGTATATTGTGCTATTAGATAGTTGCAAAATTAGTATTTTCTTGGGGAATGGAGATAGAAAGGGGGTGCAAAAATGACATTTAAGCGTTTAAATAGCCCCTTTGGGACACTCACTCTTCCTCGAAGGTTTCGAACAAGAAATCATTATACGGATACTTCTGTACATGAAGCGTACGTATACGATTGTAGAGTAGTTGACGAAGTTCATCGTAATGGGTACGATTACGAGCTGAAATGAAGATGCAATCTTCACCGAGTTTTGCCATCCACGTTTTCATCAAGTCGCTAAGCGAAAGATTTTCGCGTGTTGAGGGTGTCAGGTCATCTTCTGCCTTGGTTTCCCATTGGTAAGCATCTAGTTTATTGAAGATAAGAATGCTCGGCTTTCCCGAACAGTCTAGGTCTGCAAGCGTTTTCTCGACCACTTTTATTTGCTCTTCAAACTCGGGATGAGAGATGTCGACAACATGAAGTAAGAGGTCTGCTTCTCGCACCTCGTCAAGAGTGCTTTTAAAGGAATCCACGAGATCTGTTGGAATTTTACGAATAAAACCTACCGTATCGCTCAACAAGAAGGGAAGATTGTCCACAATCACCTTGCGTACCGTTGTATCGAGCGTTGCAAAGAGCTTGTTTTCGGCAAACACATCACTTTTTGCAAGAAGATTGATAATCGTGCTCTTACCCACATTGGTGTAACCCACTAAAGCCACACGTATCAAGCGACCCCGGTTTTTGCGTTGCGTTGTTTTTTGTTTGTCTATTTCTAGAAGGCGTTGCTTGAGCAATGCCATACGGTTCAGAATGATACGACGGTCCATTTCGAGCTGCGTTTCACCTGGACCACGAAGTCCCACAGAACCTTTACCTCCACCGCCAGAACCTCCGCCTTGACGCTCAAGGTGCGTCCACAACCGTTGCAAACGAGGAAGCATATAGCGATATTGTGCCAGTTCTACTTGTGTCTTGGCATTTGCGGTTTGAGCGCGCATCGCAAAGATATCGAGGATGAGCGAGGTACGATCGAGTATTTTAATTTGCAGCATTTGTTCTATGTTGCGTAATTGTTTCGCCGATAATTCATCATCGAAAATGACCATACCGACCTCTCGTTCTGCCTCTTCTTCGGCCTTAATGAAATCGCGTATTTCTTCGAGCTTACCTTTGCCCACGTAAGTAATAGAATTGGGACCTTCCACACGTTGTGTAAAACGGCGAACGGTTTGTGCGCCAGCTGTTTCAGCAAGAAACTCTAACTCATCCAAATAGTCATGAGTTTTGCGTTCATCTTGCGTTTTCGTGATAAGTGCTACGAGCACTGCGGTCTCTGACTGCGCTTCGGATAATACAAATTCTTTCATAATGAGCAAAAGTAAATAAAACAAGTCAGTCTACCAACTTATTGAACCTTTTTATTTTTATCTGTCGTTTTTCGGGTGGAAAGACTTATTCTTCTCCTTCGCTTTGTTCATCGCTTGCTGAGGGACGCACGTCTTGTTTCTTCGGTGCTTTTTTCTTGGCTTTCATATTTCCAAAATTATAAGCAACGGTCAGACTTACGTTACGTCCACCCCTCCACGTTTCGCTTTCTTGCATATAGCCATTTCCCGATATTCTATTCTTGAATTTACGACTGGCGAAGAGGTCTCGTCCACTCAGACTAATGCTGAAGTTCTTTATTTTCTTGCGAATGCCTGCATCTAAGAAACAATTGGAGCGACGAATGCCTTGTGCTATGGCTTGACGACTGTTATAATTACCCGTTAATTGCAACGTATACGAGTGGGGAAGCATCAAGGATGCGAGCATACGCACATTCCACGAAACGTTTTCTTGCGCACGCCCCACCACGGGAGCTATAGCACCGATTGGTTGATAATGAAACCCGTCTAACTTATAGTAATACACATTGACCGTTGTCGTCAAATCGAGGAGGCGGAACAATTTGTTTTTTCCAATGATTTCAACACCTGCCGATATGGTTTGTGCGATGTTGTCGTACGTTGTTTTCATCACCGTTTGATCCAGATAACTGATGCGTTGTATCACATCATCGGTGGTGCGATAATAACCCGAGAACGACAGCACATGGTCTTCCCACGTTTTGATGTAGTTTAGTTCAAAGGCATTGCTATACTGAGGTTTCAGAAGCGGATTACCATAGGAGATGTTGGTAGAGTCCGTTATATTCTGAAACGAATTGAGCTTCCGTCCCCACGGACGAGCAATGCGGCGAGAATAATTCACTTGCAATTCATTGTTTTTCGGCAAATTATAGGATAAGAACACACTCGGAAAGAGGTCCAGGTAATCGGTAACATCTGCTGCCACTTGTTGCTTGTTTTCGCCATATCCTAGCGAGCGAGTTTCCACCCGTGAGTATTCACCTCTTACTCCAGCTTGATAGCCCAAGCGATCTATTTTGCCCGAATAAGTGGCATAAAGGGCATGGATGTCTTTTTCATAGAGGAAGCGATTGTAGAGTTCTTTTGTTTCAGTAGCCGTCGCTGCTGATGTTCCGCCCCACGTTTGAACAGGACCATTATCGCGGGACAAAGTAGTTTCAAAGCCCGCTTCTATTTTCTGATTTTTATTCAGCTGATTCGTATAGTCTGCACTCAGCTCCCACAAAGAACTGTTTACCTTTTGATGCTGACGTTGATAGGACGAGGTCTCCAAATTGTTCGCATAGTGCGAACGTTGTTCGTAAATAGAATGACTTTTGCCACCCCAACGATTGTACGTGGCATTGAACATAAGATTATGGTTTTCGCCAAAATCATGCTGATAATCAAAAGACAGACTTCCGCCCGCCATCGTATTGTCATCTGCTGCCGTTCGCACGCTCGACAAATAAGTATGGGGCATATTGCTCGTATAACGGGTGAGGGTGGTGTTATCGCGATCGCCTATCATCCCCATACCCGAAAGACTAAATTGGTCTTTTGGGGTAGCGTGTAGCGTTGCGCCAGCACGTCCAAAAAAGAAGTCACTCCTTCCCTCCGCATCCTTCTCCTGATGGAGCACAGTGCCATCGGTGTTGGTGCGATGGGTGGCTCCCCCTTGCTCACGCTTACGAGAACGATAACCGACACTTGCAAACGTTTCCCACTTCTTTACATTATAGTTGATAGATAGACCAGCATTGTATCCTCCTTTTATATCACCCCCTATTTGCGCACTACCGTAATATCCTGCTTTCATTCCCGCTTTGAGCACAATGTTGATAATACCAGCCGTACCCTCGGAACTATACTTTGCAGAGGGATTCGTGATCACTTCGATGCGTTCTATATTTTCTGCAGGTATTTGTTCTAATATCTGTGCTTGATTGTCTACGGTGAGCCCTGACGCTTTACCATTTATCCATACCGTTACACTTGTATTGCCGCGCAACGACACTTCCCCTTCGCTACTGATTTCCACCGAGGGTATGTTTTCAAGGACTTCGGAGGCAGAACCTCCCGTGTTGGCAATATTCTGATCTACGTTGAACACCTTTTTATCGATTTCTAACTTCACATGCGATTTTTGCCCTTTTACGCTGGCTTCTTGAAGCTGCACCCCGCTCTCGGTCAAGAGCACAACCCCTAGGTTCACGCCTCTGCCAGACTTCATAATGAACGGACGCGTCACCTTTTTGTAACCTACGTACGACACCTCCAACGTGTAACGCCCTTCGGGAACATGAATATAGAATTTTCCCTCCGCATCTGTGGTGGCACCGCCAATCATTTTAGCCGCCGCCTTTATGACAACGGTCGCAAAAGCCACCGCTTGCTTGCTTTCGCCATCCATTATTTTACCCTGCACCACACCAGGTGTTACTTCCACGGCAGGAGTCACATCTACCGCGAGGACGTCACTCACGCAGAGCAAAAGGGCGGTCATCAATGTCATTAATTTTCTCATCTCGTTTTCTATTTTATAATCGGTCTAACACGTACTGTGCCAAGTAGCAGCCAAAGGTGGCTGGCATATAACTCACCGTACCCGTGGTTGTTTTTTTATTGCGCTCACCCTCTACCGTGATTACGGCTTTTCGATCTACTTGTTCTGCACTAAATACAACTGGTAATTTTTTGGCTTGCAACCCAACTTGCTTCAATCCATGGCGCACCGCTTTACTGAGTCCACAATGATAGGTGTCCCAAATATCCGAAAACTGTATTTTGGTAATATCGGTTTTCGCACCTGCGCCCATCGACGACACAATAGGTATCTGCCACCTCAACGCTCCTGCGATAAGCGACACTTTAGGAGTTATCGTATCAATAGCATCTACAATAAAATCAAAGGTAGAAATTGATAATCGAACGTTTTCATCCTCTTTTTCAAATATCAAAGCCTCCTTTTCTACGCCTGTTAAGAATAGAGGAAGAAGCGTTAACGCCACATTGGGGTTGATATCGCGAAAACGAGCTGCTAGCACGTCCACCTTTTTCTGCCCTATGGTGGAATGAAGTGCAGGCAGTTGTCGGTTGATATTTGTGGGGGTCACCTCGTCTGCATCCACGATCGTCAATTTTCCCACACCTGCTCGACAAAGCATCTCCGCAGCATACGCGCCCACTCCGCCCACTCCTACTACGAGTACATGCGCGTTGGCGAGTCTATTTGCCTTCTCTTCGCCCATCAACAAGAGGGTGCGTTGTTGCCATGTGGTCATCGGTCGTTGTCTTTATCTTGTTTTTGATTGGGGTTGCGCAGAGGGGACCACTTGCTATCTCCCTTTGAATAACCAGGAGAGAAAGAAACTGGCAATTCACTTTTACCACCATACTGATCGGGGTAAACAATCAGCAAACTATTGTTGGAAAAATAGCGTTCTATCTGTTCGGGCAAATGTTCAAACGAAGCTTGATACGATAAGGTTCCACGGCGCGCGACAACGATCACGAGCAAATGGTCGCAACTTACTTTGTTACTTAACAACAACATATCGTTCCATTTATCGAGCACCAAGCAATCAAAACGTGCCAACGGATATTTTTTCTGCATATACGCTTGCACTTGCACTTGCGTTGCCTGATTCGTATGGAAGATGATGCGACAATCTAATTGTGCGGCAAGCCTCGCCAAACGGTCTATCCATCGTTTGAAACCTATCTCGTATTCAGCCTTTTCAGGCACCACCACGTGGATGCGTCGAAGCGTGTTCACGGGTTCTGAACAACGTAATATCATAATCTGACGTGACGTAGCAGACAATAGTCCCTTGGCCAAATGTCCAAAGAACGACTCCACCAATCGTTGCTTGTAATGCAAACCTAATAAAATTTCGGACGCATCAAACTCTTTGAGGGTATGAATCAAACCATTCGACACATTGGTGGTAAGACGCATAATCTTCTTCATCTTTACATCTACGGAAGAGGCTATTTGCTCCGCTTCATTCAGCGTTTGTCTACCAAATTCTTGAGCGCGTACACTCTGTTCATCGTCTATTACGACATTCACCCCAACTAGAGGTTCTGACGACTTCACATTACGCATCATCAGAGCCATATTGGTTAATACCGCTACCGCTTCGGGGTTAGAATAGGCGATAAGCATTTTCTCTTTGTCCCCCAAGTCTATCTCGTTGCTTCTATCGCGAAGTGCTAAACGGCGAGCGGCCCATTCCGTAGCCAAGGAACTAAAGATACACGAAAAAAGAATTAAGAGTACAATGGCATTCAGCACTTCATCGCTCATCAGATATTGTCCTGGAGCTATTTTAATACGTGTCCCCACCATCACCATGGCCAAAGCGCCAGCAGCATGAGCACTCGTTAAACCAAACATCATCATCCCCGAAGTGGAATCTAAACGAAAGATGCGACAACACAACCAAGAAGCAAACCACTTCGTTACCATTGCAGCAGTCACAATCACCGCCACCACATAAAGCACGTGTTCGTTCTCAAAAAGCAAATGTACATTGATAAGCATCCCCACTCCAATCAAGAAATAAGGTATAAACAAGGCATTTCCCACAAAGTCGATACGGTTCATCAATGGCGAGGTTTGCGGTATAAAACGATTGAGAACGAGTCCCGTGAGGAACGCACCAAAGATGCCCTCAAACCCGCACAATTCACTAATAGCGGCACTCAAAAAGATGAGAGCCAACACAAAAATATACTGCAACACGTTATCGGCAAAACCGCGAAAGAACCATCGGATGATGATGGGATAAACAAAGAATACACCTAAACAAAACACGATGCACTTCAAGGCCAAAGGCACCCACAAACGCACGCCCGTCTCTCCCGTATACGACCCCGAAATGCCTGCAAGAATAAGCAAGGCCAACACCAACGCGATCATCGTTGCCCCAATTGAAAACGTCACGCTGGTATGACGTACTAAACCGTAACGCCCCACAATGGGGAACGCCACCAACGTGTGCGACGACAAGATACAAGCCAACAACAAGGAAGCCATCAAATTATAACCCAACCCATAATAAGCAAGGCAGCCTCCAGCAACAAAAGGGATCGCAAACGTCAAGAAACCAAACGTCACACTTTGCGACAAGTTCCGCTTCAGTCCGCCAAGGTCCATCCCCAAGCCCGCCGTAAACATAATATAATAGAGCCCTACTTTCCCAAAAAGCTCAAAACTACCGTCCCGAACCAGCACATTAAAACCATATTTACCCACCAAAACACCTGCTAGCACCATTCCTATAATATGAGGAATGCGCAATCGCTCCAGAATCATCGGAGCAAATAAGATAATACACAATACAACAAAAAATATCCACGTTGTATTGGTGATGGGAAAGTAAGAGGCGTAAGAAAAGTCCATTAAAGCTTTAAATATTCTGCAAAGGAACGAAAAAGTTGCCGTTCATAGCCACTTATATCGCAAAATGTTCTAATTTTGCACCCACAGTTTAGCATAATTAAGAAAAAGCGAATACAAACAACAACAATAAACTAAAAAGTAAAGATGAAAGTAGCCATTGTTGGCGCCAGCGGCGCCGTTGGACAAGAGTTCCTACGTGTACTTGAAGAGCGTCAGTTTCCTCTTGACGAGCTCGTACTTTTCGGTTCTCAGCGTAGCGCGGGAACGAAGTATACCTTTCGTGGTAAAGAAATCACCGTTAAATTGCTTCAGCACAACGACGACTTTAAGGGCGTAGACATCGCCTTCACATCTGCTGGAGCAGGTGCTAGCAAAGAGTTTGCAACCGACATCACCAAGCATGGTGCGGTGATGATCGATAACTCTAGTGCGTTCCGTATGGACCAAGACGTGCCATTGGTGGTGCCCGAATGCAACGCAAAAGATGCATTGGTTCGTCCTCGAGGCATTATTGCCAATCCAAACTGTACCACAATTATGATGGTAGTAGCCCTACAACCTTTAGAGCATCTAAGCCATATCAAACGCATTCACATTGCTTCTTATCAAGCAGCAAGTGGAGCTGGAGCCGCAGCGATGGAGGAACTATACGAACAATACCGCCAAGTATTGGCGGGCGAACCTGTCACCGTTAACAAGTTTGCATATCAACTGGCCTTCAACGTAATCCCTCAAATTGACGTTTTCACTGAAAACGACTACACCAAAGAGGAAATGAAAATGTTCTTTGAAACACAAAAGATTATGCACAGCGATGTAAAAACAAGTGCTACTTGTGTTCGCGTACCCTCCCTTCGTTCTCACTCCGAGAGTATTTGGATTGAAACCGAAGAACCCATTAGCGTGGAAGCAGCACGCAAAGCCATTGCCGAAGGCGAAGGACTCGTGCTTGACGATAATCCAGCAGAAAAGAAATATCCTATGCCTCTATTCCTAGCAGGAAAAGATGCTGTATACGTAGGACGTATACGCAAAGATATTGCCAACGACAAGGGACTCACCTTCTGGCTCGTAAGCGACCAAATCAAAAAAGGTGCTGCCCTTAACGCCGTTCAAATTGCAGAATACCTTATCAAAGTAGGCAACGTCAAATAAGACTCCTACTCTTAGATTTCATCAAGGCAGCGCGCGCTCTATCAAAAGAGAGCACACGCTGCTCTTTTTTGAATACCAAAAGGAGGAAAAAACATCCATTCGTTCAGCAGTCCAAAAACATTTTGTACTTTTGTGGTTATGAAGAATTTTAGCATCGCTCTTTTGCCTCTTTTTATCTTACTTTGTAGTTTTCACGCTATACATAAACAAAAAAGCATAAAAACGAAAACAGCCACGATGCCAACTTACGAAGGTATCGACATTTCTCGCCATCAGAAGACGATCAATTGGAAGCTTGTGAGTAAGAACAAAAACATACAATTCATCTATATGAAAGCCTCTGAAGGCTTAAGACTCAAAGACCCTAAATACGCCTATAACCTACAACAAGCGCACAAATATGGCTTCAAAGTAGGTAGCTACCACTACCTTTCCATGGGAAAACCCGTAAAACCTCAGTTTCATAATTTCATCGCGGCAATGGGCCACCACACCCAAGACCTCAAACCAATGGTCGACATCGAAGCCTTTAGCCGCTATCCCAAACGAGCCGTACGAGACTCTCTGCGAAAATTTGTCCAACTCTTACGCGTTCACTTTCGTACTTCACCCGTTATTTATGCAAGTCAAAAAGCCTATAACCGATATTTAGCCATCCCCGAATTTAATCGACTCTTCCTCTATATCGCAAAATACACCGAGGGAGAGCCACAGATAAAAGGAGCAAACTATACCCTCTGGCAATACACCGAGAACGGACAGATAGAAGGCATCCCCAAAAGGGTCGATCTCGTTCGTTTTCGAGAAGGTCGTTCCATAAAAAACATACTACTCAAAAGAAACTAATCACACCAGAATAAGCCAAAGACCATGATGCGCAACCTACTCTACACCCTGCTACTTGCTTGCTTCCAGACCCTCGCCATCGCAGCGCCACCCACCGACAGCATTCCGACAAACAGATTCACCTCTCACGCCATGAGCTACGGAATAGGAACCGTAAACTTACTCGAGACCTACCTCTCCCCTCAAGAATACACGGGTACGCAAATCCATTTTATGCGCGAAACCATGCGAAAAACACGATGGATGCACGGCAAAATATCCACGCAAAGCATTTTACAAGGTAACGCCTCGTATACCCGCACGCAGGTTCGCGAAGGGAAAGCGTTAGCGGGAGGCATCAGTTGGAGCGTAGGTTGGCATTACAATTGGCAACCAGCACCAACGCTACGCCTGATGGCAGGAACCCTCCTCGACCTCAACGGTGGTTTTGTTTACAACACGCGCAACGGCAATAATCCAGCACAAGGCAAACTAGCTACCGACATTGCCGCATCGGGAGCTGCCATCTATTCGTTTAAAATTAAAAATCAAAATTTCATCGCACGCTATCAGCTCAACATTCCACTCGTAGGACTTATGTTTTCCCCCGCTTTTGGGCAATCATACTACGAACTCTTTTCGCTCGGGGAGTATGATAACAATGTGCGATTCACCACACCAATCAATGCCCCGTCGTTATCGCAACTCATCAGTCTAGACGTACCGATCAAAACCGCGACTTTTCGCATCAGCTATCTCTGCGACATCAAACAAAGCAAAGTCAATCAACTTAAATCACACGCGTGGAGCCATCTCTTTCTACTGGGATTTGTCAAGCATTTTAGCCTTGTAAAAAATAAAGATATTCACCGCAGTCAATTCATCTATTAACCACCTTCTCCATGAAACGTATCCTCCTCTTTCTCTCCCTACCCCTCCTTCTTGTATCGTGCATCACCGAAGACGTATTAGAGAACTCACCTCAAGGCAATTTTGATGCGCTATGGAGAACACTAGACCAACGCTATTGCTTCTTCGACTACAAAGCCAAAGAATACGGACTCAATTGGGACGAAGTGTACAACCGTTATCAAAAAGTAGTCAAACCCAATCTCAAAAGCGAAGACTTGTTCGATATTTGCCGAAGCATGCTCCGCGAACTGCGCGATGGGCACGTCAACCTTACCGCCGCGCACGATGTGGCCCGCTATTGGGATTGGTTCGAAAAATATCCTGCCAACTTCTCCGACAGTCTGCAACGCCCCTATTTAGGTACAGATTACCACATCGGGTCGGGCATAAAATACAAAATACTCAACGATAACATTGGATACATTTATTGCGAAACATTCAACAACGGCTTTGGATCTGGCAACCTCAGCGAAATGTTGCGTTACTTTGCCATAACCGATGGGCTTATCATAGATGTACGCAACAACGCTGGAGGAATGATCACTTCGGCACAAGACCTCGCAGGCTGCTTCACCAACGAAAAAAGAATAGGAGCCTATATTTGCCATAAAACGGGAAAAGGCCACAACGATTTCTCGGAACCTACGCCTATCTATATAGACCCCGCCAAAGGCCTAATATGGCAGAAAAAGGTAGTCGTACTAACCAATCGCCGCTGTTACAGTGCCGCAAATGCTTTTGTGATGTTTATGAAAGCCTGCCCCAACGTCAAAATAGTTGGGGACCGCACAGGTGGAGGTTCTGGACTACCTCTTAATTCCGAATTGCCCAATGGTTGGCACATCCGATTCTCTGCTTGCCCTATGTTCGACAAAGATAAAAACCAAACAGAAATGGGCATAGACCCCGACCTAAAAGTAGACATCACCAGTCAAGACTATGAAAAAGGAATAGATACCATCATAGAAGCGGCGCGTACTTTATTGAAGAAAAAAGCAGAGAAAAGTTTGGAGGAATAAAAAAAAGATGTACCTTTGCACCCGATTTTAGCGTTAACCCGCCGCGCCTGTGGCGAAATTGGTAGACGCGCCAGACTTAGGATCTGGTGTTGCGAGACGTGTAGGTTCGAGTCCTATCAGGCGCACAAAAAGAAAGCGAGAATACATATTAAACGTATTCTCGCTTT
>JAVVVP010000008.1:0-6053 GCA_036652575.1 Bacteroidaceae bacterium
GTGTTGTGTTCTGGATTGCTTCGCCTTCGGCTCGCAATGACGGGCAGGAGAGGATCGTCAGATGAACTGTGTTATGGTTAGTTCTTGTACTTATAGCCACCTCTTTGGCTCTGGAGACGGAAAAGAGGTTTTAAGAAAGGACTCGTTTAACAAATAAGCGGCACTTTTCTATCTTGGCGTTGATTTTTGTAATGCCTGTGTTGATGCCCTTAAAAAAGCATTCCAAGCACTCCTCTTTTTCGAGACCGTTGCGTCCCTTTCATTTCCAAAAGCAGAAGCGCTCTTTTTTTATCTTTTTCAGCGTAAAAAAAGGTGAAAAGTGAAATAGATTGTGCAGAAAAGATTACTTTTGTGGAATCAATCCTTGATGGATTGATGATTTTAAATCGTAGTTTGTTCGCGCAAGGCTCTTCCCGCTCTTGTCATAACACACAGCACGTGCGATAGATGCCGAAACGGAAGTTGCTGTTTGGATTCGAAACTTTAGAGAAAATAATAACTATCAAAAATAAGAAAGATGAAAAAGAATCTCAAAAAATTATTTCTCGTAATGGCTTGTTGGCTTACTACCGCAGTAGGTTTTGCTGTTACAGAAAACCCGCAAGTGGTAGGAGATTTGCTCAACCGCATAGGTGGAGCAGGAGCCGCCAGCTTGTTTGAAACAGAAATAGACGAAACGCTTCACCGTAACGGGAAGGAAGTGTTTGTGATTACGTCAAAAAATGGAAAACCGTGTATCAAAGGGAGCACCACGTTAGCGCTGACAACGGGACTCAATTGGTATCTTAATCATACCGCTTACGTGAACTTATCGTGGAGCAAACTGACTACAAACCTGTCTGCGGTAACGCTACCCGTGCCAACCGCAGCCGAAACTCACGTGGCAAATGCCGATTATCGGTATTACCTGAACTATTGCACCTTCTCTTATTCGATGGCGGTGTGGACGTGGGACCGCTGGCAAAAGGAAATAGACTGGATGGCGTTGCATGGCATCAATATGCCGTTGCAAATTGTCGGGGCAGATGTGGTTTGGAAAAATGTGCTAACAGAACTAGGGTATACATCCAAAGAAGTCAATCAATTCATTGCAGGTCCTGCTTTCCAAGCGTGGTGGCTAATGAACAATCAAGAAGGCTGGGGAGGCGAAAACCCCGACTGGTGGTACGCTCGCCAAGAGCAATTAAGCAAAAATATTATGGTGCGGATGCGGGAACTCGGTATGAAACCCGTACTTCCTGGTTATAGCGGTATGGTGCCGAGCAATGCGAAGCAAAAACTCGGCTGGAATGTGGCAGACCCTGGCACGTGGTGTAACTTTCAACGACCTGGTTTCTTGCAACCAACGGATGTGAATTTCTCACGTATGGCGAAGCTGTATTACAAACATTTAACCGCGCTTATGGGAACGTCGACTTACTACAGTATGGACCCCTTCCACGAAGGTGGAAATACAGATGGTGTAGATCTGAATGCCACTTTTCGCTCGATTTATAACGAGATGAATACGGCAAGTGCAGGTTCTAAATGGGTTATCCAAAATTGGGGCTCCAACCCTCGTGGCGAATGCTTAAACGTGGTGCCAAAAGGAAAACTCATTGTGCTCGACCTCTTTGCGGAAGCCACGCCTCACTGGAATTCTTGGAATGGATTTGGCGGACACGAAATGGTGTATTGTATGCTTCATAACTTTGGCGGACGTGTGGGATTGCACGGACGGTTGAACAAAACGATAAACGGTTATTATGAAGCTTTAGCCGCTTATCCTGCGACGATGAAGGGCGTAGGTGCTACCCCAGAGGGAATCGAAACCAATCCGATGCTTTACGATGCCTTGTTTGAACTCCCCTGGCGTACAAGTTGCAATTCCGAACTATGGATGAAAGATTATGCCGCAGCACGCTATGGCATTGGGTTCAATCAAAACGCCTATGATGCGTGGGATGAATTGGCAAAGTCGGTATACAACTGCAAAACAGAACAACAAGGAACGACAGAACCTGTTATCTGTGCTCGTCCTCGTATGACGGTCAATTCTGTTTCAACGTGGTCAACGAGTTCTATTTATTGGAAAACGGAAAAAGTACGCCGTGCGGTGACCTTGATGCTCGCATCGAAGAATGAGTTGAGTCAGAGCGATAATTATGCATACGATCTTGTGGATTTCACCCGTCAAGCGATCACCGATTATGCCAATGGCCTCCTGAAGCAAATTGACGAAAAATACAAAATCAATAGCACGGATAAGTACACCCGTATGAAAGACCGTTATTTGCAATTGATATTGGATCAAGATCAGCTGCTCAATACGGTGCCTGCCTTTATGGTTGGTACGTGGACGGAATCGGCGAAGGCGGTAACCAACGAAGCAACTGGAACGACAACGGCCGATAAAAATTGGATGGAACAGAACGCTCGAACTCAAATATCGGTTTGGGGTACAGAAGGCGCAGCCAATGGTGGTGGACTCCACGATTATTCTAATCGCGAATGGGGTGGCATATTGAAAGATTTGCATTATGCTCGCTGGAAGAAATTCTTCGACCTCAAAACAAAAAAACAACCCGAACCGTCTTCCTCCGAATGGTATGCTATGGAAAATGCGTGGGCCCACAATCATACGGCTTATCCCGTGACGGCGCAAGGTCAAGCCGTGGAGGTGGTACAAACCATGTTTGATAAATACTTTGGTATCCTTTCTTATGATGCAAACAAGAGCTATGTTTATGCTTATAAAAGCATCGACGACAAAAGCGACACGTTGTTCGTAAAGGCGTATCGGGGAAGCACGTATACGTGTACGGCTACGGTGCCTCAAGCCGCATCAAAGGCGTTGCTCTATGTGGACCTGAATGGAAATAATCAATACGAAGCTGACGAAACCTTTGTCGGTAGTGGTGAGGGCACAACACGTACGTTTCACGTTGCCATCCCGATGAATGCGGCGGTAGGCCGTGTGAAAGCGCTCTTCGTGGAAGATGAGGCGAATGGCACTGCATCGGCAGATGAACGTACACAGACTTTTGGCACGAACCTCTCTTTTGCGCTAATGTTGCGCGACCTCGTCACGACACCTCGTTCGGTGAGCATCACAACCCCAGACGCAAAACAGGGTACCGCCGTTATTGTAGGTTCTGACTTGAAGAAGGTTACCTCTAAAGAAGATGTTGTTGTAAAGGCAACAGCTGGTACGGGCTACAATTTCCTAAATTGGACAGATCAAAAAGGGAATATCGTCAGCATGGAAAACCCCTATACTTATATGGGAAAGAACGAGATGGAGTTGACCGCTAATTTTGTGGTAAATAAATGGAAAACGCCAGAACAAGATAATAAAGAAATGGCGACCATTCAGAGTTTTGGTCAATTCATAAATACCTTTTCTATCACTAAAAAAGGAATGAAAGCTCAGACCTTCTACGAAGCGAGCGAATGTCCTGCTACCTTGTTCAATATTATCCCGACCGTGGTCAACGTTGCGAGAGGTAGCGGATTCTCTCTTTCTTGGACCAACACACAGAACGGCTTAAATTATTGTCGTTTGTCAGCCTATATCGATACGAATAACGATGGCGACTTTAACGATAAAGGGGAATTGTTAGAAGTACGTGGCGACAAAGAGAGCCCAGATAATGCAAGCGTGTCGAACGGTAGTTTGCAAATTCTTTTGCCCATCAACATTCCTGCTGGTGTAACCCGTATCCGTATGCGTTACGATGGTGCATGGAGTGGTAATTGGGATGCAACCACGGGTGCTGCACCTGCGGATTCTAAAACGTTACGGATGGTGTACGATATTCAGCTAAACGTTACGGACCTGCCTTCCACACCTCCTACGATACAAGTTGCAACAAACAATGCAGCGATGGGAACCGTCGACATCAACGGAATGGGAAATCCATCTACCGTTACCATTGGTAGCACAGTTATTTTGCAAGCACAACCTTCTACGGGGTATTCTTTTGATAAATGGGTGGACCAATACGGACGAACCGTTAGTACAAATCAGAATTACTCGTTTATTCCTACTGAAAGTGGTCTCTTTACCGCCTATTTCAAGAAAGCCCTGCCTAAGACCCTAGACCTCGGGACTTATGCTTTTCCGTACACCCTAGAGGGCACTCATTTGACGTTGGGAAAGCCTACAAAGGGTAGCGGAGAATTGGTGATACCTGCCACTTACGCAATAAATGGTGTCACGTATAGCATTACGGGTCTTGAAGCTGGTGCCTTAGTGGAAAATAAAGAGCTTACATCCATCACTTTGGGAACCAATCTTGTTGATCTGGGAGATAACGTTTGTGCCAATACAAATTGGAATGGAAATGGTGCAAAAGGCTCCTTTACGGCAACCAAAGGCATCGCCAATGGTAAAGCTTGGCGTATAACGGCTGCGGTGAACAATGGCGGAGCCACGTATAACAATTGGGGCTCTTCTCTTTTGGCTACAGGCGTAGATCCTCTTGCAGACAACTACGCCAATGGGTTTCAACTTTATTTAGCGAAGGACGGTAGTCTTACGGTAAAATGTGGTACCACGTCTACTGCGTTTCAAAATGTGGCAGGGAGTAAAACCTTTGAGGTCGAGATGTTGAACAATGGCAACGGTCTTTTATCCATCGTTACCACCGCAGTCAATGGCACGAAGGAACGTCATGAGTTTACCTCTTTCACCTGTGATTCGCTCTTTCAATTTTGCTATGCGTTGCCTACAGGGGTCAATATGAACCACTTTATGATGTATGAGAGTCAAGTAGGTGAAGACGAATTGTGTGGTGGCGTAGCCCCTTTTAAGGGATGCACAAACCTCTCTAAAATCACAGCATCCATTCAAAATGATGCCTTCACGGCCAGTGCTCGTTCCACTTATAATGTGCTCTATAATAAGTCGCGTACCAAGTTGATTTGCTTCCCTTCCGCGAAAGAAGTGCGTCAATTCTCCATACCTGCATCGGTCCAAGAGATTGCGAACCGTGCTTTTAATGGTGTCACAAAGTTGGAACGCCTCGTCCCTGCAACAGATACGCCCCTCGCGATAAACGCAACGGTGTTTAAGGATTGCAAGGCCTTGTGTGTGGTCAACGCTACTTCTGCTGCGGCTTATCATAAGGCGTGGGCTTTACCTCTTTTGATCCGTGTAGACAACGACTTGAATACCACTATAAATGCGCCCGTAAAAGTGATAGAAACCCTAGCTTCGGAAGACAAAGTGGGCGAGGTAACGGCGAACATCACGCCTACTTATTCATGGCTTACGCGTACGTTCTCATCTGAAAATGTCTACACGCCTGTTTATTTGATGCACAATGTAGACAGTGTTGTTGTATCGAGTTCGGATGTGGAGACCGCAGCAACCACTCAAGCGCTACGAATTGGTACCGACCTCATCGTATATGGTTTTAATGGTACTTCGTTTGCTATAAAAAGTACAGGTAAAAGTCTGTTGGCTGGTGCTTATCTCATGAAGCCCGCCAGTTCTTATTTGTCCAAAAAAATTACATTTGTGGCGAATGCCATCACCGATACTCCTGCCACGAGCGGAGTTGTGTTCACAGGAAATGGCGCATTAAGCACAAAGAGTGTGAGTGGCAATATCTACCTCTATGATAACCTTGCGAATGTTTTTACGCCACAGTCTACAAGTGTCAACATCGCTCCTTATCAAGCTTATATGAAAGTATACGGAACCACACTCCCTGCGCAGATTGCGGGTGTCCCTACAACGGGCATTCATTCGGTTGGTGCAGATGGAAAAGGCATCCTTGTTGAAGGGAACCGCATAAAAGTAATAGGTTATTCTTCCTATGCGATCTACAACACTGCAGGTGTGGCACAACCCGAAAACGAGGCGTTGCAACCTGGTAATTACATCATCCATTTGCCAATGAGCACCGTAAAAGTAAACATACCATAGCGTGGAATGTTGTCGTTGTGATGCACAAAAGTTCGATGCCATCTTCGTTTTGTGGATGTCCTCTCGTTTTCAAGGCTTTCTGAAAGAATTTTACCGCGTTCAGCGACCATCACACCCTCAAACATGATCTCCATCAAAT
>JAVVVP010000008.1:6153-50284 GCA_036652575.1 Bacteroidaceae bacterium
AGAATTTTACCGCGTTCAGCGACCATCACACCCTCAAACATGATCTCCATCAAATCGTGAAGATTCTTTTTTTCTGCGCATGCTTGCCCATTTGCTCAGAACGTTGTTCCTTTGCAAGAACCCCATTTTTTGAAACAGTATCGTAGATTTCTCCTCCCCGATTTCCCCTCCCTCCCTTTTTGTGAACTAAAAAAAGCTGAAAAGCAAAGCCTATTGTGCGAAAATGATTACTTTTGTACCATATATCATTAATTGTATGGAAATTCAAATCAGAAATTGTTCACATCACGACCTTCCCGCTTATGCTACAGCGCAAAGCGCGGGGATGGATTTGCGTGCTAATCTCGATACGCCTATCGTACTCAAGCCTTTAGCGCGTTGCTTGGTGCCTACGGGCTTGTATATCGCTCTTCCTTCTGGCTTTGAGGCTCAAATACGTCCTCGCTCTGGGTTGGCGCTGAAAAAAGGAATCGGGTTACTCAATTCTCCTGGTACAATAGATGCTGATTATCGTGGAGAAATTGGTGTGATATTGGTCAATTTGTCGCAAGAAGAGTTTGTGATAAACGATGGAGAACGTATTGCTCAAATGGTGGTCGCTCGCTATGAACACGTGGAATGGACTCTGACCGAAATACTGGATGAAACTGAACGCGGTGAGGGTGGCTTTGGGCACTCCGGTCGCAACTAATAAAAAGAAGGAAGTGAAGAGAGAAAAAAGTATGGTGTTTTTCGTTCGCAAAGTGTGCCTCTTGCTCTTTT
Organism: Bacteroidaceae bacterium; assembly: GCA_036652575.1. Classification (GTDB taxonomy): domain Bacteria; phylum Bacteroidota; class Bacteroidia; order Bacteroidales; family Bacteroidaceae; genus Alloprevotella. The sequence goes on from JAVVVP010000008.1 coordinate 6,916, forward strand.
TCGTCATAGGCGTTGGCGCTACACTCTCGGCAGCTCCTCGGAAAGACAAAAAGCAAAAAGTAGCGACAGGCGCGCTGAGCCCGCAAGAAATGCACCGTTATAATAGTTTCTTTTTGGAGGGCGTTGTACAACGTGAAGCAGGGCACGATGATGCTGCTCTCGAACTGTTTGAACATGCTCATCGTATCTATCCCGCGGGAGGAGAAACGATGTTTGAACTTGCACAATTGTATGAAAATTTATTTGATAATCGAGCGTCGGATATTTATCGCCTTTTGAGTAAGGCGGTGGCATCCGATTCTACCAACTTTTATTATCAATCGGCATTTGCCGACTTGTTGGCTCGTTCCGATAGTACGCACGCGGAGGCCATTGCTCTGTACGAACAGATGTCTCGCCGCTTTCCCTCGCAGACCGAATTGTTGCCGAGACTTGCTGATTTATACAATGTGGAGCAGCAGCCAGATGGTGTGTTGCGGGTGTTGGAGCGGATGGAAATCAATGAAGGAAAAAGTGAGGACCTGAGTGTGGAAAAGGCAAAGCTCTATATTCAGATGGGGGATAGCGTAAAAGCCATCAACGAAATGAAGGAGTTATGCGCTTCTAATCCTTACGATCAGGAAGTTCGTATTTCACTTGCGGATATTTATATGAACTTTAATGAGGTGGACAGTGCGACTGTTATCTATCAATCGATCTTGAAGCAAGAACCCGATAATGGCAATGCTCTTTTGCGTATGCTTTTCCGTTATCGTGACACACACAACGTTCCGCTCTATGAAGAGACGTTGAAAGCATTGGTTTATGCGCCAGCACAACCAGCTCCGTTAAAAATACAAGCTATGTCCGTAGAACTAAGGCGAATCAAGAACGAAAGCGCGGATTCTATTGCCAGGACAACGCAATTTTTGCGAAACGTTCTTTCGGTTCCCGATAGCGACAATGCGTTTGTTGAATTTGTGCTGAATGCGCTCCCGGGCACTTGTGTGCCTGCTGACTCGGCAAAGGTTTTCCGACAGATGGTGCTCCACCGTTATCCCAATTCTTTGGCGACACGTTACGTGCTGCTCAACGAGGCTTTAAATAGTCTGGATTATGCCCGTGTGGTGCGTCTGTGTGCGGAAGGTGTTGTCTATAACCCAGAGGTGCTGGCGTTCTATTATTATGGCGGCATTAGTTTGTATAAAATGAACAAATTGCAGGATTGTGCGAAGCTTCTTTTAGAAGGTGAAGCCATGATTGGGAACGATGATCCCGCAGATCTTGTTAGCGATTACTATGGTACGCTTGCCGATGTGTTGCGCGAACTGAACCGTAAAACCGATAGCTATGCTGCTTTCGAAAAAGCCATCGCCATTAAAAGCGACAATGTGCTATGCTTGAACAACTATGCTTACTATTTAAGTATCGATAATTATAATCTGGATAAGGCCGAAGAAATGGCAGAAAAAGCCATTCAGTTGGAACCTAAGAATGCCATTTATCTTGACACCTATGCTTGGGTGCTGTTTGTAAAAGGCGAAACGGAAAAGGCGAAAATTTATATAGACGAAATGTTGTTGTGCCTAGAAGCCGATAATCCCGAAGATGCGGATGTGATAGAGCATGCTGGCGATATTTATGCTGCTTGTGGACGGATAGACGAAGCGATTGCCTTTTGGAATAAAGCGATAAAACTAGGCTCTTCCTCGAAGAATATAAAAGAAAAAATCAAATTCAAAAAATACATAGCTCCATGAATCTAAAGAAGTTAGCTTATCTACTCTTGCTGCTTACGCCCCTCGTCTTTTCGTCGTGTCGTACCTCGAAAAACCTTACAAAGGAGAAGAAAGAACAACTGAACACCTCAGACCTTTTAAAGGAAAAAGTAATCACTAATTCCACAAAGGCGGAATGTGTCACGGCTTCTGCTTCTGTAGATTTGCGCTTTGGTGATAAAAACTTTACGGTTGGTGGAAGTCTGAAAATGAAGCGAAACGACGTGATTCAGTTGTCGCTGAGATTTCTAGGTTTTGAAGTGGGACGTATGGAATTTACCACGAACGAAGTACTCGTGATAGACCGTGTCAATAAGCAATACGTACGTGTGCCTTACAACAAAGTGAGTTTCTTGAACGATGCAAATCTTGATTTCAACGCTTTGCAATCCCTCTTTTGGGGCGAACTGTTTGTGCCAGGACAACAAAATGTCGCTTCGCAATTGGTGCACTTTACACAAGGCGAAAGTGGAAACTATACCATGTTGTCGCTCTCCAATCAGCCCAAGTTGGAGTATAATTTTTTGATTGAGAAAAACGCGTGTCTTATCAATCGCGTAACGATAGAAAGTAAGAATCCTATGGACGCTACGCAGTTTGTGTGGTTGTATGGAAAATATCAATCGTTGCAAGGTGGCAAGTTTCCGCAATCCATGAATATAAGTATGAAGGGAATTGGGAAAGACAACGGCATCGGTCTTTCGCTCTCTAATATCAATACCAATTCTTCGTGGGAAATGCGTACGGAAGTGCCCTCGAAATATAAACAACAATCGGTGGAGGCTGTGATGCGCCGCCTGATGTCTCTTGGTCAATAAACAATGAAACAGAAAGCTCTAACCTTGTTCCTAATGCTCAGCCTTGTGCTTGCAGCTACGGCGCAAACGAATAAGAAAATTCGTTCGCTTGAAACGAAGCGCATTGAACTGAAAAAGAAAATAAGTAAGTCGGAATCTCAACTTAAGAAAACGCAGACCAACGTAAAGACTCAGCTCAACGACCTCAATGCGCTGAGCAGTAAAATAGACGTGCAGCGTAAAGTCGTAGGCAGCATTCAGACAGAAGTAGGCACCTTGCAGCAGCAACTCACTCGGTTGGAACAGGAATTAGACGTACTCAAGGCAGAGCTGGCGGATAAAAAGAAGAAATATAAGCATTCCATGCTGTACCTCTATCGTAACCGTTCGACACAAGATAAACTAATGTTCATTTTTTCGGCAAATAATTTCTCGCAAATGTTTCGCCGTCTTCGTTACGTGGAGGATTATGCCAATTATCAGCGGGTACAAGGAGAGCAAATACAAAACAAAGAAGTACAAGTACGCACGAAGCAAAGTGAACTACTTGCTGCAAAAGCCGAGAAAAACAGACTGTTAGATACGGAAAAGCGTGAAAATATAAAGCTCGAAAATCAGCACAAAGAGCGTCAAGGACTTGTGAACAGCTTGCAAAAGCAGCAAAAGCAATTGCAAGTAATGTTGAGCAAGGACCGTAAACAATATGGCGCTTTGAATGCACAGATAGACCGGCTTATTCAAATAGAAATAGCCGCGGCAGAGCGTCGACGAAAAGCTGCAGAAGCAGCGGCTGCCGCAGCGCGCCAGAAACGAATCGCGGCAGAACGTGCCGCTCAGCAACGTGCCGAAAAAGAAGAACGAAGACGCAAGGAGGCATTAGCTGCGAACAACAAGACTTCGGGAAAGAGTACCCGCCACCGTTCGCGCAAGAATCGAAACGAAAAGACGGCTTACGTTTCGTCTACGCCAAAGGCGAAGCCCATGAACGAGTTTGTGGCACCGAGTGCCGACCGGATATTGAGTTCTAATTTCGAGGCAAACAGAGGTCGCTTGCCTATGCCGATTACGGGTTCTTACGTGGTTTCGAGTCATTATGGACAATATAGCGTGCAGGGGCTTCGAAATGTTCAGTTAGACAATAAAGGCATCAACATAACGGGAAAAAGTGGCGCAAGAGCTCGTGCCATCTTCAATGGAGAGGTGAGTGCCGTCTTCTCGTTTGGTGGTTATGTGAATATTCTGGTGCGTCACGGGCGTTATATTTCTGTTTATTGCAACCTTTCCTCTGCATCGGTGAGCCGTGGTCAGCAAGTCAGTACCCGCGACATCTTGGGTACGGTTGCGTCCGATGGAGCGGGCAACAGTACGTTGCATTTCCAGCTTCGCAAGGAAACATCCAAACTCAACCCCGAATCTTGGCTTGGACGCTAAGCTTTAAAAAGAGTAGATGCGTGTAGGGTTCTACTCGATGGAAAGTCCATCGAGTAGAGCTATATAGAGCTGTATGGCTTCGGCAATCTCGGAGGTTTCGATGTATTCATCTGCTGTATGGGATCGAGCCGAATTTCCTGGTCCCATTTTGAACGAGGCAAAAGGCATCAACGCTTGATCGCTCAGTGTAGGCGAGCCGAAGGGAATACGTCCCAATGCGATGGCGCGCTGAATGATAGGATGCTCCTTGTCAATGTGCGACGACCCTAAACGCGTGGAGCGTGCTTTTACCTCAGAGTTTATTTTTTTGCCGATTTCATCGAGTATTTCTTGATTTTTGTAGCATTCGTTACTACGAACATCTACGGTAAACGTACAGAGGTCGGGTACCACGTTGTGTTGCTCACCAGCATGAACGATGGTCACCGTCATTTTCACTTCCCCTAATAAGGGAGATACTTTTGGAAACTGGTACGTGCGAAACCAGTTGATGTCGTCTATTGCTTTGTAGATGGCATTGACCCCTTCCTTGCGCGCGGCATGTCCCGCTTTACCCCGAACCGTAACGTCCAGCACCATGAGCCCTTTTTCGGCAATGGCAGGTTGCATTTGCGTCGGTTCGCCCACAATGGCTACTTGGATAGGGGGTAATAAAGGTAAAAGATGCTCGAATCCATTCTTTCCAGATACTTCTTCTTCACACGAAGCAGCATAAACCAAGTTATACGGTTGAGGCCGTGAAGATAAAATTCGAAAAACTTGTAATAAGCTCACCAATCCGCCCCCGCAGTCGTTACTGCCGAGCCCATACAGGCGATCGCCCTCTCGAGTCGGCACAAAGGGAGGATGCGTCCAACCCTCGGCAGGCTTCACCGTGTCAAGGTGTGCATTGAGTAGCAGCGTAGGACGTTCCTTCTCGTACGTCTTTCCGATTGCCCAAAGATTGTTCCCATCTCGATGAAATGGGATATTATGAGCCTCCATAAAGGAGGCAAGAACATCGGCCGCATCGGTTTCCTTGCGACTAATCGAGGGCGTTTTAATAAGTGTGGCAAGAAGTTCGATGGCTTCGTTTGTCTGTGTGGTGAAGTCTTTTTCCATTATAAGCGTTGTGATTTTATACGTGCGAAGGTACGAAAATAAGTAACACCTACAAGTCTTTCTATACCGTTTCCTCAAAAAAAACAGGGATTTGTTTCAATAGTTCTAAATAAAAGCATACCTTTGTGTAATACTAAAAAAAGGAATATGGTAACGAATTGTCATTTTGCAGAACTAATACATGTTCAAGCAAAGAAATATTTAGAAACTACTGCTTTGCAGTACCGTGATTATAAGTTGAATAAGTGGATACCTGTATCTTGGAACTCGTTTTCCTCTACGGTACGCATCGTTTCGAATGCTTTGATAGAATTAGGAATACAGGTACAAGAAAACATCGCTGTTTTTTCTCAAAATAAGCCAGAATGCCTTTATGTAGACTTTGGAGCTTATGGCGTTCGTGCCGTAACGATACCTTTTTATGCCACGAGCAGTGAGGCGCAGGTGAAGTATATGGTGAACGATGCCAACATCCGCTATATCTTTGTAGGAGAGCAAGAGCAGTACGACATTGCTTTTCGCGTCTTTACTCAATGTCCATCGCTTGTTAAGTTGATTATCTTCGATCACGATGTTCGCAAGAATGCGCAGGACCACATCTCTATTTATTTCGATAATTTCTTGAATTTGGGCGCGGGTCTTCAGCACCAAACGGAAGTGGTGCAACGTACTTCCGATGCCACGTTCGATGATCTCGCCAATATTTTGTATACAAGTGGTACCACGGGCGATAGTAAGGGCGTGATGCTCTCTCATGAAATGTATCATGAGGGCGTACGCGTGAACGATCTTGTGCTTCCTCTGAGTGAGAAAGATGTGTTTATGAACTTCTTGCCTTTTACGCACGTGTTCGAGCGTGCTTGGTCCTATCTTGGCTTGTGCGAAGGCGTTCGGCTCGCTATCAATCTTCGCCCAGCCGATGTGCTCAAGTCGCTCAACGAGGTAAATCCTACTTGTATGTGTGCTGTTCCTCGCTTTTGGGAGAAGGTTTATTCGGGCGTAATAGAGAAAATCGCAACGAGTAGTTATGTGGAGCAAAAAATGATGCGTAGAGCTTTGAAAGTAGGTCGCCGATATAACATTGATTTTAAAAGTAAAGGGTTGAATCCCCCCGCTGCGCTCACCCTTCAATATAAATTCTTCGAAAAGACCGTCATCAAATTGTTGAAGAAAACGCTGGGACTTGAAAATGCCAACTTTTTTCCTACGGCAGGTGCTGCTGTGCCATCGGAAGTGGAGGCGTTCATTCATTCTTGTGGCATTATGATGGTCACGGGATATGGTTTAACAGAGAGCACGGCAACCGTCAGTTGCGACCTCCCAGGCAAGCCGTTCTCGGTAGGCTCTGTGGGACATATGGTCGAAGGACTAGAAATCAGAATCGGTGAAAACGATGAAATTCTTCTTCGAGGAAAGAGCATCACCCGTGGCTATTATCATAAAGAGGCAGTGACACGTCAAGCCATCGACGAAGACGGCTGGTTCCATACGGGCGATGCTGGTTATTTTAAGGGCGAAGAATTATTCCTAAAGGAACGCATCAAAGACCTCTTTAAGACCTCTAATGGAAAATACATTGCACCGCAAATGATTGAGTCGAAATTGGTCGTAGATCGTTTTATTGATCAACTCGTGGTCATTGCCGACCAGCGAAAATTTGTTTCCGCACTGATTATCCCAGAGTATGGGCTACTCGAAACCTATGCACGCAACCATGACATCTCCTTTTCCAACAACATCGAGTTGTGCGCCAATGAGCAGATACACGAAATGCTAACCGAACGCATCTCCACGCTTCAGCAGGAATTTGCTAGCTATGAGCAAATAAAGCGTTTTGTCCTTTTACCAGAGCCCTTTAGTATGGCTCGTGGCGAACTTACCAACACCCTTAAAATACGTCGCCCTATTATCAATGAGCATTTTGCGAAAGAAATAGCATCGATGTATCAAGAGTGAGAACCACCTCTTTTTAGACTGCAACATAGCATCACGTTACACGGGCAAAGACAAGAATAGACAATGATAACGATTGAACAACTCAAAGAAATAAAAGAAAGAACGGAAGCTCTCTATCACTATTTAGATATCGAATCCAAACAAGTAGAGGTAGAAGAGGAACAGTTGCGCACGCAAGCCCCAGGTTTTTGGGACGATGCCAAAGCTGCGGAAGAACAGATGAAGAAAGTCAAGGCCCTTCAGAATTGGTTGGATGGATACAAAGAGCTGAAGAAACTCGTGGAGGAAGTCGATCTTTCTTTCGAATTCTATAAAGACGAAATGCTGACAGAAGAAGAGGTTGACGAATCGTATGCTAAGGCCTTCGTGCAGCTCGAAGCGATGGAACTCAAAAATATGCTTTGTCAGGAAGAAGATGCCATGGGCTGCGTCCTTAAAATCAACTCGGGCGCAGGAGGTACCGAAAGCCAAGATTGGGCATCGATGCTTATGCGTATGTATCTGCGATATGCAGAGGCCACGAATGACAAGGTAAGAATCAGTAACTTGCAGGAGGGTGATGAGGCGGGCATCAAAACGGTCACGATGGAGATAGAGGGCGATTATGCTTACGGTTATCTAAAGAGCGAAAACGGAGTGCACCGGTTGGTACGAGTGTCTCCTTTCAATGCTCAGGGTAAACGAATGACCTCTTTTGCGAGCGTTTTTGTAACGCCTCTTGTGGACGACACCATCGAAGTGTACGTCGATCCCGCTTGTGTTAGTTGGGACACCTTCCGTTCTGGAGGTGCAGGAGGGCAGAATGTCAACAAGGTAGAAACAGGGGTTCGAATTCGATACCAATATACCGACCCCGATACAGGAGAGCAAGAAGACATTCTTATCGAGAATACCGAAAGCCGCAAGCAACTCGAAAACAGAGAAAATGCAATGCGACTTCTCCGCTCACAACTGTATGACCGTGCCTTGCAGAAACAAAAAGCAGCGCAAGCCAAGATAGAAGCAGGCAAAAAGAAAATAGAGTGGGGCAGTCAGATTCGTAGTTACGTGTTCGATGACCGCCGCGTGAAAGACCATCGTACCGGTTTCCAAACAAGCGATGTGAATGGTGTGATGGATGGCAAAATAGAGGGCTTTATCAAGGCTTACTTGATGGAAAACTCCGATCATCAATCGCCATAACGACAAACGACACCTTATATATTAACGCTAAAATAAAAAGAATATGAGCCAGAAACACAGACAAAAATTATCTACAAGAGAAGCAAAACAAGCGCGTCAAGGCAAGCGTGTTGTCAATGGCATTTTTATGGCGCTCATCATACTGATGATTCTTCTACTCATTGGTTACAGTTTGCTCAATAACTAATATGGTTGTAGAAATAGAGCGGAAATTTCTTGTTGTTGGAGAGTTCAAACAACAAGCTACCTCGTTTACGCATATCGTTCAGGGTTATATATGTAGTGAACGTGGGCGGACGGTACGCATTCGTCTACGCGGAGATAAAGGTTATATCACCATTAAAGGTCCATCGAATGTCGGTGGATTAGCTCGTTGTGAGTTTGAAACAGAAATCGCGGTCGCGGATGCGCAAGACCTCCTTCGACTGTGTGAACCTGGCGTAATCGATAAGAATCGATACCTCGTTCCTTCAGGCAAGCACACCTTTGAGGTGGATGAGTTCTTTGGCGAAAATCAAGGACTGATTATGGCAGAAGTAGAACTCGGTGCCTCCGATGAACCTTATGAGAAGCCTGATTTTATAGGTTTGGAAGTGACAGGCGACCGCCGTTTTTATAATTCGCAGCTTCGTAGAAATCCTTTCTCGGTATGGGGAGAACAGTATAAAACAGAATTATCACAGACATAAAAAGGCAAAAGCAACGATGAATTGGAAAGAACTTATTTCACATAAACGTTTAGGACAAGAGGAAAAGCACGAGGAACGGCGGGAATACCGTACCGAGTTTCAGCGAGATTACGATCGTCTTATCTTTTCTGCTCCATTTCGCCGCTTGCAAAATAAAACCCAAGTCTTTCCCTTGCCTGGTAGCGTGTTTGTTCACAACCGATTGACGCATAGCTTAGAAGTGTCGAGCGTGGGGCGTTCGTTAGGCAACGATTGTGCCCGAGCTTTAATCGAGAAACATCCAGCGCTCGAAGAGGACCACATCCACTCTATTGGTGCCATTGTGTCCGCTGCTTGTCTTGCGCACGACCTTGGAAATCCTCCTTTTGGACATTCTGGAGAACGGGCAATTGCAAGCTATTTCGCCGATGGAAAGGGGAAAAAGCTTCAAACCATGAACGACGAGCACACGGGCACCTCGCTTTCGGATTCGCAATGGAACGATCTCATTCATTTTGATGGAAACGCCAACACGTTCCGTATGCTTACTCATCAGTTTCAAGGACGGCGACCTGGCGGTTACGTGATGACCTATTCCTCTTTGGCAAGCATCGTAAAATACCCCTTTTCATCGGATTTTGCAGGGAAAAAAGCTAAATTTGGCTTCTTTGAAAGTGAACGGGACGACTATTTGCGTATCGCCAAAGAACTCGGCCTAAAACAAGTGAAACGCCAAGGCGAGGCGGTGCATTATGCGCGCCATCCTTTAGTCTATTTAGTGGAAGCCGCAGATGATATATGTTATGAAGTGATGGACCTCGAAGATGCCCACAAACTACGCTTGTTGTCCGATGAACAAACACTTCAATTGTTTTTTGCGTTTATAGACGAGAAGCACAAAACTCTGATCGAAGAAACTTTTCGGAGCGTAACCGATGTGAATGAGCAGATTGTTTATTTGCGCTCGTGTGTCATCAACAATTTGGAGCATGAATGTGTGAACGCCTTCATTCGTAACGAAGAGGCCATTCTAGATGGCTCCTTCAAGGGCTCCCTTATTGATGCCATTCGCGAAGATCAAAAAAGAGCGTACGAGGCTTGTGCCGAAGTAGCGCATTCTCGCATCTATCGCTGTAAAGAAGTGCTTGATATAGACCTTGCCGGGTATCATATCATTTACACCTTACTCGATCTTTTAATAGATGCCGTGTTAGAACCTCAAAAAGCGTATAGTAAACTTCTTATCGCTCATGTGAGTAGCCAATATCAGTTGGAGGCTCCCACCTTGTATGGTCGAATTTTAGCGGTTCTTGATTTCATTTCAGGGATGACCGATGTCTATGCGCTGGACCTTTATCGGAAGATAAACGGGCATTCGTTGCCCATGGTGTAACGTGCAGAAAGAGAACGAGAACCCACGCGAAAAGAAGCATCTTGTGCATCGACAACAAACTAGTTCGATAGAAGGGTAGAAAAGGGCTTTTCATAAAGATTAAAAAAGGATAGGAAAAAGCGAAATCGGGTACATGTTGTAGCGAGATCGCTTTTTGTATCCATCCAGCCCTGTGTGCCTTGTTTTATAAATCCCTGCATTTCTATCCAGTCCATTCTATGCGAACGTCTCTTTTTGTGCTTTGTCTTCACCGTTCCAAAATTCCTTTTTCTCCTTCTTTTTTTTCGCTCGTTGCTGCGTGGAGGCCATACAAAATAGGTGTTGTGCCCAGCGTGTCTTGTTTGTTATTTTTAAGAACTAGGGGATGCTCGAGTTGGCAATGAGGAGGGACAGCTCTTTTATAGCATCTGGTCTCTCTGCCTGCCTAAAACGAAAGAACCACCGTACTGTTAGGAGGTCAAAGACTGAAAGCATGCGGTTCCTTCAAATAAAGTAAAAAAGAAGTGTTTTCATCGAAAGGATTTACCACTTTTGTACTGCGTATAAATTTAAGATTGTTTTATCATGAAATCTGAAGAAACAACCACTCTTAACGGAGAAGCTCAAATCGCAGCTTCTCCTATAAGATTCAAACCAATAACGGTAAAGGACCGTCCCTTTTTGTGCGATGGCGTTCTCTCTAAACACCTTTTCTCGTTTCTTTTCTTGGGGCGAAGGTGTCGCTTCGATTAAATTCTTACTTTTTTCTGTTGCATCTAGCGTTTAACAGTTTTTTTTCGTATTTTTGTTCTCTCAAAGAAGGCAGGAATGGCACAAAAGTTAGTTCAAGCACAATCGCTCACTCAAACGCAGACACTTGCACCCCAACAGCTCTTGTTGGTGAGGTTGCTTGAATTGCCTTTGTCTGATTTGGAGGAGCGGGTGAATAACGAATTGGTGGACAACGCCGCGCTGGAAGAAGGTAGCGAGAAAGAAGAGGGTGCAGAGCTTGAAGAAGAAGGTTTTGACGACTCTTCAGAAGCGGAGTATACAGATCCTTCCGATGAGGGCGATTTCAGTAGTGAGGTCTTAGCCGATTACCGAACCTTAGACGATGTGCCCGACTATTTACTTCGAAGTGCAGCCAACTCCCATGAATCGACCGAGATGCCGATAGGCGAGCATGTTTCGTTTTATGAGCAATTGAAGCAGCAAATCAGTGAGTGCAATTTGACGCAGAAACAGCAGATGTTGATAGAATACCTCATAGGGTCGCTCGATAGCGATGGTTTGTTGCGTAAAGGATTGCCTATTATTGTCGATGAATTGGCGATTTATAACAATATAGAAACCACGGAGCAGGAGTTGGGCGAGGTGCTTCACGTATTACAAGATTTTGAGCCGCGGGGTATTGGTGCGCGCTCTTTGCAAGAATGTTTGTATTTACAACTTACTTCGTCCGATTACAAATCTCGCTTTCTCGATGTAGAACTTCGCATCATAGATCGTTACTTTGATGATTTTACGCATAAACGAGTGGATAAGTTGCAGCAACGTTTGCAGTTGACCCCCGAAGAGATGCAGCAGATTCTCACCGAGCTGAAACGCTTGAACCCTCGACCTGGCAATGCGTTCGATGAAGTGGCAGATGTGTGTTCACAACAAGTAATTCCCGATTTCGTCGTTCGTTTTAACGAGGAGGGCGACTTGCTTGTTACGCTGAATCATGGTGAAGTGCCGCCACTTCATGTGAGTCGTGCTTTTCGCGTCTCGATGGACGAATACATGGCCCATCGTGAAAAACTTTCGTACGAACAGAAATCGGCGCTGATTTATACCAAACAAAAAATAGATGCGGCTCGCACCTTTATCAGTATAATAGAACAACGTAACGCCACGCTTTATGCCACGATGCAAGCCATTGTAGACTTTCAACGCCCTTTCTTTGAGGAAGGCGATGAAGCCCTGCTTCGTCCGATGATATTAAAGGATATTGCAGCGTGTACGGGGCTCGACATTTCAACCATTTCGCGGGTCAACAACAGTAAGTACGTGCAAACGCCTTTTGGCGTATTCCCCCTCAAATACTTTTTCAACGATAAGTTTGTGACGAAGAATGGCGAAGCGCATTCCACCCTAAAGATTAAGAGCATTTTGAAAGATTATATAGATCGAGAGGATAAACAAAGTCCGCTTGCCGACGAAGCCTTGGCCGCCCTGCTGAAAGAAGCGGGCTATCCCGTGGCGCGCCGTACGGTGGCAAAATATAGAGAACAAATGGGGCTACCCGTAGCTCGACTAAGACGATGAAAGAAAAATATATTATATTGTGTGCTAAGGTACTGTCACTCCTTTTTGCACCGTTCTATTTCCCAGTGCTAGCCTTCTTGTTACTATTTATGTTTAGCTATCTACAGCTTTTGCCGTTTAGCTACAAAATAGTGATACTCTGTATGGTCTATTTCTTTACCATAGCGCTACCGCTCTTGTCCATCTATTCGTATCGTAAAATCAATGGGTGGAGCAAGCATCAACTGAGCAAGAGGCATCGGCGTTTTGTGCCCTATATCCTTTCCATTACGTGTTATGGATGTTTCTTATATGTGATGAAGGAGCTCAATATGCCCCGTTTTATGATGGGGGTTATAGTGGGCGGTTTGGCGGTTCAAATGGTCTGTGCCCTTATCAACAGCAAGATGAAGGTCAGCACCCACTCGGCGGCGGCGGGTGGTATGGTGGGCGAATTGTTGGCGTTCTCGTTTGTCTTTTCGTTTAATCCAACGTGGTGGCTCAGTTTAGCCATTATAATGACGGGAGCGGTGGCAAGTAGTCGCATCATATTGCGGCAGCACAATTTGCAAGAAGTGGGTATCGGTGTGGTGGTGGGATTCCTCTGTGGCTTCTTTAGTATTTTGTGGGTTTAAAAAGCGCTGCACGAGAGCTTTTGGATGCTCTAAAAGTAGAGCGTGTCCTAAAAAATAGCATCATAACTGCAAGCCGTTCACCTTGTTGTATGGGGGGGACGGAAAAACAAATAATAAAAAGAATATGACACCAGTAGTAAGTATTATCATGGGCAGTACGTCAGACCTGCCCGTAATGGAAAAAGCGGCAAGGTTTTTCGATGAAATGGAGCTACCTTTCGAAATGAATGCGCTCTCTGCACATCGCACGCCCGCTGAAGTAGAACAGTTTGCGAAGACGGCAAAAAGTCGTGGTATCAAGGTGATTATAGCGGGTGCTGGAATGGCTGCCGCGTTACCTGGCGTGATTGCCGCTGGCACCACGTTGCCTGTGATAGGTGTGCCGATAAAAGGAATGCTCGATGGTTTAGACGCGATGCTCTCTATCATTCAGATGCCTCCTGGAATTCCCGTGGCAACGGTGGGCGTAAATGGTGCGTTGAATGCGGCTATTTTAGCTGTAGAAATGCTGGCCTTGAGTAACGAACCGCTCGCTGAAAAACTACAAACGTATAAAAATAGCCTGAAGGACAAAATTGTGAAAGCCAATGCTGATTTGGCGGAAGTGAAGTTCCGATTTAAGGTGTAACGTAACAATGATTAATTTATTCAATTATACTCGTCGAGAGTCTTCAGAGGTGTGTGTGGGATCGGTTCCTTTGGGAGCCTCCCATCCGCTGCGTGTACAAAGTATGACCACGACTCCTACGGCCCATGTGGAAGCGAGTGTGGCACAATGTTGTCGCATTGCGGCGCGCGGCGCAGATTATGTGCGGCTCACGGCGCAAGGCACGCTCGAGGCCGAAGCCTTGCGCCCGATACGCGAGGAGCTTCATCGGCTTGGCTATACCACACCGCTTGTGGCAGATGTCCATTTCAATCCTCGTGTGGCGGATGTGGCCGCCACAATCGTAGAGAAAGTACGCATCAATCCCGGAAACTATGTAGATGCAGCGCGCACGTTTAAAACGCTGCGTTATACGGATGCTGAATATGCAGCAGAACTTCAGAAGATAGAGGACCGATTCGTTCCTTTTCTTCGTATTTGTAAAGTTCATCATACCGCTATCCGTATTGGTGTGAACCATGGTTCGTTGTCCGACCGCATTATGTGTCGTTATGGCGATACGCCAGAGGGCATCGTGGAGAGTTGTATGGAATTTCTGCGAATTTGCGTGAAAGAGAACTTTCATGATGTGGTCATTTCTATTAAAGCAAGTAACACGGTGGTGATGGTTTGCTCGGTTCGACTACTCGTTCGCGTGATGGAGCAAGAAGGAATGAAATTTCCGTTACATCTAGGCGTGACAGAAGCAGGAGAGGGCGAAGATGGACGCATCAAGAGTGCGGTGGGCATTGGGGCTCTGTTAAGCGATGGCATCGGCGATACGCTGCGTGTGTCGCTCAGCGAAGCGCCAGAGGAAGAAGTGCCTGTGGCAAAGAAACTAGTGGACTATCTGTCCAAGCGTGCAGGACACGCACTTATTCCAGGGCGGGAGATGGAAGGCTTTGACTTTGTTTATCCTCAACGTAGAAGTACGAACGCGGTGGGCAACATCGGGGGAACGCATGTTCCAGTGGTGATCGCTTGTCGACTCAATGGCCAAAAGAGTGATGGTGCGATGCTTCCCGATTACATTTACTGCGGACGTAGTTTGCCCGCGAAGGAAGCGCGAGAGTCGTGCCACTATATCCTGGATGCTGACGTATGGACTGGCGAGGAAGGAACCTATCCCGTGTTCTCGTTCAACCATTTGATGTTTATCGCGGGCTGCACCGCGCAGATCAAATTCTTGTTCCTGCCTTATGGTGCGCTGAACGAAGAGGTGCGTGCTTGTTTACACCTTCATCCAGAGGTGGTGGTCATCTCGCAAAGCAATCATCAAAATCGGGTGGGAGAGCACCGCGCGTTTATTCACGAGCTCAGTGTGGAGCAATTGAAGAATCCCGTTGTAGTGTTTCAACTCTATGCCCACAGTGCGGCAGAAAAGGAAGACTTTCAGCTAGAAAGCAGTGCCGACACAGGAGCGTTGCTCTTTGATGGACTTGTAGACGGATTGATGCTCTATAATAATGTAGCAGCAGGAGGCATTAGCGATGCCGATACCGATAATACGGCTTTTTCTATACTTCAAGCAGCTCGGCTACGCACCACAAAGACAGAATATATATCCTGCCCTGGTTGCGGGCGTACGCTCTATAATTTACAAGAAGTAATCGCTCAAATAAAAGCAGCGACTACTGGACTGAAAAATCTGAAGATTGCCATTATGGGTTGCATCGTGAATGGACCTGGCGAAATGGCCGATGCCGACTACGGTTACGTCGGTGCGGCGCGTGGAAAAGTAAGTTTGTATCGAGGTAAAGAATGTGTGGAAAAGAACATTCCATCGGAGGAGGCCGTAGAAAAACTATTGGACTTACTCCGAAAGGATGGAAAGCTGGTTTAAACGAAACGCTGGTTCATTCTAAAGCCTCGAATTTTGCTGTGTCGAAAGTTTCTGCTAAATTTGTGGCTTGAAGCACTAACTATTGACAATAAAAAAATGAAGATAACTCCTTTAGTACGTCCTGTCTTTTCGGCTCGACAGCGAAAATTAGAACGATTAGACAATCATTCAGATGAACTTCAACGCCAAGTGCTGAAACGCTTATTAGAACGTGCTGCCAACACCGAATGGGGCAAAAAATATGCGTACGCTTCGCTTGCTAATTATGAGGCGTATGCCGCTGCTGTACCTATCAATACGTACGAAGAACTAAAGGGCTATATAGACCGTATGCGGCATGGCGAAAGCGACGTGCTCTGGCCTGGGCAGGTGCGTTGGTATGCCAAATCATCGGGTACCACCAACGACAAGAGCAAATTTATTCCCGTTTCGAACGATGGACTTCACGACACCCACTATGCCGGGGCTACCGATGCGGTGGCTTATTACCTGCGCAATCATCCAACGTCTCATCTTTTTGATGGAAAAGCTTTGATTTTAGGGGGAAGTCACGCACCCAATTACAACACACCTCGTAGTTTGGTGGGCGATCTGTCTGCCATTCTCATTGAGAACATTAATCCTTTTGCCAACTTTGTGCGTATACCGAAGAAACAGACCGCGTTGCTGTCTGATTTTGAGGAAAAACGCGACCGTATCGCTCACGAAGCAATCGGTAAGAATGTCACCAATCTGAGTGGCGTACCCTCGTGGATGCTTTCGGTGCTCAATCGAGTGCTAGAAGTATCGGGAAAAACGTATCTCGACGATGTGTGGCCCAACTTAGAAGTGTTTTTTCACGGAGGAGTGGCTTTTACGCCTTATCGCGAACAATACAAGCGACTGATTCGCAATACGGAGATGCACTATGAAGAGACGTACAATGCGAGTGAGGGCTTTTTTGGTTTGCAAAACGATCCTTCCGATTCCTCTATGATGCTAATGACCGATTATGGCGTGTTCTATGAATTTATACCTTTAGAAGAGGTAGGGAAAACGGATCCACAAATCGTACCTCTATGGGGTGTAGAGGTGGAGAAGAATTATGCCATTGTTATCTCCACATCGTGTGGCTTGTGGCGCTATCAAATTGGTGATACGGTGCGATTTACTTCTGTACGTCCTTATAAGTTTATCATCAGCGGACGCACCAAATGCTTTATCAATGCTTTCGGGGAGGAACTGATTATCGACAATGCCGAGCAAGGACTGGCAGAGGCTTGTAAGCAAACGGGTGCACAAGTACTCGAATATACCGCCGCCCCCGTGTTTATGGACGATCACGGTAAATGTAGACATCAATGGGTGGTGGAATTCTCCTCTCGTCCTAAAGAGGTAGATGCTTTTGCACATATCTTGGATGAACAGTTGCAGCAAATCAATTCCGACTACGAAGCAAAGCGTTTTAAGAATATCACGCTGCAACCGTTGGAACTCGTGGAAGCTCGCTCTGGGCTTTTCAATGACTGGCTAAAGCAGAAAGGCAAATTGGGCGGGCAAAACAAAGTGCCTCGCTTGAGCAATCACCGAACCCTCATTGACGAGGTGCTGGCAATGAACAACTAACAAAAAAGTAGATGAAGAAATACCTCTTTTCTTTCTATGCGCTGCTCAGTACGTTGTTACTCAGCTCGTGTGCGAGTCCTGGTACTCCCGATGGTGGAGATTATGATGAAACCCCGCCACGCCTTGTTCACACCTCGCCTGCTGAGCTCCTCACACAAACGAAACAGAAAAAGATAACACTTACTTTCAATGAGTTTGTGAAACTAAACAATGCGATGGACAAAGTGGTGGTGTCTCCACCCCAACTCAATATGCCCGAGATAAAAGCCAATGGAAAGAAAATATCTGTTGTTTTACAGGACTCGTTGCGAGACAACACAACCTACACCATTGATTTCTCGGATGCCATAGAGGACAATAATGAAGGCAATCCGATGGGAAACTATGCCTTTGTGTTCTCTACTGGAGCGCAACTCGACACCATGGAGGTGGCAGGTGCGGTGCTCGAAGCTTCTAACCTTGAACCCATCAAAGGTATGCTCGTGGGACTACATTCCAATTTGGCGGATAGCGCGTTTCAGAAAAAACCCTTCGATCGTGTGGCACGTACCAACGGACAAGGGCGTTTTGTGATCAAGGGAGTCGCCCCTGGTTCGTATCGCGTATATGCGTTGAACGATGCCGATGGAAATTTTGCTTACAATCAGAAGAGTGAAAAATTAGCCTTTCAAACAGAAGTGATAAGTACCAGTTGTCAGCCCGCGATGCGGAACGACACTTTGTGGCGCGACAGTACGCATATTGATACCATTCGCCAAGTGTCGTATACGCGTTTTATGCCCGATGATGTGGTGCTGACGGCTTTTACGGCAAAGCAAACCGCTCGACATTTGCTGAAAACGGAGCGGTTGACACCCTACAACTTTTCGCTCTATTTCACCGCGGCTTCTGCACAAGAGCCTCGAATAAAAGGACTTAATTTTGATGAAAAGAATGCATTCCTAATCCATAAAAACAACACAAACGATACGTTGACCTATTGGTTGCGCGATACCTTAATGGCTAAAAACGACACGTTGACGATGCAGCTTGTTTATGAGGAAACGAATGATTCCACGGGGATTTCCTTTCAGCGAACCGATACGCTCGATTTGATTTCTCGCTTGTCGTATGATCGCTTACAGAAAAAACAAACCGAAGCTTTTGAAAAATGGGAAAAGCAACAAGCAAGAATGAAAAAAGCAAAAGCAAAGGTAGAAACCATACCTCCTTTTGAACTCTTAGAGGTACGGTATAAAGGAGGTTCCTTGCTGGACCCTGACAAAAATATCGAGTTCACGTTCGCTGAGCCGCTAGAACGCTTGGATACGGCAGGCATACATTTATTACTGAAAAAAGATACCGTACTCGTGGAAGCGAAACATTTGCTGTTGCCCCTAGCTGATAATCCCTTGAGTTATCGGCTCCTCGGAGAATGGCGGCCAGGACAGCAGTACACCATCGTGATAGACTCCGCAGCCGTTCGGAGCATTTATGGAAAGGAAAATGCACGCGTGGAATTTACCACGTCCATCCCTTTGCTCGATGTGTATAGTTCGCTCTTTTTAAATCTTCAGGGGCTAACCGACACGTGCGTGGTGGTACAATTGCTCACGTCGTCCGACAAACCAGAGCGTTCCGTTCGTTGCAATGGAAAGCGCGCTGATTTCTATTATGTAAAACCTGGTTTGTACTATTTGCGACTGTTTGTCGATCGCAATGCAAACGGTGTGTGGGATACGGGAAATTTTGAGACGTCTCTTCAGCCAGAGGAAGTTTACTACTATCCTACAAGTTTACAATTGCGCGCTCGTTGGGACGTGGAACAAGACTGGAACGTTCATTCGGTAAGTCTGATCAAGCAAAAGCCCGACAACATAACCAAGCAAAAGCCTGACAAAGATAAAAAGATACAGCATCGCAACGCAGAACGAAGGAAACAATAAATTCAACCGTTTGAAATATGAAAAGAATCTACTTTACGATGGTCGTGATCGCAATCTTTGTGGCACAAGGATTTGCGCAATGTCCGTTGACGAATAAAGCCTTTAAAAGTGGCGAAACGCTGAGTTATGACCTTTATTTTAATTGGAAGTTTATATGGATAAAAGCGGGTACTGCTTCCTTTAATATCACGCGAACGGTTTATGCAGGCGAGCCAGCCTATCGCACCCGCCTCGTCACCCGTGGATCGAAAAGAGCGGATGCCCTTTTTGTGATGCGCGACACGTTGGTGAGTTTTGTGGATACCAATCTAGTGCCTCGCTATTTCCGTAAAGGTGCAGAGGAAGGTAAAAGTTATCGTTGTGATGAAGTGTTTTACAACTATTATGCGGGGCGCTCTGCCGTAAAGATGAATCATTATAAACTCGGTAAATCTTCTAAACAGAGTAGTTATAGTAGTTTGACGTGTATGTACGATATGTTGAGTATGGTGCTGCGGGCTCGGAACTTTGATATGTCAATGTATAAGAAGGGGCAGCGTATCCCTTTTATCATGGCCGATGGGAAAGATTGTGACCCCAAGAGTATTCTTTATAAAGGAAAAACGGTTTTTCAAGTGGAAAATAGTACGGCAAAGTATCGGTGTCTCATTTTTTCGTTTCTCGAAAAAGAGGATGGAAAAGAAAATGAAATTATAACTTTTTATATAACAGACGATGCAAATCATGTGCCTCTTCGACTTGATATGAATCTTCGTTTTGGTTCTGCAAAGGCCTATTTAACGGGGATGCGCGGGTTGCGCAATTCTGCTACTTCTAAAATAAAGTAAAGTCGTGATGTGTCGGTCGTATAAAAACAAGCTTGTGTAAAAAATAAGTAATGCTTTTTTTTTGGGTGTGAAAGACTTAATGTGATAAAAAAAATCTATCTTTGTAGCGTAATAGTTTATTTCGAATACAAAAAACGATAAAAAGATGAAGAGAATTCTAGTTAAGGTAGTCTTGTTGACTACTGTTTCGTTTAGTCTTTTTGCTTGTGCAGAAGCCGATCTAGGTGATGGAACATCAAACAAAAATGTTCCGCTAGATCCAGTAACGGTAAACACCTTTACGACTCAACAGAAGTTAAAAGTAAACGTAAAGTATGAAGCTAAAGCTTCATTTGAGATTTATGGAGAAAACCCATTGCTATATGCAGATGGGCAAGTGTGTTTTAATCCAGAGGCAGCGAATAAAAGCCTCTACTCTCGTACTACAAATGCAGATGGCTCGTTTTCGGGCGAGGCAACACTTCCTGCTAGCGTAAAGGAAGTGTACATCTATTCTCCCAGCTTCAATACACCAACGTTGTACAAGGCAACGGTTGAAGGTGGTGCAATCCAGGCTACGATAACGTATGCAAGTGCAGATGCTTCTATGTCTCCCCTCTTGAACGAAAAATCAATGAGAACTATTATCGCGGATGGTTTTGTAAATGAAAACTTGTTCCCCTCTCAATTAGGTAAAGTAAACAAGCACGGTGTGCCATTAGGTTATACAGATCCTAAAAAGAAAATCAATGTGGACAAGACCATGAAATCCTATTTAGACTATAACTTGGAAGAAGGCGGAAAAAGTAAACGCTACGAAAAGTATGTAAAGGACGAGGATAACGATATTCACGTTTATGAAGATGCTAATATCAGCTTCAACTTTGTTGGAGGAACAACAACGGCACAAAGTGCCATTGGTTATTACTGCTACCAAGAAGGTGCAACAGAAACGGAGATCAAGGCTGCAAAGGATCATGCTTGCCTGATTTTTGCAAATGCGAATGCAAGATACTTAACTCCAGGTGTTGCGGTTAACTTGAAATATATTAACGAAAAAGGAGAACTAAAGAATACTGTATTTCCGGAAGGAACCATCATTGGATTTGTACTTCAAAATAATGGCTGGATCGGTGGTAATGGAAACAAAAAAGATGGTGAGAACTACAATCCTTCGGACTTGTTTTATTCTACTAAATGCTTGAATTCGGATGGAAGAGCGCATACGGCTGCTATCCGAATAAAAGATGATAAGGGAACAGATCATAATATCATTAGCTTTGAAGATTGGGGCGATGTATCCAGTATAGATTACAATGATATTGCGTTCTCTATTACTAGTAACCCTATAGAGGCGATACAAATACCAGAAGGTGAAAAACCAAAACCAAACACGACCCAAACTTCTTTAGGTGTGCTTTCGTTTGAGGATAATTGGCCTAGAACGGTAGACTTCGACTTGAACGATGTGGTAGTTACCTACAAATCGGTACAGACGATAACTCCTGAGAATAAAGTAATAAAGTCGGAAGATACCTTTACCTTGACATGGTCGGGCGCGAACGAGTCGAATGGATTCGCATATCAATTAAATACGCCAACATCGAATGTGAAGAGCGTTACGTGTGATCAGAAGAAGTTTTTTGTAGGACTAGATAACTCGTTAGAGCAAGCTACGATCACTCTTTTTGCAGACGCTAAAGCAGTACTCAATCAGAGCGGTCTCAAGGTTTATGATTTGCCGATGAATACGAAAACTGTAACATTTGTTGTTACAACGGAATTCAATGAACCTATTGCTGCGGATCTATTGGTCCCTCCATACAATCCATTTATTAATAACTTCAGTGGATATGAAGTTCACCTTACTGGATATGCTCCAGCGGGTAAAAAGGTGATGCCATTTGGTACCGCAGATGATGTTTCGGATGGTGTGAAGACCTTCTATGTGTATAAGGAAAATAATTATCCTTACGCGCTACATATGGATGCACGTGCGAGTCTGGACATCTTGACACTAGCAGAGTCTTTGAAAGGCGAAAAACGCATTACAGATAAATTCCCAGGCTTTAAGAATTGGGCTGCGGATCGCAATCCTTCTATTATCTGGTGGAAATAAGAACTAGATTCATTTAATCTATTATCAACAAGTCGTAGTTCTTTTGAACTGCGACTTGTTGCTTATGAACCGCTCTGCTCCATAAGAAGCCCCTTGGTGTCCCCAAATTCCGATGCTCATCCACCGGGAAAATAGGCTGGCCCAAAAAAGTTGAAGGCGCTCGAATCAAAAATGGAGCGCCTTCAATTTTGAAATCTAGCACGCTCGATTTTTGCAACGATTCCGGGTTTGTCCTCTACAACGTGCCAGGAGGATTGGCAGAGTTGAATTTCGGTATGCTCAACGATTCCTCGTGGATGGTATGATGGGAAATAGGTTGCTGAAGCGTTTTAATATGACGCTTGATTTCGAAAACAAAGGAGTGTACATAGAGCCCAATCGTCTCTTGTACACTCCTTTTGTGATTTTCTAGTGCCATAATCGACTCCTTTCTAGAGGGGTCAATGGTTTTGTGCTTTACACATATTCATTGCCCAATTTGATTTGAGCATCGTTGAGCATCCGCCGAATAAGCGAAGGATCGTCTTTTTTACAGATAACGAGAATATTGTCTTTTTCTGTGATGACGTAGCCATCTAAGCCGTGAAGCACCGCCACCTTATTCTCTGGTAATTTAATAAGATTATGCTGGCAGTCATATAGCATTGCTTGCGATTGATCGATAAGTACATTCCCGTCCGTGTCTTTTGGCGAAGCATCGTACAAACTAGTCCAGCTACCCACATCTGCCCATCCAAAGTCTCCGCACACCGCAAATACATTGGTATTACGTTCTAATATGACCAAGTCGATTGATAAATACGCATTGGAAGGATAGTATTCGTTTACAAACTTCATTTCTTCTTCAAAGCTTGTTATATGTTCGTGTTCTTCCAATACTTGTGTCACATTTGGCATAAAGCCGTCAAGTGCTTTCATCATGGTTTGTACGTTCCACATAAATAAGCCCGTGTTCCATACAAATTCACCACTTTCTACAAACATCTTTGCGAAGTTCTCGTCTGGTTTTTCTGTGAAAGATTTCACGTGTGTAAAATCTTCGTCTATCACTTCATCCCCTAGTTGAATGTATCCATAGCCAGTTTCGGGTATGGTCGGCTTCACGGCAAGCGCCAAAAAGTTGGGTGTGCGTCCCACAAATTCGAAGCCTTTTTTTACTTGTCTCTCGAAACGGTCTTCGTGTATGATGTGCTGGTCGGAAGGTGTTACAATCATATTTGCATGGGGATCTGTCAACGCAATATGATAGGTGGCCCAAGCCACTGCGGGAGCTGTACTTAATTGAACAGGCTCAGCCAAAATACATTCTCGCTTTACTTCGGGTAGTTGTTCTTTTACGAGGTCTACATATTCTACAAAGGTGGTAATATAAATATGATCTTTCGGTACGATTTGTGCAAAGCGATCATACGTTTGCTGTAAGAGGGTTCGTCCTACGCCAAAAAAATCATGAAACTGTTTTGGCTTATTTCTACGGCTACAAGGCCATAAACGGCTACCTGTACCACCTGCTAGAATCACGCAATAATAATTCTTTGAATTTGTCATGTTTATGAGTGTTTTAGACGTTGCTAAAGTACAGCTTTCTTTGAAATAGAAGGTATATATCGTAGTTATAAATATCGAAAAAGCAGAAATCTTGTTTTATTTGCTTCATTTCTTTGTCATTTCCAAAAAAGGAATTACCTTTGCATCGCATTTCTCTCCAACGGGGGTCTTTGTAAATGCCCAGATGGCGGAATTGGTAGACGCGCTGGTCTCAAACACCAGTGGAGAAATTCGTCCCGGTTCGACCCCGGGTCTGGGTACTCTAGAGAACGCTAACAGCCAACAAATAAAGCTGTTAGCGTTTTTCTTTTTGTTTGATTTTCCCCTCATTTTCCCCACATGTGCAAAATAATTAGTGAGAAAGTTATCGTTTCGCTTGGTGAAGTATATTATCAGCAGTGATTTTGGGAAAAATAACAATTAAAGATGGCTATCATGGAAAAAGATATTTGGCAGGAGATAGAAGAATTGTATGCAGAGTTTCAGAAACTCGGTATCAGTCAGTCCGTGGACTATGAAAAGTACTATCTCTATTCGCTGATTACTCATTCTACGGCTATTGAAGGTTCTACGCTTACAGAAATGGATACGCAGCTTCTTTTTGATGAGGGTGTGACTGCCAAAGGAAAACCATTGGTTTATCATTTGATGAATGACGATTTGAAGAAAGCCTACGAACTTGCCAAAGAAGAAAGTGAGCGAGGTGTAGCGATTACTCCTGCTTTCTTGCAAAAGTTGAATGCTACTTTAATGCGTACTACTGGAAGTGTGCATAATGTAATGGGCGGTTCGTTTGATTCCTCTAAAGGAGAGTTCCGTTTATGTGGCGTTACGGCTGGCGTTGGTGGGCAGTCTTATATGAGTTATCAGAAAGTACCTGTCAAGGTAGAAGGATTTTGTTCTATCTTAAAGGAGAAGCAAAACGTTGTGGGAACACTTCGGGAACAATATGAACTAAGCTTTAATGCTCACCTCAACTTAGTAACTATCCATCCATGGGTGGATGGAAACGGACGAACGGCTCGTTTATGGATGAACTATATTCAGTTTTGCTACAATCTTTTTCCTGCTAAGATATTTAAGGAGGATAGGGAAGAATATATTCTTTCTTTGCGACAGTCGCAAGAGGAAGATAATCATCAACCTTTCTTAGTTTTTATGGCGATGCAATTAAAGAAATCCCTCTCTTTGGAGATTGAAAGGTTCAATGCTTCGCAGAAGAGAGGGTTTAGCTTTATGTTTTAAGGTGTAAATACAAGAAAGTCCCAATCATTTTTATTGGGGCTTTCTTGTGTTCAAATTAGTTGTTCATTACTTCGTAAATAATATATTCTACTTTCGGGTAAGCTAATTACTGTTTTTCTACAACGAAAAAGGAAGGCACGCAAATCCTGATTCCCTGAAAAGGTTATTTGTTGAATAACAGTTTTATTGCTTCGCTTTCATGTTTGACTTTTTCATTAGATTTAGAGATTATAGCATCCAATTCATAAGGTTCTAGTACGCTTGTTGGATTAAATTTAGTTGAAGCTACATATTTCTTCACCGCTAGGATGAGTTGCTTTGAGGCTGGACGATTCTCTATATTTTTAGTAGGATTTACGGCTAGTACGAAAAGTTTACCTTTACTTACGGATGCTTCGAAAGAGATGCCTAATTTACGGTTGGTTTCATAGGAGTCTATGCTTTGAATAAGGGGTGTGATGTTTCGAAGATCGGTGAGGTCTATTGCCGTTGCGTTGTTGAGGATGTCGTACCACTGCCAATCGGCATAATAGGACGTGGGAAAGTTTGTGAAGACAGGATGTTCATGGTTGATGAGTGTCCCAACGATCATTGGATTCCAGTTGAACATAATAGGGTTCCAGAAATGGCTTGCATAATGAGTTTTTCTACCAGGTAGATTTTGTGTAAGCAACAAGACCTTCTTTCCATTCGAGAGCTTCTTTTTTGTATCTTCGTCCCATTTGTCTACAACTTCGTAAGCCGAGCTTTCCGAGCTTTGATTCTCTGGATACACCCAGATGTTCCATTCGTTTGAAACGGTGTCGGCGATGCTTACATGCAGGGTGTATCGTCCTGCTTTCTGCAAGCTTTTCAATGCGATAGAGAGAGTCCCGATGGAATCTACGCGGTAGCTTTCCACCGCACGATGGGGCATGGTTCCCTTAAGCATTGTTTTGCCATCTTCTGCCCGCAATTGCCAACGAAGATGACCTTTCTTAATTGTTTTTTGACCGTAATGGTAGAGCCCTATTTTTGCTTTGAAGGTTTCTGTCTGGCTAAATACTCTTTTTGAGAAACGAGCTAGAGCAACCGTTGGTGCACATGATTCGCGATAGGTTTTAGGGGATACAATACCTTTTGATTTCCAAAAAGCATTGAGCACTCCAACAAACGCACTACCTTGTCCAGGAAAGTCTGTCAATCCGAGTAATTGGAATCCACCAGAGTTTGGAGTGCGTAACAGAGCTTCATTCACTTCTTTATATTGTAATATGGTGTGAGCTCCTGTTGCACGGAGAAAATCTTTGGCTTGATGGAGCATACCGTTACGAGTGAGTCGTTCTTTGAAAACTTCGAAATTACGAGGCTCTAGCACACCTGTGTATTCTTTTATTTCATCAAAATCGGGATACATACAACGCTGACCGCTCTCGTGAGCAATGGTTGGTACATCGATGCCACTCGTTTTACTTTGATCCCAATCGGTTGACGGCCAACCTTCGTAAACTGTGATACCCCCTTTTTTCGTTACGTGTGACACATAATATTGGTCGCTTGCCACATGTGTGCGGGCTGTCGATGCTGAATAGAGTCGGCGCGTGTCGTAGGCTTGTGCTTTCTTGACGAGGTCTTCAAGCACACTGAAATCGCCTTGGTTCTCGTTTCCGTTACACATAAGGATAAAGGAAGGATGGTTGCCATATTCATTGAGAATAGCATACATCTCTTTTTCGAAAAACGTGCGGCGTGCGGGATATTTCCCCACATCTTTAATCCACATGGGTAATTCGGCTTGAATATAGATACCTATTTGATCGGCGGCTTCGAATGCTGCTTTAGGAGGACACCAAGAGTGGAAACGAATATGATTCATACCATAATTCTTGAGTGTTTTCATAATTTTCACCCAACTCTCTACATCGGTGGCAGGGTA
The DNA here is from genome assembly GCA_036652575.1 of Bacteroidaceae bacterium. GTDB lineage: Bacteria > Bacteroidota > Bacteroidia > Bacteroidales > Bacteroidaceae > Alloprevotella. Next base: position 33,756 of record JAVVVP010000008.1, read on the forward strand.
GCCAGTAAGAGGAAAAACGGCACATTCGAGTGTACCTCTAAGGTGAACATTGTGTCCGTTGATACGTATATGGTTTACGCCTTGCTCCACTTCGCGCATACCAAAGGACTGTGTTTTTAGATCCTTGCCTTCCCGCGTTTCGAGGCATGCTTCCATACGGTATAAATAAGGATTAAATTCATCCCATAGAGATACCTTTTTGCCAATGGACAACGTCGCTTCTGCTTTTCCATCGCTTTTGATTTGGCTTTTTGTTGTGCCGATTATGGTACCTTCTTGATTACGCAGTGTGAGGTTTATAGCGGTTCCAAACGAAAGACTATCGGCCGTTGTTACTAGTTTTACGTTTACGGTTCCATTTTTGATATGGGGAAAAATATTCATACTCGTAATATGGGTGCGGGGTTTCGCTTCGAGTTTTATTTTGCCCACCACGCCGTTCCAATTGGTCTGTGTATATTCTGTTGTCCCATGGTTCCATTGGTCCATTGGATACTTTAGTTGATTGTTTATACAGAGTGTAATCACGTGTGTTCCTGGTGTCAATTGTTTCGTCAGATGAAAGCGATTTGGCGTAGACAGTCTTTCGTCTACTGCTACGGGTGAGTTGTCTACATAGACCGCTGTTTCCCAATGGCAACGTTCTAACGATAAGGTAATTGCTTTGTTTTTCCATTCTTTTGGTATCACTACTTCTCGCTGATACCAAGCTTGACCGCAGTATTCAAATTTACGACTGAGTCTGTCGATGTGCTTTACGTCATTTTTAAGTCCTTTTCCCGCCTGATCCATGGATCCTGGTAGCATAATGGTTTCGGTGAGCCGTTTGAGATAAAGTTCTGATCCCGCAGTCTTTCCAAATCCCATGGGGTCGAGCTGAAATCGCCACATTCCGCTCAGGTCGATTTGCTCAATGGCTTTTACCGAAAGTAGAAGTGTACTTAGTAGGACGAATGTAAGTAATAATTTTCTTTTCATCTTCTTATTTTTTTATTGTTTTGTTGTTTTGTATGATTGTGCTATTGCCAGATGTAGTTGTACTCCTTGATGATTCTTGTCGGCTTCAGCGGCTTTGCCAAGGAGTTGTTCCGCTTCATGGATATGCCCTAGCCCCAGATGTCCCAGCCCCATTAAATAGTAGCAATGTATGGTGTTTCTTTTGTCCATATGGTCGTCCCAAATTTGAAGATCGGGCAGAGATACTGCAAAGTAATCCATTTTAAACGAATCGAACAAATGTTCTTCTCCATAATTAATCAACGCATTGAATCTGGATTTTGCTTCATCCATGTGGTTCAATTGTTGGAAAGCTAAAGCTTGATAGAATAGTTTATCGGGTTTTTGGTCGTTATAGTAGATGGCTGCTGCTGGTTGTAACGTTCCTTTTGTAGCCTTCTCGAAACATTTGTTCGCTTCGTCTGTTTTGTTTAAAGCCACCAAAGAAATACCTTTATAGTAAAGGAAATCCTGTTCTTGTGCACCGTATAGCTTTCCTTCTCCTAAGTTGTAGGGATAGGAGAAGCAACGTTCTATGTATTCGAGGGCAAGCGCGGGCTCATTCTTTGCGAGCGACAATTTACACAATTCGGTAAGTGCCAATTGATATTGTGTAGGAACTTTTCCTTCTCCGCCTTCCCAAGGATGGAACTTGTGATTTTCAATCATACTCAACGCTTCATCGAACCGTTCTGTTTGGTTTAGCAGTGTGGCATATTCTAAGTATAAATCATCGCGTTGGAAGGCCACTTGACGGTGGTTCTCAAGGAATTTCAATCGATTTTCGGGTGACTCATTCAGTCGTTTATGCAGTTGATCGAGTTCCATAAGTATGCGACTATCGGAGGTGTCGAGGGCGAAGGCGCGTTCGAGTAGCTCAATGGCTTCCTTTTTATGATGGAGCTTATTGAAATAAGCGAGCGAAAGGCAACGCAGAGCAGCAGGATTGGAAGGATCCCATTTTATTGAATTTTCCCATTCTGTTATAGCTTCAGAATACTGACGTTTGTCGTACCAAAGACAGCCCATAAAGTAAGCCGCTTGTGGTGCTTGCGACAACAAACCGATTGTGGTGTTTAGCGCTTCGATGGCAAACAAAGTATTGGGGTATCCAAAAATGGCTTTTTGATGTTCTGCTTCTTTTCCGGTGGCAATTGCTTCGGGAATTCGTTCAAGTTTTGCCAACGCCCAACATTTGTAATAATAAAGCATCGTGTTGCTGTCTTTCTCCGTGTGTTCGATGGCGAGGGTAGAGAGGCTCTGTATCTCGTTCCAACAGCCCGCTGAGGCATAGTCTGTTATCAGTTCACAGTAGTTGTGAGCATCGGTTCGCATCGATTCCACGAAAGGCTTCACTTCCTTTTCATCGCCTGTTATCAAATAGTGTTCGAATAAACACCCGAAGTTGAAAGCGTCCGCTTGCAAGCATTCTTGTATCCACTTGAGTGCGCGCTCTCTGTACCCTTTATGGCGTAAAATGCACGTTTTAAGGTGGCGGGCTATCATATTGCGAGAGTTGGACGCTAGTGCGTTTTCTATTTCTTCCAAAGCCTGATCCCACCGACCTTTGCTTGCTGAAATTTGTGATAAGGCCAAGTAGCCAGCGCTTTGAAATGCGGCATTCCAACAGGCTTTATATAAATATCCATAAGCCTCGTCTGTGCGTCCTTGATATTTGAGCGCGATTCCAAGATTGTAAAAAGCTTCTCCTTCATAAGGATTCGGATTGCGTTGTGTTAAGGTTGCTATTGCTTGCTGAAAATAGGGCTCAGCCATTCTAAATTGTCCGTGGCGAAGAAGCCAAAGACCCATCGCGTTGTTGCAACGCATATCGGTATTGTCGCGGCGTAAGGCTTCCTCGTAATAGTCTGTGGGTTGATAAGTGGCATGGCGATATTGTTCTAAATGCAATCCTGTCAAATAGAGTTGTTCATTGGTGTTTACCTCTGCGGGAGGAAGTGCTGGCTTTGCCGCTTCTGGCATAGGACGTATGACTTTATTGGGCGCGATCCATTGGAGTAACAACTGATCTGTTTTATCCACTATTTTCACGGTTACGTTGTCTAGTTCTGTTAGTGGAATGCTTTGTTCTATTACTTTTTCTGGTGATGCCTCGAAGGTCTTTTCCCAAACGCTTTGTTCCTTGTGCTTCACGTGGATAGAGAGGTGGGAAAGGTGCTGTGTGGCAAACACACGCAATTGTAGTTTTCCCTCTTTTGGCTCAATATTCATCAGCAGGCTACTCGAAGCTTGTTTCACTACGCCCAGTTCGCGATAAGGGAGAAAATATTGCGTAAAGCGTTTTTCTTCGAATGGTTGCAACCACGTGAAATCGGGCTGGTTGTCGGTATAAACGCCCGCCATCAGTTCTATATAAGGTCCATCGTTATCTGTCAAATTGCGATCCCAAGCTTGTCCGAAATCGCTGTTGCCCCAAGTCCACTGTTTCTTTCCCGGCGATACGTGGTGGTTGGCAACATGGAGCACGCCTGCATGCGTATCGTTCTCGTATCCGCCTACAAAATCAGCATTCGAATGAATTGCCATATAGGATGTTGGTACAGGCAGATTCTTATACTTCGAGATGTCTACCCCCGCGGAATAATCCATTTTATAGTAAGTTCCTGTGGCGATCGGATAACGAGATACATCGCGTTTGCCATGGTCGAACACCGCATTCACATCTTCAGGAAACACAGACTGATAGTGATCGTTAACTGCTACAGCTGGATTGGCCCACCACAAAAATGTTTGAGGGATGCACGTCGGATTGCTCACTCTTCCTTGTATCTCGATAACGGCTCTTCCAGGGCGTAGTGTGAAGCCCGCCGCGCCACGTTGGTGAAACATTCGTTCGCGTTCATTCACCCACGCCACAACTCCTCCATCGTCAAGATGTTCTATGCGATAGTCAACGGGCAAAAAGGTACTTGGACGATGATGTTGAGGCCAATTAAACTCAATACCACCCGAAATCCAAGGGCCCGTTAAACCGACCAAAGCGGGTTTTATTACGTGATTATAATAAATAAAATGACGTTTCGCTATTTTGTCGTAGGCCATTTGGATGCGGCCGCCTAATTCAGGGAGCACCATCATTTTGATGTATTCATTTTCCAAAAAAATAGCCTTGTAGCTTTTTGGAGATGCTTTATCACCTATTTTCTCCACTACCGCATAAGGATATACCACTCCACTACTGCCTTGGTATACTCGTTTTTCAAGAAACATGGGGTTCTTCTCTGCTTTACCTATCTCATAAGTGGGTAGTATAATGTCTTCTTCCCATGCTTTCACTTCGTTGTTGTTCATTTTTCTTTTATTTGAAATAAGGGATTTAACCCTTGAATTGATTCTTTTTTAGTTGTCTTTACAGAGTTCTTTTTCAATCTCTTCGAGCTTCTTTCCTTTGGTCTCAGGCAATTGACTCTGTAGGAACAGAAATCCTATAAAACAGATGAAACCATACACCCAGAATGTGCCTGCGGCACCAAGCGTCTTGTTCAAAAGGGGAAACGTATAAGTAAGAACAAAACAGGCTACCCACAAGAAAAAGGTGGCAATAGCCATCGCTCGTCCGCGCACTTGGGCAGGAAATATCTCGGACAACACAACCCATACAACGGGTGCTAACGACATGGCATAGCAAGCAATCGCCGCGATGACGAGTAGAAGCATGGGCAATCCTGTTATGCCCATCTTGTATCCCAGACCCATCAATGCGTATACAATGGTTAGTCCGATAGACCCCACAAACATTAGTCGGCGACGGCCCCAACGATCAACGGTATAGAGCGCAACGAAGGTGAAGATCAAATTGGTAACGCCCGTTACTACAATGTTCATCATTACATCGCTCACGGCATAGCCTGCTGCCGAGAAAATTTCGTGGGCATAGTTGAAAATAACATTGATGCCACACCATTGCTGAAATACAGCTAGTACAATACCGAGGATCAGAACTTTGCGCATTTTTGGATGGAGCAGTGCTTTCCAACTAACGTGGTCGGTTTTGTCAACTTTTTTTCCACGTGTAAGCAACCATTGAGGGCTCTCAGGTATAAAAAATAAGAAGACAAAGAACAATAGAGCAGGTACAGAACCCGCCCAAAACATCCAACGCCATGCAAATCTTTCGCTTTCTGCACTTATTTCTGTGCCAGTTCCCATAAAGTGTTGAGCGATAAAATAGTTTACGATTTGAGCAAGCAAGATACCGAGTACAATGGTAAGCTGGTTCAGCGAAACTAGTTTTCCACGCATCTTGGCGGGTGCCACTTCTGCTATATAAATAGGTGAAACATTCGAAGCAATTCCAATGCCGATGCCTCCAAGGATACGGAACAGAATGAACAAGGAGAAGTGACTCATTCCTCCCGTTCCTATGGCGCTTACGATAAATAAAAAAGCGGCAATAAACAAAGTGGGTTTTCGCCCATACTTGTCGCTCCATCGCCCAGAGAGTAAAGCACCGATTAAACAGCCAATCAAGGCACAGCTCATTGCCCAGCCACGCATCGTGACGGAACTTTCTAAGTTGAAAAAAGGCTCATAAAATATTTTTGCTCCACCTATGACGACCCAGTCATAACCAAAGAGAAACCCTCCCATTGCCGAAACGATGCAAATGAGCCAAAGATACGTATTACTAAATGTATTCATTTTGTTTATTGTTAACGAGTTGTGAATTACCATCTGTCTTCGAGCTCTTTCCCATTATATACCGACTTAGGAACGATCTCTATGTAGTCTGTTGAAAGTTGCGTGTTTGTACTTTGAAGCACGGACTTAAAGCGTAGGTAGTACACTTTCTCGGGGTGCATGGTTCCCGTCCAAATTATTTTGCGCACGGAAGCGATACGAGGTCCTACGTTTCGAAACGATTGAGTTGTTCCCATAGAATTACAATAGCCAAAGTATTCGGGAGCCTTCATATAGCCGTGAATACGTAGTGTTTTGTCTATTTCATTATTCCGTCCTTCGTCTTCTGTATCGAGTTCCCATCCAATGGTTGGATTGTTTGCTTCGAGACGCAAGTCAACAGGTAACCCAATGGAGGGCAAGTTATTTGGATTGTCGCCCATATATAATTGTGCCATTCCGCGGCGTGGATTAATGGAAATACCGATACGCAACTCATACGAACCCTCATAAGGAACAGGTGGTAAACGAAGTGTCATATCATATTTCCCCACGACATTTAGTTCATCTCCTTGATACACTTTCCACGTAGATTCTCCATAGCCAGAGAGATAGCAAATATTTGTTTCGTTGGAACAGCTCAAGTTGCAGGAGTATCCTCTTGGCACGTTTATATCCTTGTTCACGGACATACGTCGAATGCCGTTGGTTGTCAGTTCGGGCATCAGGGCCACAACATCGTACCTCATTCGTTCGTTGAGCACGGTGTTGGGCACCTCTTCGTCATAAACCAGCGGCTCGTTGAGTGTGTAGTAGTATCCATTGAGCGCATTGAAATCGTTGTGCCCATTTTTTTCGTTGATGAAGAGTCCTGGCCGAGGCACATGTTCCTCTGTATAATTTGTGAGATTGTATTTTTCTACATAACGATTGATGCGTTTCCCTTCGGTTGTTGCGCCTTCTGTTATTTTGAGGATGCGGCGTTGCTTGCCCATGGTTTCGTAGTATTCCCAAGCATTGATTCCTAATATTTCGGGACGGGTATAAGCCATCCCTATTTCACAATAATGAATGACGAGTTTGTTGAAGGCGATCGCTCTGTCCACTAAATGATAAGCAATAAATTGGTTGACCGCATTCTGCTCGCTCTTGTGGTCTTCGCTCGTAGCTGTGGGATAATAGGAGCGGCAAACAACATTGATTTTTTTCATCACTTCGTCCCAGTTGCGCACTCTTCCGTTGCTTATATCGAGCGTAATGCCCCATGCGCGACAGAGCACGTCATCGGTTTCTACAAAAGCGGTATAGCCATAGTTACGATGCGCTGGACAGTCTATCAGTCCGCCTCCTTGTGTGTCAAGACCAGGACCTTTTTCGGGGTGATTTTCTTCATAGTCGGCATCTCGATAGCGCATCATCTTACGGTCCCATTCTGTTACTTCGAGCAAATGTGCGAAAATTCGTAAATTGTTTGCTTCACTTATAATGGCAGGAAGCGATGACGTTGAGGGCGAAAGAATTCGATTGACCGTATGAATTACGCCATTTTCAACTTCTATATCTGGCTGTAGAATACGCGATTTTGTATTGACATAGATGGCTCCTTCGCCTCCAGCTATTGTGTCAAACTGAATGGTGAGATAGCGATCATTCAGCGTCGTACGCTCTAGTGAACCTTCTATAAAACTTGTGGTTTTATAGGCTTTTGTGTCGTCATTATCAATAATGCAACTGCGGGCGATGTACTCCATAATGGAGTCGGATACTTCGGATATAGGATAATCCTTTTGCTCGTAAACAGAATCAACATACGATTGAATCGCTTTGTTGTTTGGTGCAAAACAGGTGTAATTTCCACGAGCTGAAAGTAAGCCAGAAAGAGTGCTCGACTTTTTGCCGTTGAGCGTTACTTTTGTGAGCATCTCGTGAAAAAGGCTAAAGTCCTTGTTTGTTGCAAAATAGTCGGTCATCAAGATACCTGTAAACGAATATAAATTCGAATCATCCACGTGGTCAGAGCATCCTGTAAAGCAGCCAAGAGTGATGGTGCTTAGCAACACGTATCGTGTTACGTATGTAATTAGTTTTTTCATGATGTGATTGTTAGAGGGTGCAAAGTTCTGCTTTTCGGATGACGTATAGAATAGATAAAATGATCGATAGATGGATTATTCTTCGATTTTTAGTATCTTCGCACCAAAGATTACAACCATGATAAAACGGAAAGATGGATTTAGCGGACAGAGGGCGTTGGTTCTTCCTCCGCCGGTGGTGAAAGAGTTGGAGCAAGACCCCATTTCTGCTATTCTGCACATCACAGACATTGGATATTATCCAAAGGCAAAACATCATTATCGTGTGCGTACGGAACCTATCGCTCAGTTTGTTTTCATTTACTGTGTTGAAGGGCGTGGATGGTATCGAGTGGGTGACGAAACCTTTGAGGTGAAAGCCAATGAATACTTTATTCTGCCTGCGGGCGTTCCTCATGCCTATGCTTCGGACGAGAAAGAGTTATGGACTATTTATTGGATTCACTTTAAAGGAAAATTAGCTTCTTACTTCGCGAAACAATGTTTATCTCCACAAACGGTGACACCCAATGTTCACTCTCGAATTAGCAATAGAATTGATCTCTTCGAAGAAATTTTCCGTACACTTGAAATGGGCTATAGCCACGAAAACCTGCTGTACTCAAGCTCCGCCTTTTACCATTATTTGGGCACATTGCGCTATTTACAGCAATATCGCAATGCTTTGCCTTGCACGACAGAATCGAACGACATCATAACTGCTGCAATTCACTTTATGCGTGAAAATATAGAAAAAAAATTATCGCTCAATACCATCGCTCAACACATTGGTTATTCTCCCTCTCATTTTTCTGTGTTATTCCATAAACGCACAGGATACGCCCCTCTCGCTTACCTAAACCAATTGAAGATACAGCAAGCTTGTCATTTGCTCGACTTCACAGACATGAAAGTCAATCAAGTGTGCTATAAAATAGGGATTGAAGACCCATATTACTTTTCTCGGCTCTTTCGTAAAACGATGGGGGTATCGCCCTCAAAATACAAAGAACAGAAAAAAGGATAACACGGCAACCCTCCTGCGAAGAAAGACTGATTTTCTAGCCGCTTTTTGGATCGTATGTTCAATACGAGTTTTAACGTTAAGGTATCTCTAAGGCGAGGATAAAACAGCTTCCTTGACCTATTCCGCTTTCGATGCGGATGGTGCCGCCGTGTGCTTCAATAAAGTCTTTTGAAATGGCTAAACCTAACCCACTGCCTTGTACTTTTGTGCCAGGAACTCGGAAATAACGATCGAAAATAGCTTTGTGATAACGAGGGTCGATGCCTTTTCCAAAGTCGCGAACGTAAATCTCTATCGTTTTTTCAATTTGTCTTGCTCCGATGATGACACGGGAATTCTCGTGGGAATAGTGTATCGCATTGGATAAAAGATTCGTTACGACCCACGCTATTTTTTCGCTGTCCACAAATATTTTACCGATCTTTTCTGGATACTCTATTTCGATGTTACATTTAAATCTCTCGGCTAAGACCCTTGTTGCATTGATCGCGTAGTCTATCAGTTCTATTGGTTTCGTGATCTTGGGGTTCAATTGCAGAATGCCTGTTTCCACTTGTGTCATCTTTAGCAATTCGCCTGAAATGCTCAACAAACGTTCGCTGTTTTCTTTGATGCTTTTGGCTAACGTTGTTTGTTCGTCGTTCATGGCACCCACACGCTCGTCTTCCATCAGTTTTAGACTCATCATAATGGCTGCGATTGGCGTTTTCAACTCGTGTGAGATCACCGATATAAAATTCGTCTTAGCATTGTCTAGTTCTTTAAACTTTGTGATATTCGAGAGCCGTATCACCGTTCCTGTGTTTTCGGGTTGCGAAAGATAGTGTACTTCAAAATAGCTTTCCTTGTTGTTCGAGTAAATCTTGAGCGGTTCATTTTTGTTTTCTCCTTTGAGCCCTCTAATCAATCGGCGGAGCAGATCGTTCGAAAGCGATAAATCGAGCGCCGATTTACGTATCATTTTGTCTGTGGAAAGGTTTAGAATGTCGGAAGCTGCATGGTTGGCAAAGAGTATGATGTGCTGGTTGTCAATTCCGATGATGGGCTCATCGATGGAATTGATAATAATCTCCATATACTGTTTCGTGGAAATGATGCGTGCCAAACTGCTTTCTTGAAACTGTGCTAACTCTTCTGCCATATTATTGAAGGACGAAGACACCGCGCCAAATTCAGAGTTCGGGTTGAAGTTCAACCGCTTGTCGTAGTTGTGACTGGATATTTCCAAGATGCCATCTACGAGGTTCTTGATGGGACTTGTTAAGGCTTTCGGTATTTTTAAGAGCATAATCAAGGCCAGAATCGCACTAAAAATCGCGAGCACGACCACCCAGATAAGCGCTTTGTTTGCCATATCTGTTGCGATCTCTGATTTCTTTTCGATGGCGTCCCCATTGATCAGTATCAAGGAGTTGATCGTTGTGCTCAATGCAATAAAGTTTTTTTTATCGGGATCAGATAAGAATTTCTTATATTCCATCTCTAAGTTTCTGGTAATATCGCTTTCGGAGTTTTCGGTGATATTCTTTTTTTGCAATTCGATGCTTTCCAGAAACATACTCGTTGCCTTTATCGAATCTGTATGAAAAACGTGGAGCGCGAACAGCATTTTTTGGGCATACTTCACCGAATTATAGTTGTCGGCAAGGATTTTTTCTGTGTTGTTTTTCATATTGCGCGCTGTTTGCGCAGAAAAGCAACCTAACACGATGATGATGGCGAGTAATGCACCTATCAAAAGGGCTATTTTAGTTTTGATTTTCATATGGTCAGGATAGTATGATAAGATCAATTTTTGATTTCTCTAGTGATTCGAAGAACTGTCGATGTTGGAACATGGAGAAGATGAGGTGTCTCAATTTTATTTTTGGTTTTCCAATACAAACGGTGTTTATGCCGTGCGTTTCACAAATGTCTGTAATGCCTTTGAGCACGTTTGGTGCATCATATTGAATGATGTCAGCACCGAGTTCGGTAGCCAATTTAAAGTTGTTGATTAGATGGCGTTGAGAGGCCAAGCTGATGTTGTCATGCTGTTCATCGGGTGTACGGACGTACAAGACGGAGAACTTCGCGTTGTATCGAGTGGCAAAGCGGGCTACCTTACGAATGATTTTGCGAGGCTCTTTGTCGCCACTGCTGATGCAGGCTAGTATTTTTTCGTGTCGTACACCCGTGTTGCGCGGAATCTCTTGTTCCACTTTTTTCTCTACGCGCATCGCCACTTCTTTAAGTGCCAATTCTCGTAGTTGCAGAATATTTTCAGATTTAAAAAAGTTGTTGAGTGCTAATTCTATTTTGTCCGAATGATATATTTTACCCTCTTTGAGCCGTGTGATGAGTTCATCTGCCGTGAGGTCGATATTCACCACCTCATCTGCGATTCCGATAACACTGTCTGGAATGCGTTCTGTCACTTCAATGCCCGAGATGTTCTCAATTTCTTGATTCAGACTTTCGATGTGTTGTATGTTCACGGCACTGATCACGCTAATGCCAGCTTCCAAAATGTCCATCACGTCTTGCCAGCGTTTCTCGTTCTTGCTTCCTTCTACGTTGTGATGTGCTAGTTCATCTACAAGAATCACTTCTGGATGTTCTCGAAGAATGGCTTCTAAATCCATCTCTTCGAGTTCTTTCCCTTTATAGAAGATCGCTCGACGGCATATTTCGGGTAGTCCCTCTGCCATTTTTAAGGTATCCTTTCTGCCGTGCGTCTCCATATAACCGATGCGAGCATCTATACCGTTATCTATGAGTTGTCGAAGCTCTTGAAGCATACGATACGATTTCCCCACACCAGCGATCATCCCGATGTAGATTTTGAATTTGCCCCTTTTTGAGTGGCGTATCAAGTTTAAAAAATGCTGTACGCTATTTTCCATAAAGAGGTTTAGTTTTTTATTTCATCAAGAGCTAGGTTTAGTTGAAGCACGTTGATGACGGTTTTCCCCAGTAAAGGTCTTTCTGTATTTGCTGCAACGATTTTTGCAACGGTCTGTTCGCTGATGCCACGTGCCATCGCAACTCGTTTCACTTGTACGGCTACGGCTTCTGGCGACAGGTGTGGGTCTAAGCCGCTTCCGCTTGCTGTGACCATTTCTGAAGGCACTTGTGCGCGCTTTAGGTAGGGGTGAGCCAGCAGAAATGCGTTTATTCTCTTTTTTACTTCGGTTAGGTAGTGAGGGTTCGTAGCTCCTTTATTGCTGCCGCCCGAGCCATCTCCATGGTAGGCTACGGCCGAAGGGCGACTCCAGAAATACGTTGTTTTTTGGAAGCCTTGTCCCACGTGCGTTGCTCCCACTATTTTGCCCTTCTGTGTGCTTACTTCTGCTTCTCCATGATTGGGCTCTACGATAGAGCCAAAGCCCCAGAGTACCAGTACATAACCCACAAAAAGGAAGACACTAAGGGCGATTGTTATTTTTAGGGATTGAAATAATATTTTCATCATAGTACAGTTGAAATTAGCAGATCTATTAATTTGATACCAATAAACGGTGTAATCACGCCCCCAAGTCCATATATAAAGAGGTTGCGCCTAAGAAGAGCTGAGGCTCCTATTGGTTTGTACTTCACGCCTTTGAGTGCGAGAGGTATCAGCAGTGGAATAATGATGGCATTGAAGATGACGGCCGACAGTATCGCTGATTCGGGAGAATAAAGGTTCATAATGTTGAGCGCTTTCAAGGCGGGGATAGACACCATAAAGAGGGCGGGAACGATGGCAAAATACTTAGCCACATCATTGGCAATGCTGAAGGTGGTCAGGGTGCCACGTGTCATGAGGAGTTGCTTTCCGATTTCTACAATTTCGATCAGTTTGGTGGGGTCGTTGTCTATGTCGACCATATTGCCCGCTTCTTTTGCGGCTTGTGTCCCGTTGTTCATCGCAACCCCCACATCCGCTTGTGCTAGGGCTGGTGCATCGTTGGTGCCATCGCCCATCATTGCCACGAGTTTGCCCGCTGCCTGCTCTTCTTTTATATAAGCCATCTTATCTTCGGGCTTTGCTTCGGCTATAAAGTCATCTACGCCTGCTTTTTCGGCAATGTATTTTGCGGTTAGGGCATTATCGCCTGTCACCATTACCGTTTTTACGCCCATTTTTCGGAGGCGTTCAAAACGCTCGGTGATACCTGGCTTGATGATGTCTTGCAATTCTATTACGCCAAGCACTTCGTAGCCTTTTGCTACGACAAGTGGCGTTCCTCCGTTGGTGGAAATCTGTGTCGACAACGCATTTGCGCGCGCGGGGTACTCACGTCCTTTCAGTTCTACCAATTCTTTTATGCGTTCTGAGGCTCCTTTAATGATGGAATTGCCATTGCGAAATTCGATGCCCGAACATTTGGTTTGCGCGGTGAATTCTATCCAGCGGCAACCTGCTAAACAGCTTTGATCGGGCTCAACACCTTTGGACCTCGCGAGTTCTACGATGGATTTTCCTTCGGGCGTTTGGTCGGAAAGCGAGGCGAACAAGCACGCTTCCATCAAGTCTTTTTCGTCTTCAGCTCGGATCGGATAAAAAGCGGTCGCTTTACGATTGCCAATGGTGATGGTCCCTGTTTTATCGAGTAAGAGGGTGTCTATGTCGCCCGCGGTTTCAACGGCTTTCCCCGATTTTGTAATCACATTGGCACGCAAGGCCCGATCCATTCCAGCGATACCGATTGCCGATAGAAGCCCGCCAATCGTGGTCGGAATAAGGCAGACAAAGAGCGATACTAAAGAGGTAATCGAAAGTGTGGTGTTTGTATAATCTGCAAAAGGTTTGAGGGTGACACAGACAATGACAAAAACCATGGTGAAGCCTGCTAATAGAATGGTCAGCGCGATTTCGTTTGGACTTTTCTGGCGCGATGCTCCTTCGACCAAGGCTATCATTTTGTCCAAGAAGCTTTCGCCTACGGAGGTGGTCACTTTTACCACGATTCTATCTGACAGTACCTTTGTTCCTCCAGTTACCGACGTTTTGTCGCCACCTGCTTCGCGGATGACGGGAGCCGATTCGCCTGTGATGGCACTCTCGTCGATAGAGGCTAAACCTTCCACGATTTCTCCGTCCGAGGGAATCGTGTCTCCTGCCACGCATTCAAAGAGATCGCCTTTCTTTAGTTCCGAACTGCTCACGGTTTCTGTGCGATCTCCGTGTATTCTTTTTGCGGGCGTTTCTTGGCGTGTCTTGCGTAAACTTTCGGCTTGCGCTTTTCCGCGTGCTTCGGCTATCGCTTCTGCAAAATTCGCAAAGAGTAGGGTGATAAAGAGCGTTAGCAATACGGCTAGATTGTAGCCGAACGAACTCTCGGTGTCGTATCCCAACAGCGAGCCAATGGTGACGACCGCCATTATAACCGTGGCAACGAGCACCATAAACATCACGGGATTACGAAACATCACCACGGGATTTAGTTTCACAAACGACTGTTTGAAAGAGCTTATAAACTGCTCGCGATTCATTAATTTATTCTGTTTCATAAAAGTCTACATAGTTAAGAACTCAGCAATAGGACTCAACGCCAATACAGGGAAGAAGGCCAAGGCTGCAATAATAAAAATCACGGTGAACGTGATCACAGAGAACGTAAACGTGTCTGTTTTCAGGGTTCCTCCACTTTCTGGAATAAATTTCTTTTGTGCCAATAAGCCCACAATGGCAAGTTGCCCGATAAGAGGAACATAGCGACTCAGTGCTAGCACAACGCCCGTCCCGATATTCCAAAAGGGCGTATTATCCCCCAACCCTTCGAAGCCTGAGCCGTTGTTTGCCGCAGACGATGTAAATTCATACAGCATCTCGCTCAAACCGTGAAAAGAGGGGTTGTGCAACCATTCGGATGCTAAGGTAGAGGACTGAGTTGCCAAATAGGCTGCGAGGGCAGTACCTGTAAGAATGAGGAAGGGATGCAGTAACGCGATGAAAATAGCAATCTTCATTTCTTTTGCTTCTATTTTCTTGCCTAAAAATTCAGGGGTGCGCCCCACCATCAGTCCACTGATGAAAACGGTGAGGACGAGAAAAATAAAATAGTTCATAAAACCGACTCCCACACCTCCAAACCAACAATTGATTTGCATATTGAGGAGTGCGAGCATGCCTGTCAACGGCGTTAAACTGTCGTGCATACCATTCACAGAACCGTTCGATGTAACCGTTGTTGCCATAGCCCATAGAGCCGTAGCACCGCTCCCCAAGCGTGTTTCCTTTCCCTCCATCGAACCGTTGGGCTGTGCAATGCCCATCTTTGCGATTTCGGGATTGCCCGTCATTTCCAAACAGACGCTAGTGCCTACCGAGAAAAGAGTTGCAAACAGCATTACACCAAAAATGGTAAAGGCGAACTTTCGTTTTTTCAGATAAAAACCGAAGGTCCAGATAAGAGCCATCGGAAGGAGTAGAATAGAGATGCACTCTATCATATTGGTAAAATAACTCGGATTCTCCAAGGGATGAGAGGCATTTGCTCCGAAAAAGCCACCGCCGTTTGTTCCGAGTTGTTTTATGGCAACGATTGCTGCCACTGGACCTTGCGAAATCACTTGTTCTTGACCTTCCAGCGTGGTGAGGTGCTGTTTCCCTTCCAAGGTCATCGGTGTACCTCCTATCATCAGCAACAAGCCCACCACCATCGCTAGTGGTAGCAAAATGCGGGTGATGCTTTTCACCAAATAGAGCCAGAAATTCCCCAAGGTTTGTGTCGTTTTTTCAGACAATCCTTTGAGCATGGCTGCAAAGGCTGCCATACCTGTTGCCGCTGTTGTAAATTGAAAGAGCATCACCACAAATAGTTGTGTGAAATAGGTCACGCCTGTTTCACCACTATAATGTTGCAAGTTGCAATTCACCATAAAACTAATACTGGTATTGAAGGCTTGTGTCACACTCTGTCCCACGTTGTGATCGGGATTCAACGGCAACATCTCTTGCGTCATCAGCAGCACCATTCCCCATACAAACCAAAAGAGGTTAAGGGTGAGCAGCACTTTCAGGAAGCGTTTCCAATTCATCTGCTCCAAAGGCTGAATAGAGCAGACCTTGTAGAGTTTGTTCTCAACGGGTGTCATAAAATCAAGAAAGGTTTTCTCTCCTTTATACACCTTTGCGATGTATCGTCCAAGCGGGTAACTTAGTCCTATCATAAGTAGCACCTGCACAACGATACCCATTATTTCTTTGTCCATAGATATTCTTTTTTGTTATTTGTAATTCGAAATCTTCAAAAATTCTCTGGTTTCATAAGAACATAAATCAGATAGGCAAACAGCGCAAGGCTGATGATAAATAAGAGGGTATACATATTTGTTCTACTTGTGATAGGAGTTGTTTCTACTTAGAAAAGACACACGGTAAGAAGTCAAGTTCAGTCTTGAATGCTGTAAGAATAGAAAAATAGGGTTCATCTTCGTCATTTTTTTAATTTTAAAATAGTACGTATTGTTCTATCTTCTATAAAGGCAAAAGCGTGCCAAAATAGGCAACTGCTTGATCATTATACATCTACGAAGTAAGGCTTTTCCTCCAACCCTTTCATAATGGAAAGGTGTTTTGTCATTTTGGTGTTCGTTGCCTCTTTTTTCGTTGTGCCCCGTTGCTTTTTTGCTGTTTTTCCGATACAAAGATACGACATCGCAATGAATTTAGCTCTTATTCGGCGAGAAATGGTTCTTATAGCTTGCTTGAAAGAAAGAGGGGCGGACACACCGCTGGATTGCTTCGGGCAAGCCCTCGCAAAGACGATACAAAAAAAGAATCAATCCAAACGAATAGTATGAATCCGAACGAGAGGCGCACC
>JAVVVP010000009.1:0-48891 GCA_036652575.1 Bacteroidaceae bacterium
TCAAAATTTGACTGATCCTTTTTTAGGGCTCGTTATCGGACCCTCTTTTTGAAACAGTATCTGAAAAGGTTCAATCAGCAACAGCAACCAGAGCTATTTCTTGACTCTTTCAGGGTTTCTCTTTTTTTGCAGTATGAAAAATAGTTGTATCTTTGCGTCTTCTACAACCTGCCACGTATTTCGTTGGCACGTTGTGCGCTAGGACGGTTTATTTAATTTCAAGGGGAACCTTGAACCTCTGGCTTACATAGGGGAAAAAGGACTTGATGGGGGGATGAAGAGCTCTTGCGTTTTTTTCAAGAAGAAGTTTTCATCCAATTAGGACTATTTTGAACGTGTAGAAAGAAGTAAAGTCCGAACCTTTTGTATAAGAGGGGCGAAACAAAAGACCTTATAAGAATGAGACACCACAAGAAAAAGAATAAGATAGAAGAAGAAAAACGCATCGTTAAGATGATGATTGAAATGTATCAAAACCATCTTCAGAAAAAGAAGAACTCGGAAGAGAAGGCGATAGACTTTGACGAGCTTTTGAAATATGCCTATACGAGACTTGATCAATGTAAATTTGGTGAACAAAAACCATTGTGCAAACGATGCCCGATTCATTGTTATCATCCCGAAATGAAGAAAAAAATACAGAAAGTGATGCGCTATTCTGGACCAAGAATGATATTTTGCTATCCATTGATTACAATTAAGCATTTACTTGGCTAAGAAATAGGCGAAATGAAGGCAAAGCTTTGAGCTTTACGAAGCCCTCTAGAAAAAAAGGATATTCGCCACTATGCTAACCCCATATTTTTTGTATCTTTGCAGAGAATAAAAAAAATATTAACTCATCATTACTTTATGACGAAAGTGATTCGAGTGCGTAAAGGACTGACTATAAATCTAAAAGGGACAGCGGCAGCGATCAAGAAACCCACAAAGGCTTCTTCTGTTTATGCTCTTGTTCCCGCAGATTTTACAGGCGTTACGCCTAAACTATTGATTAAAGAGGGCGACATGGTAATGGCTGGTGATGCTTTGTTTGTGAACAAACATTGTCCTGCCGAGAAATTTGTGACTCCCGTTAGCGGTAAAATATCTCTTATAGAAAGAGGTGAACGCAGAAAAGTTTTGAGTGTACGCATCACCGCGGACGAAACTCAACAGTATAAAAAATTTGACGTAAAAGCTCTTGCTGAAATGACCGCGCAAAGCATAAAAGAATTGTTGCTTGACGCAGGTCTTTTCTCATTTATTAAGCAACGCCCCTACGACATCACCGCAAATCCAGATGATACGCCCAAAGCGATCTTTGTTTCTGCGTTTAATAAAATGCCCTTGGCGGCAGACTTCTGTTTTGTGCTAAAAGGACAGGAGGCTGACTTTCAAACAGGTATCTCTGCACTTTCAAAGATGGCGAAGGTTCATCTTGGTATAAGTACAGAACAAGCCGATGGAGGTTTGGCACAAACGAAAGATGCTGAAATAACGGTGTTTGATGGGCCGAATCCATCTGGAAACGTGGGTGTTCAGATCAATGCAATATCGCCCGTAAACAAAGGTGAGGTTGTTTGGACCCTGAACGCGGAGGATGTGCTCTTTATTGGCAGATTACTCCGTACGGGTAAGATTGACCTAACGCGCACCCTTGCGCTTGCAGGTTCGGAAGTGAAAGATCCTTGCTACTACGACCTTCTTATAGGCGCAGAATTGAGTAGCATTCTTGAAAACAACCTATCAACAAACCAAAACATACGTATTCTCAACGGGAACCCACTGGTTGGCGTTCAAACGACAGTAGAAGGATTCCTCTCCGCTCATACGACAGAGGTGACCGTGATACCAGAAGGCGACGATGTGCACGAAATGCTGGGTTGGATAATGCCACGAGTTCGCGATTTCTCAACGAACCGTTCTTATTTTAGTTGGCTGTTGGGCAAAAAAGCCTATACCTTGGATGCTCGTATAAAGGGAGGAGAGCGCCATATTATAATGAGTGGAGAATACGACAAAGTGTTCCCGATGGATATTTATGCAGGTTTCCTTATAAAAGCGATCATTACAGGTGATATAGATCGTATGGAAGCTCTTGGGATTTACGAAGTAGCTCCAGAAGATTTTGCAGTAGCTGAATTTGTAGATTCATCGAAACTAGAACTGCAACGTATCGTTCGGGAAGGGTTAGATATGCTTCGCAAAGAAATGGCTTAATTTATAAACAAAACAAGTAGTTATATTATAATATGAACGCGTTAAGAAAATATCTTGATAAGATAAAGCCGAACTTTGAAGAGGGAGGCAAATTGCACGCTTTGCGTTCGGTGTACGAAGGTATGGAAACATTCCTTTTCGTGCCCAACACAACTGCAAGGTGTGGTGCAAGTATTCACGATGCGATAGACTCCAAACGAATTATGTCGTTTGTAGTGATTGCGTTGATACCCGCCTTACTATTCGGAATGTATAACGTAGGCTATCAGCACTATAACGCCGCTGGCATAAGTGGTAGTTTCTGTGAATTATTTGCTTACGGCTTTTTAGCTGTATTACCTAAAATTATAGTGTCCTACGTGGTAGGGCTCGGGATAGAGTTCGTTGTAGCACAATGGAAACATGAAGAGATACAAGAAGGTTTCTTGGTTTCTGGAATGTTGATCCCCCTTATTGTTCCTATTGGCTGCCCTCTTTGGATCATTGCAATTGCAACCGCTTTTGCTGTTATTTTTGCAAAAGAAGTGTTTGGCGGAACGGGCATGAATATCTTTAATGTGGCCTTGATTACCCGTGCCTTTTTATTCTTCTCTTATCCAACAAAGATGAGTGGTGATGAAGTGTGGGTTGCGAAAGAGAGTATTTGGGGGCTTGGTAAAGACTTACCCGATGCTTTTACGTGTGCAACACCTCTTGGAGAAGCGGCAACAGGAACCACTATCAATACGTCCTTGTTTGATCAAATTATAGGTTTAATACCTGGATCTATCGGTGAAACGAGTGTGATTGCCATTGCCATTGGCGCTATACTATTACTCTGGACAGGCATTGCGAGTTGGAAAACGATGCTAAGCGTTTTTGTAGGTGGTGCGTTAATGGGGTTACTCTTTAATCATTGGGGTGCAGCAAACAATGCTGTTGCGATGATGCCTTGGTATCAACACCTTGTGCTTGGCGGTTTCTGCTTTGGTGCTGTGTTTATGGCAACCGACCCCGTTACAAGTGCACGAACTGAAACGGGTAAATATTACTATGGTTTCATTATTGGGGCTTTGGCAGTGATTATACGAGTGCTCAACCCAGGTTATCCAGAGGGTATGATGCTTGCTATTCTGTTTATGAATATGTTTGCGCCACTGATTGACTATATCGTTGTGCAGAGCAATATCAGTAAACGTGCGAAACGTGCAAACAAAACGATTAATTCAAACCTATAAACGGAAAGATATGAATACAAATAGTAATAGCTATACTATAATATATGCCTCGGTTGTAGTGATAATCGTTGCATTCTTGCTTGCTTTTGTAAGCAAAGTACTTCAGCCTCAAAGTGATGCGAATGTTGCCATTGATAAGAAGAATCAGATACTTTCAGCCTTGAATATCCGCAACGTGGAAAAAACGGACGTGGAAAATAGATATGCTAAATATGTTGTGGCAGACCAGATTATCGACATCAATGGTCGTGTGGTCAAAGACGGTAAGAGCAAAGACAAAGATGCCTTTCATGTTAGTACAAAAGAAATTACAGATGAGTGTCTACCTTTATACCTTTGCGAAATAAACGGTGAAACAAAATATGTGATACCCGTGACGGGTAAAGGCTTATGGGGCGGTTTGTGGGGTTATATAGCTCTTAATGCAGATAAAGCCACCGTTTATGGGACTTACTTTTCACACGAAAGTGAAACCGCTGGACTTGGGGCGCGTATCACAGAATATGAAGGCTTTCAGAAACAATTTGAAGGAAAAAAGATTATGAATCCTTCAGAAGAAATCACTTTAAGTGTTCTCAAAAGAGGCAAAGAAGTACAAGGCGTTACAGCTGAGAATAAGTGTGATGGCATTACGGGTGCGACACTGACCTGCGATGGCGTGAACAATATGCTTCACGACTGCCTTTCTAAGTACAAAACGTTTTTAACTACAAACAACTAAATTGGAGGGTTAAGATATGAGTAAATTATTTTCAAAAGAGAATAAAGCCGTTTTTGCAGAACCTCTAAACTTGAACAATCCTGTTGTTATTCAGGTTCTAGGTATCTGTTCCGCGTTAGCCGTAACCTCGCAGTTACAGCCCGCCATTGTGATGGGACTTTCGGTAACCGTTATTTTGGCTTTTGCCAACGTTATTATTTCGTTGATTCGTCGCACGATACCCAACCGCATACGCATTGTTGTGCAATTGGTCGTTGTGGCAGCGTTAGTGACTATCGTTAGTATGATTCTTAAAGCTTTTGCATACGATGTCAGTGTACAACTTTCTGTATACGTAGGGCTTATTATTACGAACTGTATTCTTATGGGTCGACTTGAAGCTTTCTCTATGCAAAACGGACCTTGGGAGTCCTTTCTTGATGGTATTGGCAATGGGCTTGGATATGCTTGGATCTTAGTGGCCATCGGATTTGTGCGTGAATTGCTAGGCAATGGTTCGCTCTTTGGTTTTCAAATCATTCCCAGTAGCCTTTATGACGAAGGTTATCTTAATAACGGTATGATGACAATGCCCGCAATGGCTATGATTCTTGTTGGTTGTCTTATTTGGGCACAGCGCGCCTATAACGATAAGAAAAGCAAATAACAACCTCTACCTATATAAATAAAGAAAGAATAATATGGAACATTTAATAAGCTTATTTGTCCGCTCTATTTTTGTGGACAATATGATATTTGCCTTCTTCTTGGGTATGTGCTCTTACTTAGCCGTATCTAAGAATGTAAAGACCGCCTTTGGACTTGGCATCGCCGTTACATTTGTGCTGCTAGTCACGGTGCCTTTGGACTATTTACTACAGACCAAAGTGTTGGCAGAAGATGGATTGTTTGGACAAGACTTGACTTACTTATCGTTTATACTTTTCATTGCGATTATTGCAGGTATTGTGCAGCTCGTTGAAATGGTGGTAGAGCGTTTCTCTCCCTCTCTCTATGCTGCCCTTGGTATATTCCTACCACTTATCGCCGTAAACTGTGCCATTATGGGTGCTTCGCTGTTTATGCAACAACGTATCGGTATGGACCCAAACAGTTCGCAATACATTGGCGGAGTCTCAGACTGTTTTGCTTATGCACTGGGGTCTGGTATTGGCTGGTTACTTGCGATCGTAGGACTTGCTGCGATTCGTGAGAAAATGGCTTACACCGATGTACCAAAGCCTCTTCAGGGATTGGGTATTACGTTTATTACGGTAGGACTAATGGCTATGGCCTTTATGTGTTTTTCAGGTCTTAACTTGTAAAAGAAAAAAGAAATGGATATAAATTTTATAGTAGCCAGTATTGGCGTATTCCTCGGCATCATCCTTCTTATTGTGATTATGCTTCTTGTAGCAAAGGTTTATCTTGTACCTAGCGGAAATGTAAATGTCACGATCAATGGTAAAGAGGTCATGGCAGTTGGGCAAGGTGGCACCTTGTTATCGACTCTTGCCGAAAACAACATCTATCTTCCTTCTGCTTGTGGCGGAAAAGGATCTTGCGGTCAGTGTAAATGTCAAGTGATAGAAGGTGGTGGCGAGATTCTGGATTCAGAAAAAGGTCAGTTCACGCGTAAACAAGTAAAAGACAATTGGCGACTAGGTTGCCAATGTAAAGTAAAAGGAGATTTATCTATTCAAGTTCCAGACAGCGTAATGGGTGTGAAAGAATGGGAATGTACCGTTCATTCCAACACCAATGTGGCAACGTTTATCAAGGAATTTATCGTAAATTTACCCGAAGGCGAACATATGGACTTTGTACCAGGCTCGTATGCACAAATCAAAATACCTGCATACACAATGGATTATGACAAAGACATAGACAAAGCACTCATTGGAGAGAAATTTATGGGGGATTGGAAAAACTTTAATTTGTTCAGTTTGAAATGTCAGAATGAAGAGCCTACCATTCGTGCTTACTCGATGGCGAACTATCCAGCGGAAGGAGATCGTATTACGCTCAACGTACGTATTGCCACCCCACCCTTTAAACCCCGTCCTCAAAAAGGTTTCGTAGATGTTATGCCAGGTATTGCCTCTTCTTATATTTTTCAATTAAAACCTGGAGACAAAGTAATGATGAGTGGCCCTTATGGTGATTTCCATCCTATATTGGACTCTAAAAAAGAAATGCTTTATATTGGTGGAGGCGCTGGTATGGCTCCTCTACGTGCACACATTCTCCATTTACTCAAAACGCTGAAGATACGCGATCGCAAGATTTCTTATTGGTATGGGGCACGCTCCATGGCAGAAGTATTCTATATGGAAGACTTTAAAGCGTTAGAAAAGGAATTTCCAAACTTCTCGTTCCATTTAGCTCTTAGTTCTCCTTTGGCAGAAGATAACTGGACAGGACCTACGGGATTTATTCATCAAGTTATCCATGATTGTTATCTAAAAGATCACGAGGCTCCCGAAGATATAGAATACTATATGTGTGGCCCTGGTCCAATGAGCGATGCTGCTGTTAAAATGTTAACAGAACTAGGCGTAGAAGACGAGAGCATCCTCTTTGATAACTTTGGAGCTTAAAAAAAGTTCCCTTTTTGAATCGTAATAGAATTACGGTTTTGCAATAGCATCAATCCTTTTCGGGTTGATGCTATTGCGATTTTCGGCCTATGCACCCTTTTTAGTTAGATTAACTATCAAAATAGGTTCTAATCGAAAACTTATACCGTTATTTGCAGCGTATTGATTTATGTTCTTATAATAACCCTCTAACAGATTAAAGCCTTATGAAAACAATCCTTGAAGCTCTACCCTATCAACTGAACTCCTTAGCTCCCTCTATAAGTGAAAAAACCCTTGAATTTCACTATGGGAAGCATCTACAAACCTATGTAAATAATGTGAACAGCTTATCAGCGGGCACTCCTTTTGAAAACGAAACCATCAAAAACATCATTGCAACCGCACCAGAAGGAGCCTTGCTTAACAATGCATCGCAAGTATTCAACCATCACTTTTATTTCGCTGGATTAACCCCCAAACCATCGCACGCAGTTGCAACAGGGGCTTTGGCTGAAAGCATCAACAAAAGTTTTGGAACCTTTGATGAGATGAAACGTCTGATGAGCGAAGCCTCTATCAGTTTATTTGGTTCTGGATGGGTATGGCTCTCCGCAGACGAAAACAAGCATCTATCCATTACCAAGTATGCAAATGCAGGGAATCCGATCAAAGAAGGTAAGACTCCCCTACTCTGCATTGATGTTTGGGAACACGCCTACTACCTAGATTATCAAAACAGACGTGCCGACTATGTAGCCGCGCTATGGGACATCGTCAATTGGGAGGTAGCTGAAACGCATTTTATCTAACACTTTCTGTAGGTCAATAGTAATGGGCATCTCGTTATAGAATAGAGATGCCCATACTTATAACATTCTGTAACACAGAGAACTGCTTCTATCTAAAAAAAATAATGTAATTTTGTAGCGTAAGTTTATCTAAACAATGCTAAAGGAACGATGAAAAGAAGAATTCAAAGAGGTTTTATCTTAATAGTATGCGTCATTGCCATGATGCCAATAGCTGCTATTGGTAATACCCCTGGAAAGACAAAATACAACAAGAATAAAACGCAAAGGTCAACACCAGAACCAGATGGAACGCCCAATAAAGCAAAACAGCATCAATTAGTATCCTCAATAAGTGAAGCTAATTTACCTCATACTATAGACAATTATTCACGGGATGGCATAGACGTAAGTCACTATCAGGGAAATATCAATTGGGAAATAGTAGCGCGCGAAACGGGAATCTCATACGCCTATCTCAAGGCAACAGAAGGAGCCTCCTTGGTAGATGACACCTATCGTAGAAACTTAAAGGGGGCAAAACGTGCAGGCATAAAAGTAGGCAGTTATCATTTCTATCGTCCCAACGTATCCGTAGAAGAACAAATACAGAACATTACAACTAATATTCTGCCAGAAGAACAAGATCTGTTGCCTATTATTGATGTAGAACACGCAGGTAAAGTGAGCGAAGAACAATTTGTTTCGGACTTGCGTAGATTTATAGAGCAGGTAACAAAATTCTATGGTCGCAGGCCGCTTATCTATACGTTTCATAATTTCTACAATCGACACTTAAGCGGAAAATTTCCTGGATATAAATGGATGATTGCACGCTATCGTGAAGACGAGCCTACACTAGATGACGGACAAGACTTTATCGTGTGGCAATATACGGCGAAAGGTAGTATACCTGGCATTCGAGGGAATGTGGATAAAAGTAAAATAATGGAAAACTATTCCTTAAGCGAAATTCTATTTTAATCTTTAAAGAAGAGAACATAAGGCTAGGGATAATCTCCTTTTCAAGGATTACACTCTTTCTTTTGTTGTAATCTTCAATTTAGATATTATTTAGAGTGAAAAGTTTCTTCGCAATAAGGATTTTTACTACTTTTGCTACGTTATAATAATTCAAATATAAAATAAGATGGATATAAAAGGAACAAAAACAGAGAAAAACCTTGAAGCTGCATTTTCAGGAGAATCAATGGCAACAAATAAGTATTTATACTATGCAAGTCAAGCTAAAAAAGATGGCTTTGTTCAGATTTCTGAAATTTTTGCAGAGACAGCAGGTAACGAGAAAGAGCATGCTAAAATGTGGTACAAACTACTAAACGGTGGTAGCATTTCAGACACGGCTACAAACCTGAAAGCGGCTGCTGACGGAGAATACTACGAGTGGACAGATATGTATGCCACATTTGCGAAAGAGGCGCGTGAAGAAGGCTTTAACGAGATTGCGGCTAAGTTTGAAGCTGTAGCAGCTGTAGAGCAACAACACGAAGCTCGCTATCGTAAGTTATTGAAAAACGTGGAAGATAAATTAGTCTTCTCGAAAGAAGGAGAAGCTATTTGGCAATGTATTAATTGTGGTCATATTTGCGTAGGGAAAAATGCACCTAAAGAATGCCCTGTATGTGCCCATCCTCAAAGTTACTTTCAGCTTAAACCGGAGAATTACTAACGTCTAAACAACGTATCAAAACAAAGCCTCTTCTTTTTTAAAGTAAGAGGCTTTGCTTTTTTAATTGCATCGCAAAACTTCGAGCGCGCTCAAAGTTGAAAAGCAGCGCGCTCGATATTACATTCGAGCGCGCTGCTTTTCAGAGAAAGAACTTTTTATTTTTTGAGATCAAACAGATAAGTCATCTTAACCATTATCGTACCATTTGCAGAACGAGAAAAAACATCTTTCTTTGAGTTTCCAAAAACGTCGGAAAGGCCATAGTAATATCGTCCATCTACCATAAAATGTCCTATGGCCGTATTCAATTCTAATCCAGCACCTGCTTGTATGCCATAATCTAATTTATTCTTTATGTCCATTGTATATTGTTGATATACGTTGTTGGGGCGATCGGGATTCCCTGCTGGATTTGTTGTAATCGTGTTACTTGTTTTACTGTTTTCTCCTATACTATATCCTATTTGTGGACCCGCTATAATATAAAACATCAATCCTTTTTGTTCTTTTCCCCAACTCATACGAGCTAATAACGGTAGTTGAAGATAAGATATGTTTCGGCGATAGGTATCAGGCAAAGGCTCGTTAGCACTATTCATCACATTTTCTTCCCAGCCAAGATTGGCATAGTTTAGTTCTAATTGTACCGAACAAAGTGTACGGAAATATTTTTCACACGTATATCGGAACGTTAGACCAAATGTTGGCGCGGTTAAACTTTTTTGTTTGATCGTAGGATCAAAAGAGATGGTATTCATCGTTACCCCTGCATTTATGCCAAGAGCTAAATTGTTTCGTGCTTCCCCCACTTGTGCTTTTACTGTAGTACAATAGCAACAGCTTATTATCGGTATTATATAGAATAATGCTTTGTTCATTTGAATGTATTTATTTCTATCTTATGTGTTGTGTTGTAATGGACAAACCAGATATTATTATTTATCATTCCGCCCCAATTCGTAACTCTTTTCAGTTTAATCCCATTTTGATAAGGTGCACTAAAGATCTCTTGATTACTAAAACTTGTCCCATAGCGAGATACTCCTTTCATAAAAAAAAGCGCACTATCAAAACCAAACATAGCCATTCGAGGATAGCTCTTTGTCATATTCTTATGAAAGTGTTTATAATAATCACGTTCAAAACGCGCCACATTTACAGATAAGGGATTACGATAAAACGGTGTATAAATATAGGTATCGAGCGCATAGAAATTTTCTAATTGAGAACGGACAAAGGTTTGCCAATCTGGATACCCAAACAATTGGAGGCGATAAGAAGGATTTGCTTTTATAAAGTCTTTCAATTTGGGCGCAATAACATTGAGCGCACTTATCTCTTCGGATGAAGGAATGATCATATTGGTAGTCGTGCTACTTAAACATTCTCGCAATTGCGAATCTGTAAATTGCTGTGTTAAAGAAGAGTAAGTAATAGCTTGCTCCTTCAATTTCATTTGCAGTCCACGAGTAAATTCAGATCCTTGTGGAAATTTATGGATGAAGACCACGTTACTTTTTCCAAAAGTGGATAAAAAACGATGGTAAACCTCTGCCCGTTCTTCGTGATCAGGAGAATTAAGCATCATCCATTGGGGATTGTTATAAACCTCTTCTCCCTTTGAGGAAAAAGGCGAAACGACTATGATACGATTTGTTTTAGAAAAGTTGTTTAAGGTGGGCATTTGAGTTCTATATAATGGACCAAAGATGAGGTTCATTTGTTTCATTTTAGGGTTGGACAAAATCAAATTCATATCCGATTCGGTGGTACCCGAATGATAGGCATAGAGCTCTACAGACGTGCCTAAACGTCGTATGCTATCTACCGCCATAAGGATTCCTTGATAATATTCTACGGTGCGCGCGCCTTCTGCTGTTTTTGACTTGAAGGGCAATAGAACTGCGATGCGTAGATGGGAAATCGGCTTTGTTTTAGCTTGCGCCACGCTGAAGAGCTCAGCATCCGACGGTGGTGGCGGTATGACAACGGCAATTGGAATACAAATAAAAGCACCTTTTTTGAGCTCATATCCTTTTTCCTTCATTTCTGCATTCGCATTGATAAGTTGTTCAATACTCAAGTTGTATTTTTTCGCGATACTAAAAATAGTTTCTTTCCTTTTTACTTTGTGCATTTCACGACAATCACTACCTGCAATCCCTTTGGGATTTGGATTCGACTTTGGCGGGAGGATGGGAGTCACGTTTGTTTGAGCAATTGGAATAAGGATGGTTTCGCCAGCACGAAAGTTTTGTGCGCTCAGTCCTGGATTTGCTTTACAGATTTCCTCCGCCGTAAGTTGATACGTCTGAGTGATACGATAAAGCGTTTCTCCTGATTGTATGATATGATATTTTAGTCCATCTTTCGCTTTTGCTTCTTGTGTTTGTACTTGCGCTTTTGTGTTACCCGTAAAGCTTAGAAAAGCAATAAGTAGTGTCAAAATCCAACTTTTTCTGTAGTTCATAAGTTCTAATCCTTGATTTGTGCGGAACAAAAGTACAAAAAAAAGTGTTTTGTTCGGTAGAAAATGCTATTTTTGCACTAATGTTGTTGTAATAAGAGCGTAAAGACCTTGATTTTCGCTTGATTTACCTATAAAACGAATAAAACGATATGATACAACGGTTCTTAATTTTAATGTTTCCTCTTTTAATGGGATCTAATATGAATCTATTGGCACAAGATTTGATTCCTACCGCAAATCCAATTATGATCATAGAGGATAAAGATGGAAGTCATACAGAAACAGATTTTTCTGGTTCTGCTCCCATCCTTGCACATTTTACATCGAACGTGAAAAACATAGGGCACTATACTCCTTATTATGAATGGCGTTTCTATTATGCAGGAAAAGAAGCAACTCCTTATTTGTTGCGCTACGATGAAACGGTAGATTTTACGTTTTCAACCTCTGGCGTAAGCTATATAAAATTGTACGTAACGTTTGTGAATGGAATGGATACCATTCAATATGAAACAGAAGAACCGATGAGCGTTACAGTTAGTGAGAGCAAATTAGAGATGCCCAATGCCTTCTCTCCTAATGGAGATGGACAAAACGATGTGTATAAAGCAAAAGAAGGATATCAAAGCATTGTTAGTTTTCATGCCTATATATTCAACCGATGGGGTAAAAAGATTTATGAATGGACCACTTTAGAAGGGGGTTGGAATGGATGTAGTGGTGGCACAAACGTTAAAGACGGAGTCTATTTCTGTTTGGTCGAAGCAAAAGGTGCTGATGGACGCAATTACACCATAAAGAAATCAATAACGCTTCTTCGTGGATATGACGAAAATAAAAGCACGTCAACTACCTCAAATTAAAAAAATGGACGACAAAATAGAAGAAGGAATTATAAAGGTTTGGGGAGCAAGAGTACATAATCTGAAAAATATTGATGTAGAAATCCCTAGAGACAGTTTGACCGTTATAACAGGACTTAGTGGCAGTGGTAAAAGCTCTCTTGCATTTGACACTATTTTTGCTGAAGGACAGCGGCGTTATATCGAAACCTTTTCACAGTATGCCAGAAATTTCTTGGATAATCTGGAACGACCTGATGTAGATAAAATCACAGGTTTGAGTCCCGTTATTAGCATAGAACAAAAAACGACGAACAAAAATCCACGTAGTACCGTTGGTACCGTAACCGAAATATATGATTTCTTACGTCTCCTCTTTGCTCGAGTTGGTGAAGCCTATTCTTACTTATCGGGAGAAAAAATGGTGAAATACACGGAGGAACAAATATTGGAGCTCATCCTGAACGATTATGCAGAACATCGCATATTTGTTCTTGCCCCAGTCGTTCGCAGCCGCAAAGGACATTACAAAGAACTGTTCGAGACCATTCGACGAAAAGGATTTCTATATGCTAGAATCGATGGAGAAATTTGCGAGCTCACAAAAGGATTAAAGACCGATCGTTACAAGAATCACAATATAGAAATAGTTATAGACAAGCTCATCGTTCAAGAAAAAGATAACGAACGATTAAAAAAGACCGTGTCGGCTGCCTTATTGCATGGAAATGGACTATTGATGATACAAGATGCCACCACAAATAGTGTACGACATTATTCAAAACTATTGATGTGCCCTGTTACGGGTATCAGTTATCGCGAACCTGCTCCCCATAATTTTTCGTTTAACTCTGCCATGGGCGCCTGCCCAAAGTGTAAGGGGATGGGCTATGTGAGTGTGATAGACTTAGAAAAGATAGTGCCCAATAACAAGTTGTCTATTTATGAAGGGGGATTTGTACCACTAGGCACTTATAAAAACGCGCTGATCTTTTGGCAAATAGATACATTACTCGAAAAATATGATTGCACATTACGCACCGCTATTCGTGATATACCACAAGAAGCAATAGATGAAATTATAAATGGGAGTAGCGAACGATTGCGCATTAAAGCAGAACTAATTCACGCTTCGAGCGATTACTACGTGGAATTTGACGGATTAGCAAAATATATGCAGCAAATGAGTGATAAGGAAATGACTGCTGCTGCACAAAAATGGGTGGATCAATTCGCTACCACGAAAACGTGTCCTTCCTGTGAGGGTAAAAGATTAAATCGCGAAGCTTTACATTTCCGAATAGCGAACAAAAACATATCGGAATTGGCATCTATGGACATTGTAGAGCTCAAAAATTGGATTGAGAAGATAGAAAGTGAACTATCTGCGAAGCAAAAACGGATAGCACATGAAATTATAAAAGAGATTTCAACTCGCTTACAGTTCTTACTCGATGTAGGGTTAGACTATTTATCGCTGAATCGGTCTTCTGTAAGTTTATCGGGTGGGGAAAGTCAACGAATAAGATTAGCAACTCAAATAGGATCTCAACTTGTAAACGTACTTTATATATTAGATGAGCCAAGTATTGGACTACATCAGCGTGACAACATACGTCTTATCAAATCGCTCAAGAAATTGCGAGACACGGGTAACACCGTGATAGTTGTAGAACACGATAAAGATATGATGTTACAATCAGACTATATTGTAGATATGGGGCCACGTGCTGGACGATTTGGTGGAGAAGTGGTATACCAAGGCTTGCCTAAAGAGATGCTAAAGTGTAAGACACTTACAAGCTCTTATTTAAATGGGGGAACACAAATAGAAACGCCGAAGGAACGACGTAAAGGGAATGGCTTCTATTTAAAAATAGTTGGAGCAACAGGAAACAATCTTCAAGGGGTAGATGTTGCGTTTCCTCTGGGTCAAATGATTTGTGTAACAGGAGTCTCGGGAAGTGGTAAAAGTACATTAGTAAATGACACTTTATTACCCATTCTTTCTCATCATTTTTATCGTTCACTACGCGAGCCATTGGCTTATAAAAGTATCGAAGGCATCGAATATATCGACAAAGTAGTCAGCGTAGACCAAAGTCCTTTAGGACGTACTCCTCGTTCAAATCCAGCCACCTACACAGGGGTTTTTTCGGATATTCGCTCCCTCTTCGTAGATATGCCAGAATCAAAGATAAGAGGGTATAAACCAGGAAGATTTTCGTTTAATGTAAAAGGTGGACGGTGCGAGACGTGTAAAGGAAACGGATATAAGAATATCGAAATGAACTTTTTGCCAGATGTTATGGTCGCTTGTGAAGAATGCCACGGAAAACGTTACAATCGTGAAACTCTTGAAGTGCGATTTAAGGGGAAAAGTATAGCCGACATCTTGGATATGACCATTAATAGTGCTTGTGAATTCTTTGAGAACATCCCCATTATTCTGAATAAAATAAAAGTTCTTCAAGAAGTTGGATTGGGATATATTAAGTTGGGGCAGGCATCAACGACCCTATCTGGAGGAGAAAGTCAACGAGTGAAGCTCGCGACAGAACTAAGTAAACGTGATACAGGAAAAACCGTTTACATCCTTGACGAGCCTACAACTGGATTGCATTTTGAAGATATACGGGTCTTAATGACCGTTCTAAATAAACTTGTAAGTAAAGGAAATACCGTCATCGTGATAGAGCACAACCTTGATGTGATAAAAATGGCTGACTACATTATAGATATGGGCCCAGAAGGTGGCAGAGATGGCGGGAAAGTGCTGAATGTTGGCACGCCAGAACAAGTAGCCATGAGTATAAAAGGGTATACAGCCTCTTTCCTGAAAAAAGAACTTGGATTATGATAAAATTAAAGAAAACAAATGTTGCTCGATTAATGGATCAAGCGGGCATTGATTATAGCCTGGTGGAATATGACGTAGATGAAACCGACCTAGGAGCAAAACACGTGGCAGATAGTTTAGGAGAAAATATAGAACAAGTTTTCAAAACTATTGTGTTGCAAGGCGATAAAGTGAAACACCTTGTGTGTATTGTTCCTGGAGCAGAGGAAGTAGACTTGAAACAAGCTGCAAAAGTAAGTGGAAATAAAAAATGTGAACCATTACCCTTAAAAGAATTACTACCTACAACAGGATACATTCGAGGTGGCTGTTGTCCGATTGGAATGAAACGAAACTTCCCAACTTATATGGATGCTTCCGCACAAAAATTCTCCTTTATTTATGTAAGTGCTGGCGTTCGAGGCTTACAGCTAAAAATTGCACCAGACGACCTTTTACGACAAGCACGAGCTCAATATGCCACGTTAATAAAAGGCGAAGATGAACGACTTCCCTACTCTACTTTTTGAAATAATTACTAATCAATAAAACTATAATTTATGTTTGAAGGACAACCCAAAGGGCTTTACGCCCTCGCGCTTGCCAATACAGGTGAGCGATTCGGTTATTACACAATGCTTGCAATTTTCACTTTGTTCTTGCAGGCAAAATTTGGATACTCATCCGAAGACACGTCTACTATTTTTGCAAGTTTTCTTGCATTTGTTTATTTCACTCCGCTAGTGGGAGGTATCTTAGCAGATAAGTTTGGATATGGTAAAATGGTAACAATAGGCATCATTGTGATGTTTGTTGGTTACGTATTTTTAGCCATACCCACCGATGCTTCAACAGGAAAAACGCTAATGTTTGGCGCATTAACACTTATCGCTTGTGGTACGGGGCTATTTAAAGGAAACTTACAAGTGATGGTTGGAAACCTTTATGATGCACCGCAATACAAGAACAAACGTGATACGGCGTTTTCCATATTCTATATGGCCATAAATATAGGAGCGATGTTTGCACCTACCGCAGCAACAAAGATGACAGATTGGTTGTTGAAGGAATATAACTTTACCTATAATTCTCAGATACCCGCTCTTGCCCATCAATTTCTAAATGGCACCATTTCGCCAACCGACACGAAGGCACTTGAAGGTTTAAAGGAGGCACAAGGCTTTTTGGGTGATACCGCAACTTTTTGTACTTCTTATATAGGACATTTGTCAGAAGCTTATAATTATGGCTTTGCAGTAGCTTGCTTGTCCTTAATTGTTTCTATGGCGATTTATATGGCTTCTCGTAGAACCTTTAAACACGCGGATGTAAATCAGAAGCAAGTAGATAAAAATGCAGTTGATACAGGAAAGGTGGAGCCAGAAGAATTATCTAAAAGTGAAACCAAACAGCGTATTATAGCGTTGTTACTCGTTTTTGCTGTTGTTCTTTTCTTCTGGATGGCTTTTCATCAGAATGGACTAACGATGACATTCTTTGCGCGTGATTATACAGAACATAGCGTTACGGGGATAAATCGAATTGGTTTTGATGTGTGGAATCTTACCTTGATTTTGATTGCCATCTATAGTGCCTTTTCATTCTTTCAAACAAAAAAGAATAAAACTCGCCTCATATCAGGGGCTCTAGCTATTGGAACTCTTATTATTCTGGGATTAAAATATGGCGCAACAGCCGAAACCATTGCTATTTTACCTCAAGAATTTCAACAATTTAATCCGTTCTTTGTGGTAGCGCTAACTCCTGTATCTCTTATGATCTTTGGATTCTTAGCCAAGAAAAACAAAGAGCCTAAAGCGCCTCGTAAGATCGGACTCGGAATGCTTATTGCTGCTTGTGGATTCCTTATCCTCGCTATTGGATCTATCGGATTACCAACACCACTAGCCCTTAAAGGTGATAGTAGTTTATCTACACTTATTTCTCCTGATTGGCTAATTTCCACTTATCTCGTGCTAACCTTTGCAGAGCTTTTGCTTTCACCAATGGGTATCTCGTTTGTCTCAAAAGTTGCCCCTCCAAAGCTTAAAGGAGCGATGATGGGTGGATGGTTTGCAGCATGTGCCATCGGAAATTACATGGTAGCAATCATTGGATATATATGGGAAAGCGGCTTAGAATTATGGATGATATGGGGCGTACTCATTATTCTATGTTGCCTTTCCGCTTTATTTATATTCTCAATTATGAAAAAGCTGGAAAAGGTTTGCTAACCTAATTCATTCTACTATAAAGAACATTCCTTTTATTGTTGGACTTCAACAATGAAAGGAATGTTCTTTTTTATTATTCATGAAAGGGGAAGAGCTTTGAGGGAAAAATGAAAATCTGTTTTAAACAGGATGAATGAGTTTTGCTGCTAATTCTAAAGTTTTCATTTCAGCCCGCTCATCAATTTAGCAACTGTTTGAAACAAATTCGTTACAACGGCTTTGTTAGGAACTGGGATACGTAGGGTCGTTTCACCCGTTTCTTCATCTTCCTCTACGAGTGTATTAACGAACGTCTGCATCTTTTCGGGCGATGAAGCCATTTCGGCTAAACCCGAAAAAAATTGAATCCCTTGTTCCATTATTTTTTTTGCGCTCTTCTGATTTTCCGTTTGAGGTGTTCGAGTTTTGGGCTTCGAATTTTCTTTGTCGTTGAAGGTCAATGGCAAAATGTTCTGATCTGTTGTTTCGTCTAAGATTTCTTGATTTATCTTATTCCACTGTCCTTCTGCCTTTTTGCTTGTGACCACTTCTTTTTCATCGTCATTTTCATCGTTATTCGTGGAAGGTTCCTTGGCTTGCACAAATTCTGCCATCGAATTCATAAAGCTTTCTAATTTGTTTTCTTCCAACATAATGTTTTGTGCTCCATGGTCAAGCACTCCTGCGAACAAAGATGATTTGAAATGAAGTTTTTGGATCATTTCTTCTTCAAAGGAATTTTGTGTCACAAAGTTATAGACTTGGATAGTACGTTTTTGCCCTAGGCGAAAGATTCGAGCGATTCGTTGTTCCAGCACCGCTGGGTTCCACGGCAAGTCTAGGTTTACAAGTATGGAGGCCGCTTGCAGATTAAGTCCTGTCGAACCAGCATCGGTAGATAAAAACACACGACTTTTTTCATTTTTTGTAAAATTACTCATTAAGTCTTTTCGCTTTTCCGAAGGAACACCCCCATGTAGATATTCATATTCGATGCCACGTGCATCAAGTTCTTGAGCTACAATGCGCGTCATTCTTTCCCACTGACTAAAAACGACCATTTTCTCATCACCACTTTCTATCATCTCTGTGATGATTTCAAGGAGCTCGTCTATTTTCGTATCAAATCTTGTTTTTTGGTCTAATATGTAAGTGCTGTCACATACCATACGCATTTTAGAGAGGAGAACCAGTAAATTCTTACGATCTTTTTCCGAAAGAAATTTCATTCGCGTCCAACGTTGTACAAGTATATTTACCAGGAATTTCAATTCTTCGTGAATTTTTCGTTGTTCTTTTGTCATCGTTACCATCAGAAACTTATCCATCCGTTCTGGTAATTGAAACTCTACGTTTTTTTTGTTTCTGCGAAGCAGTCGCCCTTTCATTCGTTCTGAAACTTCATTCAAATTTCGATAACCGATTACTTTTCCAGTTTCTTCAGTCATTACATAACGGCTCATAAAATCATAGAAAGGAGAAAGGCAATATTGGTCAACGTATTGCATAATGGCGTAAAGTTCTTCTATCTTATTTTCGAGAGGCGTACCCGTTAACACCAAGGTATAATCAGAATAGACACACTTCATATTATGTGAAATCTGAGTATTCCAGTTTTTCAATCTTTGCGCCTCATCCATAATAAGCATATCGGTATCCATATGCCCACAGCTTTTAATATCATTACTAACCGCGTTATACGACACTATTTTATAAAAATAATCTGTAGCGTAAAGTTCTTTCCGTTTCAGAAAATTTCCTTCAATTACAACACAATCCGAGTTGGTAAAGCGTTCTATTTCGGTCTTCCATTGATATTTGAGAGTTGTAGGGCAAACGATAAGTACGGTTGAAATCAATTTCATTCGTCTTAACACTTCTGCCGTTGCAATGGCTTGAAGTGTTTTGCCTAACCCCATTTCATCGGCTATAATGCTTTTTCCTGCTTTTGCGGCAAACAGAATGCCCTCTTGTTGATAAGGATATAGTTTGGCTTTAATTATCCCATCCATGTTACCACTAGGAAAATATTGTTTCAGTAAATGGCAGCGTTTG
This sequence comes from Bacteroidaceae bacterium, assembly GCA_036652575.1. Classification (GTDB taxonomy): domain Bacteria; phylum Bacteroidota; class Bacteroidia; order Bacteroidales; family Bacteroidaceae; genus Alloprevotella. The sequence continues at coordinate 19,599 of JAVVVP010000009.1, forward strand.
ACAAGCGTTTCTTTCTCTGCTATAAAATCCCAAACATCTGTATAGATGCGGAAAGTATCGTCTAGTGCACTCGCTTTCAAGGAAAAACTTCGAAGCGATGCTGACGATTCTATTTTCAGTACGCCCTCTTCAGAAAAGAAATCTTTGGCCAACATTTCAAATTCTTCGTGGAAATTACTCCCAATTCTTATCTTTATCGTACGTTCTACACCATAATACAAATAAACGGAAGTATAAGTCGGGGGTTGAATTCTATATTTCGGTTTGTTCTGAAGGTAAAGTTTTACAGCTTCTATATGTTTGCACGTGCCGAGTTGACTCGTTTTAAAGTCCATACAAGAGCAAAAATTCCATTCACTATTTTCACCTCTGTATACGACTTTATAAAGAGTCTTGTTCTTTAGATTAGAAACAAAGAAGTCCGATTTACTCGTCTTCTTATCTATAAACGAGATAGAAAATAGTTCTTTTTGTGCCGATTGTTTTCGAATGGCTATTTGCCATTCTTTGAGTGTCATCTCCTTCGGTTTCACAATAGTATTTACGGCGGATTCATGTTTCGTTGTTGTTCCCTTTTTCTCCGTTTTTTGAGTAGTTTTTTTGCGCATTACCTTTTCTACAGGCTCTATTATTTCACATTTTTTCATCTTCCAATGAGAGCGAGCCCTTTACATCTCATACGATTACGACACAGATAGAAGTACAAAAGTAAGAATAAAAAAGTAAATAGAACAACTTTATGAGATCCTTTATTCCTTCTAGTACAGAAGAAGCTGTCAAGACGACTGAATGTTTAAGGCTATCGTAAAGACTTCTACACGATTCATAGAACAAACGCAATTCTTTTTAGAAAATCACAAATACGATTTATGATAGAGCCGTTTCATTTTATGCCGTTCTTTTTAAGAGCGGATCAGTTCGGCAACGTTACGTGGTACCTATTGCTATTGATATGTTGATCTTTAATAACCGCTTTCATTTTCTTTGTAATCTCAGGATATAAAGTTACTACATTCTTGTCTTCGTGAATATCGTTCGCAAGGTCATAAAGGCTGCAAATACCTTTGTTTGTCACCATCTTCCAATTTCCCATACGCAGCCCAAGCATATTTGTTTCAGAGAATTCCCAATAGAGATATTCGTGATTTTTTTGTCCATTTTTCCCGAGTAATGTCGGAGCAAATGAGATACCGTCAAAATAGTCTGTCTTCACACGTGAATTTTTATATTTTAGCAAATAATCATCAACACCTATAAGGTCACAAAAGGTAGGCATTATATCATAGAATGCGATTTGATGATCATTTTTTACTCCTGCTTCTATTTTCCCTGGCCAACGTACAATAAAGGGCACACGAATACCTCCTTCATAAGTAGAACGCTTTTTCCCTCTTAAGAGTCCATCTCTATTAAAAAAATCGGGATCAGCACCACCTTCTTCGTGAGGTCCATTATCGCTCGTAAAGATTACCATTGTATTTTTATCAAGATTTTTTTCTTTTAGCTTTGCCAAAATTTGACCAACATAAGTATCTAAACGAGTTATCATGGCTGCAAATTGAGCATGCGCACAATCTGTAGGATTATATCGAGAGCCCTCTGAACCGCCATATTTCTTTTCATCACAAAAAAATCCTTTGTAAGCTTCTAATATAGAATCTACAGGCTGATAGAGCTCTGCATGAGGTAGCGTATACGTAAAAATGCCCAAAAAAGGTTGATGAACGGTTTGCTTGTCAAGCCAATTCATTGCTTTTTGGTGAATGAGGTCGCCCGAATATTGTTTGCGTTTTTCATATCCATTGCCATAAATAGCATGAGGTATATTTTCTTCAAGCACCACACGATGAACATCTGCATCACCTGCAGTTTTACTATATTCATTCAAAAAATTTGGATAATATGCGTGCGCTTGGAATTGGCATATAAAGCCATAGAACTCATCTATTCCACGCGTCTTAGGAGTAGAGATAGAACCTTCGTAACCGCCAGCCCATTTACCAAATAAACCAGTCGTATACCCATTATCTTTCATTATTTCAGGTATTATTACATGGGCCGTGTCATAAGGTTCTTGTCCAGTCTGAAGCGACTCCATTGTAGGTCCGTATTGAGTAGACCCCATGCGATATTCTGTATTTCCTCGAACGTGAGTATGCCCTGTATGTTGCCCTGTCATAAAGGACGCTCTAGACGGAGCACTAACAGGACTACCTGCATAAGCTTGCGTAAAAAGCATTCCCTCTGAAGCCATTCGATCTAAATTAGGTGTACTTATGTATTGCTGACCATAGCAACCCAAATCTCCGTAGCCCATATCGTCACACATTATATAAATAATATTGGGTTTTTGTGCTGAGCTTTGAGCTTGTAGGGTAAAAGGCGTCATCAAGCTGCAACTATAAAGCATTAAAGTTCTATTTCTCATTTTTATCTAATATCGATTGTTATCCGTTTGTTATTTGATGATCACTTGATTACCACAATTCATCTTTTCTGTGCATACTTTTATGACGTAAGAACCTTTTGTGATGCCAGAAAGTGGAATCTTTTTTGTTGAAGTCTGCCTTATTAATTTCCCATCTGGAGTGTAGAGCCTTACACTTATCACGTTTTCCGCTGTTATAACTTCAAGATTTATTCCGTTATTTACAAGCTCATAAACAAAGCTTTTTGTCGCGACAGGTGCTTCTATCCCAAGTAAGTCCTCACCTTCTAAATTAGGAGAGAAGTAGGCAACTAATGGAATATTATGGTCTACAATAAAGGTGTAGTTTGCATCCGTAGAAAGAACTTTTTTACCTTCACACCAACTAATAAATTGACTATTTCCCTTAGGGGTCGCAATAGCGGTAAGTTGTGTTCCATAAGGATAAGTTTTCGCTACATTTGATAAAGATGCCGTTCCTCTATCGTCTGAATTTACATCTAGGGTTACAGTACGAGATAACTGTGGCTCGGATGTGTTTAAAATAAAGTCTATCGTTTGTCCCTTTACATCATCCTCAGCATCTAAAAGTCCATTACTTGTTAGACGTACACGCATACGCGTTTTACCTAATATAGCATTTGCAGGTACGCTAATTGTCTGATCGATGTCCTTCATTGCTGTGAGGCTGTATTGAGTCTCAAAAAGTCCATCTCTATTCCAATCAAAATAAACAAGAAGAGTAGAACCTTCAACTGGTGGCAAGTTTAAACTTAATGACAACTTGAATGAAGTACCACGACTCACGGTTGCTTTATCATCTACAAATAGAGTGTACCACCCGCTCGGTAGCGTGGTTGTAGCATAGGTAAGGGTTTTGAGTACGGTTTCTCCTACTATACTAGCTTTAGAGATATACCTTGTGCCCAAGATTCCACAAGGTAGTTCATAAATTTGTGCGTTTCGAGAGAATGCATTTCGAACTCCAAGAAAAGAAAATAAGGAATCATTTCCAATAGTTAGGCAAGTGTTTAAATCCTCTTTTGTTGTTAATGGATGAAAGCAGAACGTAGAAGCGTTCGATTGAACAGCAACTTGCCACAAGGTCGCTTCTGTACTTTCTGTGAGTTTTAAATCACCTGCTACTATGTTTAGCGTTTTCTTTGGATATAAATTACTAGCTATTTTGTATCCCTTTTCATTCGATACCCCTACAAAATACCATTGTTGTGCGTCTGTACTGTTTTTTGCTTTTAAATCCAATCCATTCGCTGTAACCTCTACACATTGCCCTTCTTTATTTACAATGAGATAATTGTAGGCATGTGCGCCTAATGTGTCTGAACTAGCAAAAGGCTTAAAATCATATAACAGTTTTGTCTTTGTGAGTTTCCAATAGGAATTTTTGTTAGAGGTACCTGCAGCATAGGCTAAGATACTTGTAGCACCTTTATTAAGCCCCAAATTTGTTGCTGATGGTGTAGCATAATTTGAATTATCTGTACTTACGAAGTAATAATAATTAGCTTCCACCGCGGTGTTCTCTGCGATGCAATATTCTATAGGAGTTGATCCCATTTTTACCTCCTTGTTATTTTCAGCAACAACTGTACTTTGAATGTAATTGCCAGATATAGCATTGCGCACGTAGTAGCAATGTGCTTTGTCTGTCGGAATGATTTCCCAAAAGCATTTAGTAGATTGGTCATAAGAACCATAAACCAAGTTGCCCCCATTATCTTCATACATAGATTCATTTCCATTGTAGGATGTAAAAGTATAATAATCCTCTTTTATAGAATTCTTATGAAGGCTCGTTTCTCTTCCTACATCTCGTTCCAAGGTTAGATTATCTACCTCGTTCACAATGGCTTGCAAGTTGTTTGTGCATAATGTCATGAGCGCGAGGAGAACAAATTTAGAGGTGTTTTTCATGGTTTTTTAGTTGGTAGGTCTTTTATGGCACTACATGGATTCTTGATTTTGTAACGGTGGCACTGCCATATAATGTAGAGATTGTATACGCTACGGAAAACCCACTTTGTGTCACATTTTGCATTTTTGAAAACGTTTTCCCTGCACCATTATATTTTGCTGAAAATTTAAGCGTTTTGTCTCCTGAAGAAAGAAACACCAATTTACAAGTAGGGTTTGGCTCTTTCCTAGGGACTTGAGACAATAGAGTTGGATTAATGATTTTGGCATCATCGCAATCCCAAAGATACACGCCATTATAAATACGATTGCCTTTATCTTTTTGAACGATAGTAGCGATTACGGTATCACCAACATGAATTTCTTGTTTGTCAAATGCTACGGTTTCAAAGGTTGGCATTTTGGAACTATAGTCTTCATCATCATTTGAACAAGAATGGAATAAAGTGGAGCAAACTCCAAAGGCAAGGAAAATAAATAAGTACTTATACATAATTAGAAGTTAAAAATTAAAGATTGATTTTTAGATAGGCAAAGATACAATTCTGCAAGCGCAAAAGCAAATTTTAAAGCTTTTCTTTTTGAAAATAGATTTTGCGAGGTGTGCGTGTCTTGATTATGGATTTATTTTCATTCATCCAAGATACCTTTTCCTTGACGGATTATTTTAGGATCTCCATCTGTGATTTCCACAATCGTAGATTGCTCCATGGTTCCTATACCTCCGTCAATTACAAGGTCTACTAAATTGCCAAAAGCTTCGTCTATTAGTTCTGGATTGGTAGAATATTCTGCATCGTATCCGTCAGGAATAGGTAGCGTAGAAGTGATGATGGGAGCGTCCAATAACCGTGCTATCTCCCCTAGCAATTCATTGTTTGGCATACGGATACCTACTTCTCGTCGATTGCGAAATATTTTTGGGAGTCGATTGGTTCCTTGTAAAATAAATGTAAATGGACCTGGCAGATTCCGTTTAATCAGTTTAAATGTTGCATTATCGATCTTTGCGTATTCACTTATACCGCTAAGGTCATAGCAGATGATCGATAAATGATGCTTCGAGGGGTCTATCTTTTTTAATTTACAGATACGTTCCACCGATCTTTCTTTCAGCGCATGGCAGCCTATGGCATACATGGTATCGGTCGGATAAATAATTAAACCTCCATCGTTAAGAATATCTACAATACGCTGTAGATCTTTGGGGTTATTGTCTTTTTCGTAAAGTTTGAGTAACATAATCAAAAAGTTTTAAGTTCTTTGTAAAGTCGTTGTACGGGTAATCCCATCACGTTGAAAAAGCTACCTTGCAATTCTTCTACTCCTATGTAGCCAATCCATTCTTGTATTCCATATGCACCTGCCTTATCAAAAGGTTTGTAAGTAGATATGTAATAGTTTATCTCTTCGTCTGTAAGTTGAGCAAAGGTAACAGAACTTGTAACAGAGAAGGCTTTCTGTTTGTTACATGTTGTAATGGTGACTCCCGTAACGACATGATGTGTCTTGCCAGACAACGTATGTAACATTTGATAGGCTTCGGCATCAGACTTTGGTTTCCCCATCACCAGTCCTTCTAAACAGACGATTGTATCTGCTGTGATAAGTAGTTCTGTGTCTGTCATCGTTGTTTTGTAAGCTTCTGCCTTTTTCTTCGAAATAAAGAGTGGTATATTACGTTCGCTAAGTCCTTCGGGATAAGATTCGTCAACATCGTTAATGGTGCGTATCTCGAATGCAAATCCGAGTGATTGGAGTAACTCTTTACGACGTGGAGAGTTACTTGCTAATATAATAGTGTATTGTGATATATTTTTCAGTGTCATTTCTTTGTTTATTTAGTAGAAAAAGGCTACCAACCAAATGCTTTTTCGTCTTTCAACCATTTACCTTGTGCTTTGAGGGTCTGTTCTATCACATCGCGTCCAACTCCGTTTCCTCCATTTCTGTGAGAAATGTAAATTGATATGTTTTTGATTTCGGGTGCTGCATCAGCAGGGCAACAAGGGCAACCACATTGTTGCATCACTTCATAATCGGGAATATCATCGCCCACATAGAGTACTTCTTCGGGCTTTAAACCTTCTTTTTCTAGCCAATTAATGTATGTTCGTATTTTTACGGCACAACCCATATAGATGTTCTTTACCCCGAGTCCTTCATAGCGTTTCCTTACAGATTCCGTTTTTCCTCCTGTAATAATGGCTATTTTCAGCCCTATTTTTACCGCTAACTGTATGGCATATCCGTCTTTTATGTTTACGGTGCGCATGGGTTCTCCGTCAGGATGAAGCATTATACATTCTTGACTTAGTACGCCATCTACATCGAATGCAATGGCTCGTATTTTCTTTAGGTCGTAGGGTATCATAATTGGTGTATTGATTTACTCATTTGCATATATAGTTCTGCATCCTCTTTTGATAGCAAGCTACAGTGTGCATCCATTACATTCTTATCAAAGCGTACTGCAGGCCCTGTTTGAGCGGCTTGAGGCGAAAGACTATGTATTTTTGCTGCTGTCTCCTCTATGAGAGGAAGCATCACATCGAATGGTATTCCTTCTTCTTTAAGTAGTTGCTCCGCTTTGGCATAGCAATGGTTTGTAAAGTTACAAGCAAAAACGGCGGCAAGATGCAAGAACTTTCGTTTTGTTGAGCTTAAGACACTTACGTTATCCGATAACGCTCCAAATAAAAGAATTAGCTTCTGTTCTTCTACGTGGCTATTTGCTTCTATAAAGATGGGGATGTGCTTAAAGTCTACTTTTCGTTCTTTTGAAAAGGTTTGCATTGGATAAACAACTCCGTAGCGGGGCGTTAAATTTTCAAAAACAGATAAGGGCATACTCCCCGCGGTATGTATAAAGAGAGATTCACTTCGACCTTGTGCTATTTTTTTTGCCAAGGATGCCAGAATAGAGTCTTTCACGGAAAATAGGTATACGTCTGCTCCGACGATTATATTTGCCACATTCGAGGTGTAAGTACAATTCAGCTTTTTTGCTAACAAACTAGCGGATTCATCTGTTCGGCTATAAACTTGCACAATGCTGTGTCCTACTTGAACAAGAGCTTGACTAAGGTTTGTGGCAACATTTCCAGCACCAATTAACGCAATTCTCATTGATTCCCAAAATTATTGAGATGTACTTTCTCCCACGTTAATTTATCCTCGTTTTGAGGTTTGCGCTCCATCGCTTTATGTCCTATACCTATTATAGATAGCACTTTTAAATTTTCGGGAATGCCCAGTATTTGTTTCACGAAGTCTTCAGCAGGCGTTTGATCTTCTTGACAACGATTGTGAATTTGCACCCAACACCCCCCGAGACCTAAGGCTTCAGCTTGAAGCAATAGAATCGTTGATGCAACGGACCCATCTTCGATCCATACATCGCTCTTTTCTGGGTCCATTACCACAACAACAGCTAGCGATGCTCCTTCAAGAAGTCCCGCTCCTACTGGTTTACATTCCGAAAGCTGATGAAGATAGTCTTTGTTATCGACCAAGACAAAGTCCCATCCTCTCGTACTTTTACTTGATGGCGACATTAAAGCGGCCTTCATAAGCTCTACTACTTGCTCTTCTGTGAGTGGTTCTTCTGTAAAAGTGCGAATGCTGCGACGTTGCTTTACTAAGTCTAAAAATGTTTCCATAGGTCTTCTTTGTTTTAATACTTATGCAAAGATAATTCTTTTTTCTGCACGGTATATATAAGATTATGCGTATTTTTGCGTTAAAGAAATAAGATGAAAGAAATCACACCTCTATATAAGACCTTATTATTCGTCCTTTTTTCCTTTTTGCTTGTGCAGAATGCATTGGCTCAAAAGACAGTAAAAATCAAAGGGACCGTTACAGATGAGAATGGTAATGCGATGGAACTCGTAATCGTAAGAGTGGAAAAACAATCAGCCTTTGATATGACAAACTTGAAAGGACACTATTCCTTTACGTGTCAGAGTACAGATAGCGTCGTGGTTGTCTTTTCAATGACTGGATATCAAATACGAAAAAGAGTGTTGCGTAATCCCTCCGATTCAGTTGTTTTAAACGTAAAGTTACCAGCGATGGGTATAGAACTTGGCGAAGCAGCCGTTAAAGGATTACGTAAACAAACGGGTACAACCACAAGCATTAAGCCAGATGCTACAAAGTTTATGCCATCGACAACAGGAAATGGAGTGGAAGAACTGATCAGTACGCAAGTAGGCGTAAGTACACACAATGAACTCAGTTCTCAATATAATGTCAGAGGTGGTTCCTTTGATGAAAACAGCGTTTATCTTAATGGTGTTGAATTATATCGTCCGATGCTCGTAAGTTCTGGACAGCAAGAGGGTTTAAGCGTTATCAATTCCGATATGGTTGAAAATATAGATTTTTCAGCAGGTGGATTTGAAGCGAAATATGGCGAGAAAATGTCATCGGTGTTAGATATAACCTACAAAAAGCCCAAAAAATTTGAAGCGTCAGTAGGAGCGAGTCTGTTGGGCGCAAATATCTATGTCGGATTTGGAAATAAAAAGTTTTCAATGATGAATTCGTTACGCTATAAAACAACGAGCTATTTACTCGGGAGCCTCGAAACAAAAGGTGAATACAATCCTAAATTCTTAGATTATCAGAATTATACAAGTTGGAGTCCAAATGAGCGATGGACCCTTGACTTTATCGGTAATGTGAATGATAACAACTATAACTTTATGCCATCAAGTCGTGAAACCAAATTTGGTACAATGAACGACTCAAAAAGCTTTAAGGTTTATTTTGATGGACAAGAAAAGGACTATTTCCGTACTTATTTTGGAAATATAGGGATAACCCGTCATTTTGGAAAAACAACAGATCTTTCACTCTTAGTTTCTGCTTATTCTACACGAGAACAAGAGACTTACGACATACAAGGTGAGTATTGGTTAAGTGAAGCAACAAGTCAAGATGAACTAGGTGTTGGCACCTATCGAGAATTTGCTCGAAATTATTTAACATCAAATGTACAACAGTATTCTTTGCGCTTTAAAAAGAAACAAACAGCACATACGATACAAGCAGGATTGACTTTTAAAAACGAACGCGTCAAGGAAAATGCTACAGAATGGGAAATGCGAGATTCTTCAGGGTATTCTTTGCCGAATCTATCTGATCAGTTAAAATTATATTATTCAATGCGTTCGCGTAATGAGATGAAAAGCAATCGTATAGAGGCTTATCTACAAGACACTTACCGATGGCATAACACGTCTGGATTATTTACGCTTCACTATGGACTGCGATTTGCGCATTGGAGTTGGAACAGCGAAAGTTTACTCTCGCCTCGTGCGTCAATAGGTTTTATACCCACAAAAGCAGAAGATTGGACCTTTCGATTTGCGACTGGATGGTACTATGGTGCACCTTATTATAAAGAACTGCGAGACACGGTAACTCAAAATGGAAATACAACCATAAATTTGAATAAGAATATAAAAAGTCAGCGCTCTATTCACTTTGTGCTTGGTGCTGATTATCATTTTCGGCTCTTAAATCGTCCGTTTCGCTTCACTTCAGAACTTTATTATAAAGCGCTCTCCGATCTTAATCCATATAATGTAAACAATGTGCGCATTTCCTATTACGGACAAAATATTGCGAGTGGTTATGCTACAGGTATTGACTTTAAGCTTTTTGGAGAATTTGTGCCTGGCACAGATTCTTGGATCACATTGTCCTTAATGAATACAAAGGAGAAAATAAACGGCATTTCCATACCACGGCCTACAGATCAAAAATACAACCTCTCTTTATTCTTTACCGACTATTTTCCAGGAACCGATCGTTGGCGTTTAACGTTGAAAGGCGCATTTTCAGGCGGATTACCATTCGGAGCCCCTCACACAGGTAGAGAAGCACAAGTTTTTAGGGCTCCCGCTTATAAACGGGTTGATATAGGTCTAAGTTATCGCTTATTAAACAACGAAGATAAAACTCACACACACGGCATTTCTCAATATTTCAAGAATGCTTGGCTGGGGATAGATGCTTTTAACGTGTTAGGTTTAGAGAATGTAAGTTCTTACTATTGGGTAACCGATGTTACAAACCAGCAATACGCTGTACCCAATTATTTAACAGGTCGTCAAATAAACGTGCGATTCTTATTAGAGTTTTAGTTAGTTATCATCCAATTTTATAGGAATGAACTTTATTTGTAGGTGGCTTTTTTAAGCCATTGCCCCACCCCTTCTCACACGAAAAGCATCCTTGCAAAAAAAATAGAGCGCGCTGCTTTTTCGATTCGAGCGCACTTGAATAAAAAGCAAATTTCAAGGGATTTCAGAAATGAATACTGTACTTTTTAGTAAAAAGACCCATACATCTCAAGATTTATAGGTAATTTTGTACCTACAATAGGTAGAATAAGCTATAACATCAAACCAGAAAAGACGATTAGTCTTCGGAACTCGTCCTGAAGCAATCTCATTCTGAAAAAGCATACTTCTTTCTTTGTATCCATTAAACGAATTAATAACGAAGAGGCTTATTTACAGTTCGTCTCGCTAATACTATTTACGAATGAAAAAAGGAATCTTATTTATTGCACCATATCCTACAGATGAGAATATTAAAGACGGTATGATTAGTCGTGTAAACGCAATTGATCAACAGTTTACAGACATAGAAAAAGCATATCTTGAAATTTCTATTACAAAAAATTTGAACAACAACGGTATTGATCATAAGAAGCGCGTATATAGTTTAAATCTATTTTTGCATTTCTTTTTAATCGTACGACTGCTCTATCGTTACAGTCATCTTTATTTGCATAGCGTGTGGGAATGCGAAAAAGTTTGGATTTTTCTACCTTTGTATAAAGGTAAATTGATACTAGATGCCCATGGTGTGGTTCCCGAAGAAATATTCTATTATGACAAGCAAAAACAATTTAGCAGCTATATGAATTTTGTTGAGAAAGCAACATTTAAGAAAGCACAAATAGTGGTCTGTGTTACGGAGGCGATGAAAAAGTATTTCAAAAAGAAACATCCTTCTTTTAAAGGAGAATACATCGTATATAGCATATATCCTCACCACATCGAAAGAATCGACGTAGAACAAATCATCCACCATAAGATTAAAAACAAAATAAGGATTATATATAGTGGAGGTGTTTCTCCTTGGCAAAACATTGATAAAATGCTTCACGCCATTAAAAAGGTAAAAGGAGACAATATTGAGTATCAATTATTGGTCAACGACAAAGAGTTTGTGCTTGATAAAGTAAGGAAAATGGGAATAACCAGCCCTATTGAAATAGACAGCGTACTACCTCAACACCTTAAAGAACATTATCTTAAGGCCGATTACGCCTTTATTCTTCGAGACGATACGGTGGTAAACAATGTGGCTAGCCCAACAAAAATGATAGAATATCTCAATTATGGAATCATCCCGATTACTCTTTCAGATAACATAGGAGACTACAAAGAGTTAGGATATGTAAGTTTGCCCCTCTCCCAGTTCAATTCAAAGCTTGAAAAACCTACGCGCGCAGATATTGAAACGAATTTAAGCGTAGTTCACAAACTTATAAACCAGAATAAAGAGGTAGACTTTCCCCAAGCTATTCTAGCTCCTATTTCCTAACGTATTGCAATAACTTAGGGCATAAACGATAAAACGTATAGAATAACGGTGGGCATAATCCGTTAACGCGAAAGGCACGATTACATTGCCCTATTCCGCGAAGAATAGCCTTTAAATTTCTACTTGTAGCACCACCTATTCGCATACGAATCATCACTAAATTAAGATGTTTCGTTTTGATTTTGCAGCATTCAAAGAAGCGCAGCATGAGCTCAAAATCAGCAGATAAAGGGAAACGCAAATCAAAAACACCAAATTTTTCGTACACTTCGCGACGAAGATAAAGGGTGGGATGCGCTGGATGCCAACCTTTAAAGAACGCATGTGAACGATATTCTGAAGTGTGCCAATAGCGTATAATCTTACTTGTATCCTGAGCATCAACGTAATATAAATCGCCATGCACACCATCCAATTTCTTATTTGCTTCGAAAGCTTCAACAATTTGCGAAATGACAGAATTGGACGTAAAGAAATCATCGGAATTCAAAATACCAATAATATCACCAGTCGCGAGCTTGATACCTTTGTTCATGGCATCATATAGTCCTTTATCTGGCTCGGACACCACCACATTCACCTTCTTTCCAAACGAACGCACCAACTCCATCGTGCCATCCGTGCTTTCTCCATCTATAATGATATACTCTATGTTAGGATAGTCTTGCGAGAACACGCTATCCATCGCATCCTGCAAGGTTGCTACACTATTAAAAGTAGCTGTAACGATTGATACTTTCATGATTTAGATGTCTTTTTTGATTGATTAGCCTGAAAAGAAAAGATACGCGCAACAAGGTTTTCGGCAAGATATAGTCGATAAAAAAACCGGAAGTAAATACTTTTTTGAGCATTTCTTGCTCCTAATGATGTGTTTTTACTATGTCTACGATACAAGATAAGAGGTTCATCAACTACTTTGACGAGAAAGAACGTCTTAGCTACTAAAAACAACCAATTATCGTGAGTGCAATACTTTCGATTCGTAGGTAGTGGTAACGCCTTTTGTAATATTTTTCGTCTGAATGCAAAGCAACAACCAAGATAGCCAAACTTAATAATATTGCCTGCCAGAGAACGATGCACACCTCTTGTTTCATAAAAGGATGGGTGTATGACTCTCTTATCGGAATCAACAATGATAGCATCTGATACCACAAAATCGTATGATGCAAGCAGATCCATACATTTTTTTATTTTTGAAGGCATCCACACATCATCTTGATCGCTAATAAATATAAAATCACCTTTAGCTTGACGAAGAGAGTTCTCAAAATTAGCAGCATATCCACGCTCGCCATGATTCTTTACGATTCGAATGAGTGGACAATGGATTGATTCTATAATTTTGAGTGTCTTATCATCTGATCCGTCATCTGATACAATGATTTCATCTCCTTCTGACACCTGCAAAATGATAGACTCCAATTGCTCACGTATGTAAGCTTCTCCGTTATATGTTGCCAAACAAATAGAAATCATTTTTTTGTCTTATTTAGTATTGTGTATTTGAAATAGTATTTCAGTTTAAACCAAAGATACTTAGATACCGAACCGTAGTTTAATTCATGAAGCATTCGATAATATCGCTTATTCATATGAATCACAGCAGGTAATTGGGCTAGTCTCTTTTTAATATATGACGTTTGAAGGTCTTGGGCACCAAGCGTATTACCTCCATGCTGTCGATACAAAATTGTTTTGTTTTGGATGGCTGCCACACAGCCTTTTTCTTTAAAGGTCTTCACTACAATCCAAGCATCGTGCATAATAGCAGTGTTAGGAATTGGGAGGCTTAAACTTTTGGCTCTATTATTAATCATCATGGTACACCCCGTAGCTAAACAGTGTGCCCCCATGTAATCAAAATTATTTAATATTTGGGGACTTATTCTTGAGTAGTGCCAAAATGAATCCGTGATGAGTTGAAGTTTTTCATTCACGACTATTAAATCGGTATGCACTATTATCGGCTTTTCTCTATTTGTACGCTCCATCTCTTCCATTTTGCAGAGCGTAAGCTCTATTTTATTAGGCAACCACACATCGTCTTGATCGCAAAACATATAATACTTCGCGTCTACTTTTTCAAGTAATGTTGTAAAATTATTCATAGAGCCCAACTTTTTATTGTTGTCTAGAATAATAATGTTACGATGCTGTTCCTGATAGGCGCGTACTAGATCAAGTGTGTTATCTGTTGACAAATCGTCTTGAACAAACAACGTCCAATCTAAATAAGATTGAGCAAACAAAGAGTCTAGTTGCTCTTTAATATATATGGAACCGTTATAGGTCGCAAGAAGTATTGCTAATTTACAATTCATAATAAAATCATTTTAATAAACCAATATAGAACACATTTAGAAAAAACATGATGAAACTCAACGTCATAACAATAAGCATAGAAATCCAATATGGCTTGATTATATAAAACAACAAAGGGAATAAACAAATCTCTACAACACCATAAAGTTCGTTGAGTCTGAATGAAATAACGGGTATAGAAGAGAACAGAATCAGAGAGGCTAACGAGGCTACTTCAACACGAAGAAACATAGAGATTCGTTCATCTGATTCACGTACAATAGATTCTTTCCATAGCAGTAAATAATAGAGTATTACTTTCATCAAAAACAACAAGCTAAAGATGTTTACCGTATCACCTAATCCCATATCCATTATTTCCTTATACGCCGTTAATTTCTGTTGGATATAAGGTATTGGAATAGAACTTAGCAAGTCTAAACCTGTAAAACTGAATAAGTAAGCAATCGGAATAATAAAGATACAAATAAAACGCTCAATGCGATTAAGTGAACCTGTACGCATAAAGAGGAAGGGCAGTAGGGTTACAGCAGAGTAGTGAAACAAAAAAGCTCCAAGAATGGAGAATACTGCCATTTTTTTTTTTTGATCGTATATAAACTTCAATGAAAGTAGAAAAAGACCAGCGGCGACACCCACTCGTATCTGTGTCATCTCATGGAGAATAAAAAAATTACTAACATAGACTGCCATGGAGAGAAATAACAGATTTGTTAGTTTGTCAATAGCATATACTTTGATGATTACGCCTAACAATGCATAAATAACAAAAAGAGCCCTCACATCATTGAAGATAAATCTTACTAGATCTGAGATGAACAGAAATGAAATTTCAAGAAAGCCTGTAGGATGTTGATAACTTTGAACATAACTAAGTGAATCATTGTCTATTCCAATAGGTCTGAAACCCGCCACCATTATAAGAACGAAGGTCATGCTAGCGAGTATAATAACAGAGTTATACCGGCTTTCTTTCATAAAAGAAAGTCCAGTAAACAATAATATTTGTATGAATAGAAAAGGAATCATTCTAATAATCTTGCTGTATTATTTCAGTGTGATTCTCTATCGGCTTTCTTATCAAAATATAAAGGCTTGTCAATAAAAAGGAAATAAAAAGGAACCCGAATACAATCTTCAAACGTTTTGGTCCTGCTGGACTCAAAGGAACAGTTGCCGCCTGAATAGTTGTAAATGCAGGGGTACGCTCTTGTACTTTTGAAGTTGCTAATTGTTTCTGTTGAGCCATCATATTATAGGCATTGTACTCCAACTGCATATCATTTTCAAGAGCATCTTGTTCTGATTTAAAGCGTTGCAACACCAAGTCTTGGTTCCGATCCACATAAGCCACATATTCTTGTTGTTTCTTCTTATAACTTTCTTTTGCTTTGTAATACATTTGTTCCACGTGATGAAGATCATTTCTAGCTTTACGTGTGCGATAATCCGTAACAAACTGCTGTAATCTCGATTTTAAGGTATCTGCCATTGTGGCTGCCACTAAAGGGTCTTGTGCTATGGTTTGCAACGTAATAACATCTGTTTTCTTGTCGACAGAACATTTTATCGTACCAGAAATCCCTTGAGTTAGCTCATACTGCTGTTTGGTTAATTCAAAAGGATTTACATCGTTTTTTACTTTTGTATGATTCTGCCCACTCTTAAAAAGCCCCATTGTTTTACCTATAATTAGATGCCACCATGCCACTTTCTGCTTCTTTTGTATATAATCAGAGTAAGTCCCCGAAAAAGAACCGTCTTTTGTTTCTATTTTCACCTTAAATAAACTCACTAAAAAATCGGTCGATTTTATCACATCTGGATATAGCAATGGGTAAATTGCATCTTCAGAACTGAAACTATTTAGATTTATACCCGTCAAAGAAGCTAATCCTCCCAATGACCCATTACTTAACGAGGACGAGGACGCATATTCTGGCGCCAACATCACCTCTACAGAATAATAACGAGGAAGACTAAAGGCATATACGACAGCTATCACGAAAGAGACAGCAAGAGGGCATACATATTTCTTGCGATTTATCCATAACACGCGGGCTAAAATATCTAACCTTATTTCGCGCTTAGTAGATTGATGTAATACAGAGCGTTCTTTCATATCTTAATTAGTTTATATTCATAATGTGATTAATGTTTTTCTACCGTAGAATAAGAAGAATGACCCAATCATTATTCCAGCAAGACATAATATGCACCATGCCCAAACAGCACCTTCTGCTCCATATGCTGGAACAAGCATATAATTACACACAAGGCCAATCATACAAGCTGAGAACCCAATGATAGGAGCTTTTTTTTGAAGTCGTAGCCCATAAATCCCTCGTATTGTTATCATACTGGCTAACGTTACAAGGAAGGGTAAAATAGCCTTCCTTGTAACAACTTCTATTGAAGCGGCAAAACGAGACCTTAAAAAAAGAGGCACAACCGTTGGAGAGAACAGATATACCGAAATGGAAATAAAAGTAGATCCAAGACCTCCAAAAAGAAGGCATTTTTTGAAGTATAACCAACCTTTTTCTATCCACTCGTTGAAATTGCGACTGACAGAAGGGAATAACGTGAGAGTGAGTAACACACTCACGACTGCAATAACAGCCATGATTAATTTGAAAGCACCCGAATAAATTCCAACTTCGTAGTCAGGCCTATAAATTCCTACAAACGTAAGTCCGAGTATCGCGTAGATAGTACAAAACAGTAAATTGAGAAAAATAGGTAAACCGCTGCTCAACATATTTCTGCCATAAGTCTTGTTGCGCTCTTTTAGCTTTTTTAAGCCAAAGTGTTTTTTTGCATAAAAATTACTTAGCACATTTTTATTGTCTCGATTGAGTGCTATTGCTTGAGTCGCAGAAGATTCAAAGCCGTAGTTTATTAAAACTGTGAGGTAGACCATCATATTTTGAGCAGACGATGCTTTACCAAAGAAGTCCACTCCAAGAAGGCGGGATACATAAAGTATAATTATGATCGGTATGATATAGTTGGCAATCTGCATCAAGCCCAAAGAAGCGAAATTTTTAAGACTCCGACTCTCTACATACCTAAAACATTGTTTTCTTGTATCACACAACATGAGATTCCTTATTTTGTAAGCAACATTGCTACAATTGAAGCTAACGATGCTGTAGAAGTGCCAATTGTCATAATCTCTCCAAGTGACATACCTTTACGCTTCGATTTTGAGGGTACAACAATTTCACAGCCAGGAGTTAAGTCGGATATGTTTTTTGCACGAGACACGGTACCATTCATATTGATCACAAACACACGATTTGTCTTAGCTCTTTGACCATATCCACCTGCTTGATTAATATAATCTTTTATTTTTGCTCCCTTTCTAAAGGATACCGTAGTCGGGAACATGACATCTCCATTAATACTTACCGTATTTGAATATTCGGGTATTAACAAACGATCTCCTTCTTCGAGAACTAAGTCCCACTGATCGTCACCAGGATGTGCTAGCGCTTTATCAAGGTTTATTCCGATATATCGAGTTTCACCTAGATCTAATTTCTTCGTACTGATCGAGTCGTCGTTATTCAACAGTTTCATTAGAGATTGTTGGCGAAGCTTCTCAGCGTAAGTTAATTTACGCTCTAATCGAGCACCTGACGCATAAGCAAAAGCCGTAAGTCCTCCTGCTTCTACCACAAGGTCACTTAGTCGTTGTGTCTTTTTTGCTAAGGCATAAGTTCCTGAAAAAGCAACTTCTCCTTCTATCATTACATGTTTTTGATCTACATATCCTGGGCTACGGCGTACAAACACTTCATCGAAAGGTTCAAGAATGAAACCAGGAGTTCCATCTATTACAAATCCATCTTTCAAAGAAAAACTATAAACTTTTGCAATTTCTCTCGCACTTTGTTTTGATTTATTATTTCTCATTCTACGCGATACGTCGACTTTCACCATCGAAGCAGCATCTTTCAATCCTCCAGCTTGTAACACGAGGTCTTCAAGCGTTGTATTATCCGCAAAATCATAAATACCTGGGTAAATGATTTCTCCATAAATGGAAAACATTTTTTCTTCTTGAGCATCTTTTTTCGATGGGATAAATAGAACATCTTCATTGCGAAGTGGTATATCTGATATTGTATTATTCATTACCCCTGCGATATCAAGAGGTAATACTTCAAGTGTACGGTCGGCTTTTCGACGATGCATTACGGCCCGTGCTGTAAAGGCATCCTCTGTCAATCCTCCCGAAGCTTCGATCAAAGCACGTACGGTCATAACGCTTCCACCCACCTGATACATACCAGGACGAAAGACGCTTCCTTTTACTTCGACCATATTCGAATAACGAGGGATGAAGGAATCTACGGTAAGCGAGTCGCCATCTGCTACTTTAAATTTACCACGTTCAAATTCATCTATTGTAAATACAGAATATTCACCTCCTGTTTTTCTTGTTAAACGTAAGTTCTTTTGATACGCATCACCCGTAAATCCACCTGCATAGTTTAGTAAAGTTCCAATGCTCTCTGTTGCTTTCATCTCGTAATACATAGGACGCTTCACTTTACCAGCCACATTAACCAAGCAATTATAAGGACCCACTACAATCACATCATTATCTGTCAAACGAACGTTTCCTGTTAATTTTCCATTGAGTATATAATCATAGACATCCACATGGGTTACCAGCCGATTATTTCGGAAAACTTTAATATCACGCAATGTTCCAATATCATTTACACCTCCAGCCATATATAAAGCATGAAAGACCGAAGCAAAAGCAGATAATGTATACGTACCTGGCGCTTCTACCTCACCCATTACATTCACCATGATGGTTTTGGTTTGACCAACCGTCAACTTTATATTAGAATTTGCATATCGTGCTCCATACGTTCGTTTAAGTCGGCTGTTTGCTTCTGCCACGGTAAGTCCACTTACGCTTATAGGTCCGTACCCCTCAATGTCTATAATTCCTTCAGGAGAGACCGTTACCTGAATAGATTTTTGACTAGCGCCCCATACATCTATATAAACCGCATCGCCAGGACCTAAACGATAATTCGTTGGTGTAGCGATATTCATATTGGGTTCAAAACTAAGATTCTCTTTGTTAAAAATATTGCGTCCAAAGACCTCTTTTGCATGTTTTTTTCTCTCTAGTTTCTCAAAATCTTGCAACGAGTCTGGCAATAGATAGTCAAGCTCGTCCATATATTCAAGTTCCTTATTTGTTTGTTTTTTCTTGCGTGTTTTCTCACTCTCATTATTCTCGGTACCGTTTTGAAACTTTTTCCGCTGATTCGTGGTATTATTCTCTTTTTTGCGCGAACGGTCTGCTGTTGTATGTTGGCCCGTAATATTCTTTGCCCCCATAATGTCCCCCTTTGCTTGCTTCTCGTTTTTTTCTCTTACCCGACGAATTTGGTCTATCGTCACGCCTTTTTGAATTAATTGGGTTACGATTTGTTGCTGCGATGTTCCTTTTTCGTTTTCTTTCATCACAAACTGCGCTACTTGCTCATCTGTCATGGATGAATTTTGTGCGTTAATTTGACATAGAGGTAAAAATAATAAAGTCAACAAAAAAAAGAAGTGTATTTTATTCATCATAGAATCAAGGTGTTAAAATTTTTTGCCGTTGAGAATAGAGACAATTGTTTTTAGTATTATATTAAAATCCATCGTTAGCGAGCGGTGTTCTAAATAATAAAGATCCATTTGTAAACGCTCCAGCATTTTTTCCATGGTATCTGTATATCCATTGTATAAGGTTGCTTCTGAAGTAATTCCTGGACGCAACTCATATAAGTATTTATACCGATTATCATGTTTCAAAATGCGATCGATAAAGAATTTACGTTCGGGGCGATGTCCTACGAGCGACATATCTCCTTTTAATACATTCCACAATTGAGGCAATTCATCCAAATGATGTTCTCTCAAATATCTTCCTACAGGCGTTAAACGTTCATCCCCTTTTGAGGCCAATTTAGGACCGCACGCTTCGGCAGTAAGCTTCATCGTGCGGAATTTAAGTATAAAGAAAGGCTTTCCATACCTGCCGATCCTGGCTTGCGCAAAAATAACAGAACCCCTTCCCTGCCTTTTTAGTTTTATATAAACCATAAAAAAGACAGGAGAGAAAAAGATGAGTCCTACTATTGCTCCCACTACATCAATAAAGCGTTTTACAACCCTTTGCAGAAGGTTCATTGCATCTCGTTTAATGTATTTTTGCTCTTTATCTATCATAATATCAACAGAGTTGTATTTTAATGCTTCTCTTCGCATATTCCTATTTCATCAATTGTTGCACAAAATGTTGCAAAGTTACCTCTTTCTTTTCGTTTTTCCAATAGCCCTGCCCTACAAAATTCAATTATACAGTTAGAAAGAGCCTTCTGATTTACGAATTCTATTCTTTATTTTAAACGGCATTTTTCTACTTTTCGTATACAGAACAGTTGTTTTTTTAACCCTTTTATTCTGATAAGGAAGAAAAGTGAGATGATGCATGTACATAAATGCCTCGCTCTATGTTCTTTAAAAGCCCATCTGCCTTCAATCTTTTCAAGAAACGCAAAGCCGTGCTTTTTGTCGCTTCTATCAAGGAACAGAATCCGCGATAAGATAAAATCGTATTCGTTTCAAAATAAGCCTCTAGTTTTTTCTTTACCTCTTCATACGTTTGCTCCGTAGATCGTTTACCCAAATGATTTGAATTCGTGAGTTTCCCATACGTCTTCAAATTATTAATCAAACTATTTTCTGGACGAAACGTAACGCCACTCACTTTTCCGTCTTTTAATCGAAGCTGTCCTTTTGCATCTCTTTTGACATTTCCATTTAAACTAATGCCAAAAGAACCTATACCATCTAATTTAACTCGATTCCCTTCCAATAAGGATCTTGACAACACGGAAGACAAAGCGGATAAGCAGCCCAGCACATCACTAACCGTGAGCGAACACTCTTTTTGTATTTGCGTCACGAAATTCTTTGTTTGAAGGGTGCGACTACCTACTGGACGTACATGATACTTCGTCTCACCATCGCCCATAGGATTAGGGCTTTCATAAAAATCATAATCTATAGCCATCGTTTCTCTTTATATATATAATGAACTTTCTACAAGAATACTTCAAACTCCACTCTGTGAAACTTGAGAGTCACAATTGTGAAACCAGAACTTCACAACAATGGTTTTTTAGACCCACTCTGTAAATCCAACATTTATCAAGCACAAAAATACAACGAGAACACTATAAAAAGCAAATTTTACGAGATTTATTTTTGTATAAAAGCTATTTATCCTAAAACAAAATGGTACCTTTGCCCCTACATTTACGATTTTGTCGGGCTAGACTGGATTTGACAGCGGGCAGAAAAGGTATGTAAGCATGCAGTGCAGGCGACAATTAGCACTATAATATCGATTGTTAAAATTTATCTGGCGAAAATAAGTATGCTCTTGCTGCTTAATCGAAGTTTAGTAGATTAGCTTTATTTCTGCATTAGATGT
Source organism: Bacteroidaceae bacterium (assembly GCA_036652575.1). Lineage (GTDB taxonomy): Bacteria > Bacteroidota > Bacteroidia > Bacteroidales > Bacteroidaceae > Alloprevotella. Next base: position 41,444 of record JAVVVP010000009.1, read on the forward strand.
AGAAACGAGACATCACTTGGGAAGCTGTTGTTCCGAAGCGTCCCAGAAAAGTGGTGCAGTGAAAATCGGGAATAGTTGAGAGTGGCCTTGCGCTCTTAATGAAACTTAAGAGGATAAGGCAATGGTTGGTGGCTTTGGTCTTGCCATTGTTCGAAAAACTAAGCAAAGATAAGCATGTAGAAAGCGTATTGTTTCCTCGTTTGGACGAGGGTTCGATTCCCTCCTGGTCCACAAGAACATTGATCATCAGTGTTTTGAAAAAGGACACGAAAGTGTACACAAAGACGCTCAAAATCACAAGTTTTGAGCGTCTTTTAGGTTCACTCAGTAATCCATCATACTGAAAAACACCCTAATTTTAGATCAGGTAAAATTCGTAAATCAATGGAAATGATAATGATATACTTTTATTCGACACCTAATGAGGTTCTACCTTTAAACATAATAGAAAGCTAATGCAGACTATCGCCCCCCAAAAACCACGAAATTCTAATTTTGAATTATTACGTTTCGCCTCGATGATGCTTATCGTCATGCACCATTTTCTCATTGCTACGGAACACGTAGACTACGCAAACAAGACTTTACAAGGGGGCGAAATACTGAATGGATTTGCAGTAATTGGAGTAAACTGCTTTATTCTTATTTCGGGTTACTATGGAATAAAACTAAAAGTCTCTAAAGTTCTTTTCATCTTTTATTCCATTGCGTTTGTCTGCTTAACAGATTATCTGTTACATACCGCTTTTGGAAATGTATTTAATCTCTCGTATGCTCTACATACCATTCTTCCGATAAGCAGCAAAGCCAATTGGTTCGTACCCGCCTACTTAGCCCTTATGTGTTTTGCACCCATTCTAAATCGCGCGCTTATTAACTTGTCTCGTAAAGAGTTAACAAACAGTGTACTTCTACTTACCCTTGTCACTATTTATGCCTATACGACAAGCATTGCGTCGATCAATTCAAATGGTTATTCTATCGTTCAATTTGTCTATCTATACATCTTAGGATTTTGGCTCAAAGATATGCGCGAACTTCCTATCTGGCTACCTATTATAGCTTACCTATTCTTTGCTCTTGCCACAGGACTTATGGCTATTACTTATAAAACAGGATTTACATCGTTTGCCTATAACGCTCCTTTTGTGCTTTTATCCTCTATTTCGTTCTTTTTGATTTTCAAGAATATCAAGATTCAACAAGAGTGGATTAATCGTTTGGCGAGCTCCACCTTTATCGTTTTTTTGTCACACTATATCATTCTCTATCACATCAAATTCTTAAGTAAAAGTACTGATCCATACAAATGGTTCTATATTGCAGGGATTTATATTGCAATCTTTTTTTGCGCTTTTATATTAAACGAAATAGTACAAAGAATGTGGCATTTCTTTTCTCGAAAATAATATGCCAAATAATATGAAGGAGCCCCTTGGCAACCTTTTTGTTCTCTTTTTCTTGTAACTTTAATGCAAAAAACAGTAGTATCTATATTTTTAAGAAATATAAATGTGTTTTTATTTGCCACAGTCCTTTTTTTTCTGTTCTTTTGTAGTCAAAAGGAGATATGTTTTTATGAAAAACCGTTTATTACTAGGCAGTTTGTTGTTTTCGGTCACCACATTAGCACAGAAGCCCAATATCCTATATATTATGTGTGATGATATGGGCTATGGCGATTTGGGTTGTTATGGCCAACCCTATATATTGACTCCGAATATTGATCGTATGGCTTCTGAGGGTATGCTATTTACACAAGCTTATGCGGGAAGTCCAGTTAGTGCCCCCTCAAGAGCTTCCTTTATGACAGGTCAGCATACTGGGCATACAGAAGTAAGGGGAAATCGTGAGTATTGGAAAGGGCAGGTGATGTATGGTGACAATAAAGATTATGCTATTGTGGGGCAGCATCCTTATGATCCTGAACACATTATTATCCCTGAACTATTGAAAGACAATGGCTATACAACGGGGGTCTTTGGAAAATGGGCAGCAGGTTACGAAGGCTCTGTATCCACACCTGATAAACGAGGAGTAGATGAATTCTACGGATATATATGTCAATTCCAAGCACATTTATATTATCCTAATTTTATGAATCGTTTTAGTCGTTCTATGGGAGATACAAGCCTTGTCCGAGAGGTCCTTGAAGAAAATAGTAAGTATCCAATGTATGGTCCAGATTACGTGAAACGTTCACAATATTCGGCAGATCTTATTCATCAACGAGCGTTAAAATGGATCGAAAAACAAGATAAGAAGAAGCCTTTTTTTGGTCTACTTACCTACACACTACCACATGCAGAACTAGTGCAACCCAATGATTCTATTCTTCAAGCCTATAAGAAGAAATTTGTAACAGATAAAAAATTTAAAGGTTCTGAAGGTTCACGCTATAATGCGACAACCCATGTACACGCTCAGTTTGCAGCGATGATAACTCGGCTTGATAAATATGTAGGCGAAGTGCTGGATAAGCTTAAAGAAAAAAAGTTAGACAAAAATACAATTGTTATTTTCACTAGCGATAACGGTCCTCACGAAGAGGGAGGTGCCGATCCTACGTTCTTTGGTCGAGACGGAAAGCTTCGTGGATTGAAGCGTCAATGTTTAGAAGGAGGTATTCGTGTTCCCTTTATTGTTCGTTGGCCAAAGAAGGTAAAAGCGGGGGTGATAAATAACCATCAAATCGCATTCTATGATATGATGCCGACTTTTTGTGACCTCGTGGGGGTTTCGGATTTTCCTGGAAAATATGAAAACAAAAAGAAAGTAGTGGATTACTTTGATGGTTTGTCTATCAAGAATACATTACTCGGAAAAGATAAAAAACAAAAGAAACACGAATTTCTATATTGGGAATTCGCAGAAACGAATCAAATAGGAGTTCGTAAGGGAGATTGGAAACTGCTTGTAAAAGCAGGAAAACCATCACTATACAATCTTTCTACAGATATTCATGAAGATATAGACTTAGCAGGTACAAATCCTGAAATAGTAAAACAACTGTTACAGATAATAAAAGAACAGCATATAGAAAATCCGCTGTTCCCTATAACATTACCAAAAGGAATTACAAATTAAAAAACTAAAGTACAAATCAATAATTAAAAATCACATGAGAAAAATGAAACGAAGTATTGTGTTATTAGTAGGCTGTCTATTCAGTATATTGCCTGCTATAGCACAGACACAAACAGTAACAATTAAAACATCCAAAGCAATTGGGGAAACCATGACTCTTGTTGTAAATGATGGCAGTGGTGTTTCTGTCGACTGGGGAAATGGAGCCGTAAAAGCAACGACAGATACAATTGTTGGTACTGTGGCTGCTCAATCGGTCGTAATAACAGGTAGCAAATATTGGTATTGGCTAGACTGTAGTGAAAACAAAATAACGGAAATAGATTTAGTACAAGCACAAGCACTTACAAATCTTTATTGTCAAAACAATGAATTGACAAATTTAAGACTTTTGGATAACCCTAATTTAGAAGTACTTAATTGTTCAAACAATTTATTGAGCGCTTTGCCATTGTCTTCAAGCTTGAATATGATTTATTTGAATTGTAGTAACAATCAATTAGTACGTCTTACACTCACGAAGGCAACAAAAATGGAGACGTGTATTTGTGCAAATAATCAGATTTCAACCTTGACAAACCTAGCCAATTGCACAGATTTAAAAACGCTTTGGTGTCAAGGAAATCAACTAACAGAGCTTCGCTTAGGACTGATGCCTTTAGCCTCTTTGATGTGCTACGACAATAAAATCAAGAACATTATTGTAACAAATGAAAAAACATTTTCTGGCATAGAAACACTGATCTGTGACAATAACAAAATACCAGAACTAGACTTGTCTAATTGTGATGAACTTGTAAATTTGAGTTGCGACAACAATGGCTTAACGGATATAACGTTGCCCAAAATAGTCTCTACGGCTCATAAACTCTATCTCTATTCTTGCGCAAACAATAAAATGGGATTTAATGATTTACCAAGTAATCGTAGTGTTATCAATATGCTGTATTCACCACAAGACGAAATTGTTTTACCCGCTTCTGTTAAAATAAAGACAGAAACGGTGGATCTTTCTAAAGAATTGAAAAGCTATACGGGAGCATCCGTTGCAAAAGTGGAATGGTACAAAGCAGATGGCACACCTCTTGTTATAAATACAGATTATGAAATGGAAGAAGGTATTACCACCTTTCTTAAAGAATTTCCAAGTGTTTATAGTCTTATCAAATCGGCTACTTATCCAGATCTAACACTCAAGTCAACAGCGATGGCTGTTTTTGATCCTCTTGGAATTGATGGCGTAGAGAAAAACGAAACAGGCTTTACATGTATTCCACAAAACGGCGGAATTTTAGTCTCTGCTGCAACGAAAACAAAGGTTTCAGTCTGTAGCATCAATGGCTCAAATGTATGGAATGGTACAGTAGGTACGGATAAGCAATTTATTCCTTTGATAAAAGGTATCTATGCAGTCAATCATGTAACGGTATTGGTAAAATAAGTAATAATTAAAAACTAAATATAGAATGAAAAAAATACAGAGAACTATTTACAGATTAGGGCTTATCGCTTTGGCTTTCTGCTTCGTGCCAGTATGTGCACAAGTGCAGTTGCCTAACAAAGACGCAGCTTTAGTACTGTTTCCACGCTCAACGAAAAACGTGGGATATAAAGCACAAACAATCTGTTTAGATGTGTTGTCAAATGTCGACTATTCCGTTACAACTTCTGATAGTTGGCTCAGTGTAAAAAAGTTAAAAAACAATGCTTATTTAACCGTTAAAACGAATGTAGGTCCCTCAGCTAGAACCGCTACAGTTACGTTTAAAATGGGCAAACGGAATCAGATTCTTACCATCGTACAGAGTCGTAATGGCGCCGCTGAATATGTCACGGGTGACAATCAAATAAAAGTAAAAAGTGCAACAGACAACAACCATCAAAATGGTTATTCAGCATTGAATATGATAGACAATGATGTTAATACGCTCTATCATAGCAAGTGGTCTGTTCACGATGTAACGCCTGAGAATCCTGCCATACTTACATATACTTTTGAAGGTAATAACCATATTGATTATATCAATTACATACCACGCTCAAATGGATCAAATGGAAACTTTGGAGAATTTTCTATTTCCTATAAATTACAAGGTGACGCAAATTATCGTTTTCTTGGAAATTATAATTTCGAAAAATCTGGTACGGCATCAAGAATTGATCTTGGTAAAAAAGGATTTGACAATGTCGTAGACGTTAAGTTCGAGGTAAAAACTGGCGGAAATAGCGAAGGTGGCGAAGGTTCTTATGTTGCATGTGCAGAAATGCAATTCTTTACGATTGTTGAACTTGAAAGCGATTATGCTGTATTTACAGATAACTCTTTTTCAGAACTTACCCCTAGCGTAACGCAAGCAGTTGTGGATACGCTTACAAATCCATTTGTGAAAATTTTAGCACAACAGTTGCTTGATGGTACGTATAGTAAAAATTATCGTGTGAACACGTATTCTTGTTTGTTAGCGCCACAAACACTTTCCGAAGAATGGAATACACCAGGAAAATTGTATGATCAAATTCAAGGTGTAACAGGTATTATGATGGAACCAGGGAAAGCTCTTATTGCAGTTTCAGGAATTCCAGATGGTAAATCATTGGGATTGCGCGTGATTGGTTGGGATAAGTCAGAAGAATACAATGCTTCTAAAGCAAACGGAGACAAAAATCCTTCTGGAGGAGGTCCTACTGAAGAATCTTACCCTTTGAAAAATGGTACAAATCTTATTGATAGAGGTTCTTTGAAAAATGCACTTGCTTACATTACGTATTATGACGCAACAAATCCAGATGCTTATGGTGATGTGAAAGTTCACTTCGTTAATGGCATCGAGAATGGCTATCTTTCTCCTGAAAAAACGAATGCTGAGATGCAGCAAATATTAAACAAGGCTTCTTATGGCTGTATCGATTGTTTTGGTTCAAAGGTTCATTCCGTTTGGACCGTTAAAGGTCTTAAGGCCTATGCAAAAGACGAAAATAAGAATGCGGCTTATCGTAGATACCTTAATGTGCTAGATACCCTTATTGCGTGGGAACATCGTCTTCTTGGATTCGAAAAGTATAATAGAATACCAAAGAATAAGACAATGGCTTATGTAAATTACTCTTACTATATGTTCCAAGGTAGTTTTGGCGTTTCCTTTATGTTTGATGTAGAGAACCGTAGCTGTTCTCCTGAGAATATCATGAAACATGATGACGACGTAGTTTGGGGACTCTCTCACGAATGGGGACATCAACATCAAATGCAGCCTTATTTCTGTTGGGCGGGATTAAGCGAAAGTTCTAATAATATGAATTCTTGCTACAACGTCTTGCACATGGGATATAAAGGTCAACGGATAATAGACAATTGGGCTATCGCTCGTAAGATCTATCTAAACGATGGTAATGATGGAAATGTGGGCAAAGGAAAAATAAGCCAAAATCGTAAAGAAGCATATACAATGAGTCAATCAGCCAATAGCCCATTTGGATGGAATCCTAAAATTCAGGCAATGGCAGAAGCGATGAAAGACTCTCTTGTTCATTCACAGACAGATGAAACATTTGGGGCAGATCGTGCCGCTTCTATCAATGAATGTTATGTAGAGCAAAATCTGGCTCCATTCTTTATGCTTCATTGTTATTTCTCTCAAAGTGGTTTCCCTGACTATACGCCTGATTTATATGAGGCTTTACGTAAAACGGATGTTGGTGCAGATAAGTATGAACTAATAGCAGGGGCACAAAATGCGAAACCTGGACGTTTTGCAACTCTAGCTTCTCAACATCCAAAATCTTGTTGGATTACTCAAAAATATGTATCCGAATCAAGTTCTAGATGGCAAAATAGTGTGCCTTATATCTTTAATTATATTCGTAAAGCATCTAAGATAACAGGTTATAATCTGTATCCTTACTTTGAGCAATGGGGCTTCCTGCGTCTAGTGGCTTTACATATCGACGACTATGGGTCTAAGTACTATTGTATGCTTAAGGATATGAAAGATGAATTTAAAACGGATATGGAAGCTATGGGCTTAAAGGAAATGACTCCAAATATGGTTCATGAGATTGCGACAATTTCGATTCCTAAATACGATACTCCAAACATCCCGAACTAATCTAAGAATATAGCTGTCCGATAAAAATGGGATAGCATAAGAAATAAGGCTCGATAGCTGATTAAATCAGTTATCGAGCCCTATTTCTTATGCTAGTTTCGTCACTACAAAGTATCCATCCGAAAAGAACCAACCTTTAGATCTTCTTTTTGTTTGCAAACTTTGCGACCAAAAAGAACATGTTTAATTTGAATGAGAACAACCATATTGTAATGGCACAAAATCTAGCAGATATGCGCATGGGTATTAATGGTC